>NZ_LUPI01000008.1:0-314144 GCF_001627265.1 Nocardioides sp. REDSEA-S30_B4 | reverse complement strand
CCCCGGCGCAGGCCTCCTCGAGCCGATGCACCTCGTCCGTGGCGGCGTCGGGGTCGGTGTCACCGGCGCGGTCGCGGAGGAGGGCCAGGCGGGTCTCGAGGTCCCGGACGTGCTCGGCACGCAGGTGCTCGTCGGTCTTGGCGTCGTCGAGCAGGCGCTGGGCGTCCTTCTCCGCGGCGGCATCGGTGGCGTCGGGGCCCGGCTGTGCCTTGGCGGGGTGGTCGTGGGAGCCGCAGACCGGGCAGCAGCCACCGACGGCCAGCGACCCGGCCAGCTCGGAGGCCATCGACTCGATCCGGGCCTCGCGGACCGCCAGCAGCCGCTCGTGCCGGGTGACGGTGAGCTCGCGGGCGGCGAGGTGCTCGGCGCGGGCGGGGGCGAGCTCGGCCTCCACCGCACGCGCCTCGAGCGCAGCGCCGACCGACTCACGCAGGCCCGCGAGCGCTGCCTCGTGGACGGGGAGGGCCGCGGCCTCGGCCTGGAGGGCGGCGAGCCGCTCCCGGGCGGCGCGCACCCGGTCGGGGGCCTCGGCCACGTCGGCCACGCAGGCCTCCACCTCGGCCCGAGCGCGACGGCGGGACTCCTGCAGCCCGGGCAGGCGGTGCTCGAGAGCGTCGAGCTCCCGCAGGCGGGGGAGCGCGCCCCGGACCCTGCCGGCGGCCAGCAGCAGCGCCTCCTCGTGGGGTGCCAGGTCCTCGCCCGGCACGGCCACGGGCAGGTCGTCGCGCAAGGAGGCGATGCGTGCCTCCAGACGCGCGACGGCCTCGACGCACTCCGAGCGCTGGCGCTCGGCCAGGACCACGGGGACCGCTCGCCGGGCCTCGCCCAGTGCCGTGAGCTGCTGCGCGTGCTCGTCGGCGCGGGCGAGCAGGGCGGCCCGCTCGCTGCGGGCGCGGGACCAGCGCTGGTGCTGCTCGTGGGCCGCTCGGGCCCGGTCGAGCGCCGCCCGCGCGCGGGCCTCGGTGGCCTCGGCGTCCCGGCGCGCGCCCTCGGCGCGATCGCGGTCGGCGTGTGCCGTCGCCCGGCGGTCGACGGCCCAGGGGAGCAGCGTCTCCTCCCAGGTGTCGGGCTCCGGCGGCTGGACGTCCGCGGTCTCGCTGACCCGGCTGGCCAGGTCTGCCACGACCTGCTGCAACCGGCCGGACTCCCGCCGCAGTCCCGTGCGGTGGTCGCGCAGCCACGCCTCGACGTCCTCGAACCGACCGGTGCGGAAGAGCTGCTGCAGGAGCTTGTGGCGGTCCTCGGACTTGGCGCGCAGGAACGCCTGGAAACGTCCCTGAGGCAGCATCGCGACCTGGGTGAACTGGGTCAGCGTCATCCCGAGCAGGTCGCCGACGAGATGGCCGGTCTCGTCGAGCCGGGTCGAGAGCGTGCGCCACTCGCCGTCGGGCAGCCGCTCGGCCAGCACGACGGAGGCCTGCTCGGTGGTGGTGCCGGTGCCGCGGAGCTTCTCGCGCTCCCAGGCGGGGGTGCGCACGAGGCGCAGTCGACGACCGGCCACGCTGAGCTCGAGCTCGACCCGGGGCCGGACGCCGGGCGCGGCCTGGTCGGCCCGCAGGCGCTTGGCCGACCCCCGGTCGCCGGGGACGTCGCCGTACAACGCGAAGCAGACGGCGTCCAGGACGCTCGTCTTGCCGGCGCCCGTGGGTCCGGTGAGCAGGAAGAGGCCCGCGTCGGAGAGCGCGTCGAGGTCGACCTCGACGGTGTCGGCGAACGGGCCGAAGGCGGTGACCTCCAGGCGGTGCAGCCTCATCGGGCGGCTCCTGCAGGAACCTCGGCACGCTGCTCGCGGGCGAGGTCGTCGTCCTCGCAGCAGGCGTCGACGGCCTCGCGCAGCAGCGCGGACTCGTCGTCGGCGGGCGGCCGGCCGCGCAGGGTGGTGAAGAACTCCGCGACCACGTCGTGGTCGCTGCGACCGGACGTGCGGGTGGCCGGGAGACCGCCGATGCTCGGCAGCGGTGCGTCGAAGCCCAGGACCAGCGTGTGCGGGAAGCGTCGGCGCAGCCGCTCCATCGCCTGCGCCGGCCGGTCGGCGTCGGTGAGGGTGACCTGCAGCCAGGAGCCCTCGTGCTCGGCGTGCCGGGCGTCGGTCAGCAGCTCCTCCAGGCTGCCGCGCAGCCGAGCGAGCCGACGGGGGACCGGGGCGTCGACGAACTCGGTGCGCACCGACCCGTCGGCGGCCAGGTCGACCAGCCACGACCCCTTGTGGTGGTCGGCCTCGGAGAAGGAGTAGGCCAGCGGGGACCCCGAGTAGTGCACCCGGTCGCTGAGCACGTGACGGCCGTGCAGGTGACCGAGGGCGACGTAGTCGACGCCGTCGAAGACCGGCAGCGGGACCAGCGAGACACCTCCGACGGAGATGTCGCGCTCGGAGTCGCTCTCCTCGGGGCGGGCCCCGCCGCCGACGAAGGCGTGCGCCATGACCACCGAGCGGGTGCCGGGTCGGGCGTCGAGGTCGCGGCGGACCCGGCGCATGGCCTCGGTCAGCGTCGCCTCGTGGCTGCGCTCGGCCAGGCCCCACGGCTCGCGCACGGACTCCGGGTCGAGGTAGGGCAGGCCGTGGACCGCGACCGGGCCGTGGTCGTCCTCGAGCAGCACGGGCGTGCCGACGCCGTCGGGATCCGTGCGCAGGTGGACGCCCGCGGCGTCGATGAGGCGTGCGCTGAAGCCGAGGCGACGCGCGGAGTCGTGGTTGCCGCTGGTCACCACCACCCGGGCGCGCGAGGCGGCCAACCGGGCCAGTGCCTCGTCGGCCAGGGCGACGGCGTCGACCGGGGGGAGCGCACGGTCGTAGACGTCGCCGGCGACCAGCACCACGTCGACCCTCTCGCGCTCCACCACCTCGAGCAGGTGGTCGATGTAGTCCGCCTGGTGGCCGAGCATCCCCTCACGGTGGAACGACCGGCCGAGGTGCCAGTCGGAGGTGTGGAGGAGGCGCATGCCACGACCGTAGGAGCGAGCACCGACAACAGGGTGGACCCACGCCGTCGCCGACCTGCCAGGCTCGTCACGTGGAGTCCCCTCGCCTGCCCGTGACGATCGTCGGCGCCGGGATCTCCGGCGTGGCCTGTGCCCGTGTGCTCGCCGCGGCGGGGATCCCCGTCGAGCTGGTCGACCGCGGGCGTCGGGTCGGAGGTCGGATGGCCTCGCGCCGCCACGAGGGCCGTCCGGCCGACATCGGGGCGTCCTACTTCACGGTGTCCGACCCAGCGTTCGAGGAGGTCGTCGCGCGGTGGGCGGAGGCCGGTCTCGCTCGGGGGTGGACCGACACGTTCGGGGTCGTGTCCGGCTCGCAGGACGCGCGCACGACCGCGTCGGGCCCGACGCGCTGGGGGACCCCGGGCGGCATCCGGTCCCTGGTCGAGGTGCTGGCCGTCGACCTGCCGGTGCGCGGGGCCACCGAGGTGCAACGGGTCTCCGTCGAGGACGGCCTGCCCACCGTGGACGGCCGCCCTGCGCGCATGGTCGTGCTGGCGATGCCCGACCCGCAGGCCCGCAGGATGCTCGACGAGGCCGCCCACCCGGCCGCGGCCGCGGGGCTGACGGCGGCGTACGAGGCGGTGCTGGCCCTGACCGCGGTCTACCCCCAGCGCTGCTGGGAGGAGCTGCCGGACGGGCTGTTCGTCAACGACGACCCTGTCCTGGCATGGATCGCCGACGACGGCCGTCGGCGCTGCGACGCCGCGCCGGTGCTCGTCGCGCACTCGACCGACGCGCACGCGCGGCCGCACCTCACGGACCCTGCGACCGGCGGCCCGGCGATGCTCGAGGCCCTGACGAGGTACGCCGCTCCCTCGCTCGACCCCGTGCACACCGCAGTGCACCGCTGGACCTTCGCCAAGCCGGTCGCCGGGCGTCCCGAGCGCTACCTGCTCAC
Source organism: Nocardioides sp. REDSEA-S30_B4 (assembly GCF_001627265.1). Taxonomy (NCBI): domain Bacteria; kingdom Bacillati; phylum Actinomycetota; class Actinomycetes; order Propionibacteriales; family Nocardioidaceae; genus Nocardioides; species Nocardioides sp. REDSEA-S30_B4. The sequence continues at coordinate 310,267 of NZ_LUPI01000008.1, read as the reverse complement.
CGACACCGGCGTCGCCGCCTGCGGGGACTCGTGGTCGGACAAGCCGCGCGTCGAGGGTGCCTGGCTCTCCGGCACGGCGCTGGGGCACGCGCTGGTCGAGTCCCTGGCCTGACGCCTGGCCCGATGCCTGGCCTGAGGACGGCAGGTCGAGCAGGGGTGACGGTGCGCCGGCTCGATGGGCTCAGTGCAGACGCTCGGCGAAGAACTCCAGGACCCGGTCCACGGCGACCTGGGAGCGCTGCTCGGTGACGACCGAGTGGCCCTTGCCTGGTAGGTCGACGCGCAGGAAGCCGTCACCGAGCTCGCGGTCCAACGTGTCGAACCGGGTCCCGGTCATCGGGTCCGAGGCGTACTGGATGCCCAGCACCGCGCACCCGCCCCCGACCCGCTCCTTGACCGTCGCCAGGTCGTCGGGGGAGAGGTTGAGGTCGGCCGAGCGCCTCCGGCCGACCGCGAACGGCACCGACGGCTGGCACAGGACCGGGGCGGCCACGGAGTCGTCGACCATCATCGCCAGCGCGAACCCGCCGGTGAAGCACATCCCGAGGGCACCGACGCCCGGCCCGCCGAGCTCGCCGTGCAGCTCGCGCGCCAGGGAGCGCAGCCAGCCGGCGATCGGCGTGGTGACGCCGGTGGCCAGCTTGGTGAACTCCGCGCTCACGCAGACCTGCCGCATCGACCGCGCCACCGCGCCGGCGGACATCGGCGCCTCGGCTCGCCCGAACAGGTGCGGCATCACGACGGTGTAGCCGGCATCGACCAGCTCCTCGCCGAAGCCGATCACGCTCGGCGTGGGGCCGGGGATCTCGTGGATGACGACCACACCGGGGCCGGTGCCCTTGCGGTACGTCGGGTGGCGGGTGCCGTCGTGCGTGTGCGACCCGGAGGTCCAGGTGTCGAGGAGCGCCATGGGGCGACCCTAGGGGTGACCGGTGCCGCTGCGCGCCTGCCTAGGCTCGCGGAGTGGCTCCCACCCGCGTCCGGCTCGTCCTCCCGCACCAGCTCTTCGAGCAGCACCTCTCGGCCGCGGAGGGCACGGTCTTCGTGCTGGTCGAGCACGACCTGCTCTTTCGTCAGTACCGCTTCCACACCCAGAAGCTCGTGCTCCACCGCGCCTCCATGCGCCGGTTCGGCAGCCGGCTCGAGGAGGCGGGGTACGCGGTCGAGCGCGTCGACACCGACGGGCGCACCACCTCCCGGGCCGCCCTCGACCGGGTCCTCGCGGGGCTGGCCGGCTCCGACGACGTGCACGTGTCGGCGTACGACGTGGTGGACGACTGGCTCGAGCGCGACCTCGACCCGATCGTCGACCAGTGGCTGGAGTCGCCGAACTTCCTGTGCACGCGCGACGACCTCGCCGAGCACTTCGACGGCACCGCCGGCCCTCGCGGTCGCCGCGCGCGGATGCAGCACTTCTACTCCTGGCAGCGCACGCGCCTCGACGTGCTCATGACCGACTCCGGCGAGCCGGTCGGGGGCAAGTGGTCCTTCGACGAGGACAACCGCAAGAAGCTGCCGAAGGGGCACCCGGTGCCCGACGTCGAGCGACCCGGCGCGGACTCCCGGCACCCCGAGGTGGAGGACGCGATCGCCTGGGTGAAGCGGGCGTTCCCCGACAACCCCGGTGACGCCGACGCGTTCGCCTGGCCGACGTCCCACGCCGAGGCGCGGGCGGGGCTGCGGCAGTTCCTCGGGGAGCGCTTCGCCGAGTTCGGGCCCTACGAGGACGCCATCTCCGCCGAGCACCCCTTCGTCTTCCACGCGTTGCTGACGCCGGGGCTCAACATCGGGCTGCTCGACCCGCGCGACGTGCTGGCCGACGCCCTCGATGTGGGTGATGACGTGCCACTGGCCAGCCTCGAGGGCTTCGTGCGCCAGCTCATCGGCTGGCGGGAGTACATGCGCGCCACCTACGTCCTGTGGGGCCGCCGGATGCGCGGCCGCAACCACCTCGGCCACACCCGCCCGCTCGCCGAGGGCTGGTGGACCGCGGAGACCGGGCTGGACCCCGTCGACCTGGTGCTGCGACGGGTGCTGGACAACGGGTACGCCCACCACATCGAGCGGCTGATGGTGCTGGGCAACGCCATGTGCCTGCTGCGCACCGAGCCGGACGCGGCGTACGAGTGGTTCATGGAGATGTTCGTCGACGCCTACGACTGGGTGATGGTGCCCAACGTCTACGCCATGAGCCAGTTCGCGGCGGGGGAGTCGATCACCACCAAGCCCTACGTCTCCGGCAGCAACTACCTCAAGAAGATGAGCGACCTGCCGCGCGGGGACTGGGAGGCCGACTGGGACGGCCTCTACTGGACCTTCGTCCGTGACCACCGCGAGGTCTTCGAGCGCAACCCCCGCTCCGGCTTCGCGGTCCGGACGTACGACGGCCTCGACCCGGCCAAGAAGTCGGAGCACACCCGTCGGGCCAGTGCCTGGCTGGGAGACTGACGGGCGTGCCTCGTCTCCACGCCCTCGAGCTGACCCCTGACGACGAGGGCCGCGCCCGCGTCCGCGAGCTGTGGACGGCGCTGCAGGACGCCGGGCTGCCCAGCCAGGCCGACCACACCAAGGCGAGCAACCAGCCGCACGTCACCGTCGTGGAGGCGCCCGAGATCCCTGACGCCGCCATCGACGTCGCCCGGGCCCGGCTGCGGGGGATGCTGCCGGTCACCGCGACCGCGCGCGGGGTCCTGCTCCTGGGCGGCGACCGGGTCACGATCGCGCTCGGAGTCGACCTGCACGACGACGTCGTACGCCGGGTCCTCGCCGTGCGGGTCCAGGTGCCCGACCGCGCGCACCGGGGCTGGCTGCCGCACGTGACGCTGGCCCGCCGGGTGCCGCGCGCCGACCTCGGCCGAACGCTCGAGGTCGTGGGGGCACCCGAGATCGACCTCCGGCTCACCGAGGTGCGGCGCTGGGACCCCGACAAGGGCCACGTCACGACGCTCTGAGGCGCGCCCTGTGACTGCCTCGTGTGGTTCAGCGCGGTCCCTGGACCGCGCTCAGCCACACGAGCCGGCCGCTCAGGCCAGGTCGACCCAGCAGTCGGCCAGCACGGGGGAGCCGTCGCGGGGGCCGCCGGCGACGGTGGCCGAGGCGACCAGGCGCCCGTCCTCCTGCCAGCCCTGCACCCGGATCGTCTCCCCGGGGAAGACCACGCCGGCGAAGCGGGCACCGAACCCGGAGACCCGGGTGGCGTCCCCGCCGAGCAGGGCGTCGGTCAGCTCGCGCAGCACGATGCCGTAGGAGCACAGCCCGTGCAGGATCGGCGCCGGGAAACCCGCGGCCTTGGCGAAGTCGGGGTCGGCGTGCAACGGGTTCCGATCGCCGCACAGCCGGTAGAGCAGCGCCTGCTGCGGCGTGACGTCGTAGGACACGTCGCAGTCGGCGACGCGCTCCGGGATCTCGACGGCCTGGGAGGAGCCGCGGTCGCCGCCCCAGCCGCCCTCGCCCTTGACGAAGATCGACGAGCGGACCCGCCACAGCTCCCCGCCCTCCGGGGAGGTGGCCACGCCCTCCTGCCAGATGACCGCCGCCTTGCCCTTGTCCCACACGTCGGTGAGCGTCGTGCGGATCGTCGCCGAGCCCGAGGTCGGCAGCGGCGCGGAGACCGAGATCGACTGCGAGCCGTGCACGACCTGGGCCAGGTTGATGTCGCAGCCCGGCAGGTCCAGCGGCGGCGGGTCGGTCATGTGGAAGGTCGGGGCCACCACGCCGAAGGACGGCAGCACCTGCAGCGCCGGGCCGTCCAGGGTGTAGCGCAGCGCGTCGGGGGAGAGGTTGTCACCCTCGCGCGAGCCGGCACCGATGCCGAGGTGGTAGAGCAGGACGTCGCTCTCGCTCCAGGAGAACTCGACCTCCCCGACGGGGGAGCCGATCGCGACGGTGGGGTCGATGGGCATCAGACGGTCTCGCTCTCGGGGTTCGGGTGTGGTCTCGACGCCCGCTCCTCGCTGGCGCTCGTCCCGGGAGAGACCACGCCCTGATCGGCGATGTCGTCGGCGGCCAGGTAGCCGAAGACCAGCGCCGGGCCGATGGTGCCGCCGGGGCCGGGGTAGGTGTGGCCCATGACCGCGGCCGACGCGTTGCCGGCGGCGTACAGGCCCTCGATCGGCGAGCCGTCGGGACGCAGCACGCGGGCGCGCTCGTCGGTGACCAGGCCGCCCTTGGTGCCGAGGTCGCCGGGCACGATCTTCACCGCGTAGAACGGGCCCTGGTCGATGACGCCGAGGGAGGGGTTCGGCTTCACGGTGGGGTCGGAGTAGTACTTGTCGTACGCCGACTCGCCGCGGCCGTAGTCCTCGTCGACGCCGCTGCGGGCGAAGCCGTTGAAGCGCTCCACGGTGGCCTCCAGGGCCGCTGCCGGCACCCCGATCTCCTCGGCCAGGCCGGCCAGGGTCGAGGCGCGCTTGATGGTGCCGTGCTTGTACCACCGGCCGGGGAACGGCTGGCGCGGGAAAAGCCCCGCGAACAGGTAGCGGTTGCGGTAGCGGGTGTCGATGACCATCCAGCTCGGCACGTGCCCTACACCGGTGGCTTCCCCCTCGTAGATCTTGTGGGTCGCCTCGACGTAGGGCAGCGCCTCGTTCATGTAGCGCTGGCCGGCCTGGTTGACGATGATCGACCCGGGCAGGTTGCGCTCGGCCAGACAGAACCACGGACCGCTCGGCAGCGGGATGGTCGGGCCCCACCACGAGTCGTCCATCAGTGCGACCTCGGCGCCGGCGGTGATGCCCGCGCTGATGCCGCCGCCGGTGTTGAACTGCGAGCCGGTCGTCCAGTCCACCGACGTCGGCTTGGGCTGGTACTTCTCGCGCATCTCCAGGTTGCGCTCGAAGCCGCCGGAGCCGATGACGACACCGCGGCGCGCCCGCACGACGTGCTCGGCGCCGTCGCGCTGCACCTTCACGCCGACGACGCGGCCCTCGGAGAGGACCAGCTCGCTGAGCTCGGCCTCGTGCACCACCGGCACGCCCGCGTCCATCAGCGCCTTGCGCAGGCCGATGGCGATCGCGTTGCCCATGCCGAACAGGCGCTGGCGGCGCAGGCCGGCGAGGGTGCGCCGCAGCAGCACCCGGAGCATCGTGATCGGGCCGCCGAGGGTGCGCAGGCCCAGGCTGATCTTCCGGAAGTCGCGCTGCAGCACCACCATGTTGGCCGGGGCCTTGGTGTACTGCGGGTGCAGTCGGTCGAGCTCCTCGCCGATGATGCGCCCGTCGATCGGGTCGGGCTCGACCGAGCGGCCGCGGGCGCGGCCGCCGGGCTGCTCAGGCTGGTAGTCGGCGTACTGCGGCACCCAGCGGAAGCGCACGGGGGAGCGGTCGCGGATGAAGTCCATGACCTCGGGGCCACGCTCGAGGTAGGTGTCGCGCCGCACCTTCGGCACAACGTCACCGACGATCGCGTCGAGATAGGTCTTGGCCGCCTCGATGCCGTCGGACTCGCCGGCCGCGCGCAGTGCGTAGTTGTCGGGGATCCAGACCCCGCCGCCGCTGCGGGCCGTCGAGCCGCCGAAGTACTCACTCTTCTCCAGCAGCACCGTCTCCAGGCCGTGGGACGCGGCGCGCAGCGCCGCACTCATGCCGGCCGCACCGGCTCCCACGACGACGACATCCACCTCTGCCGGCAACGCGCCGGTCGGACCACCCGTCATGGCGCGAAACTGTAACAGGTTCTAGTATCGACAGGTGACGTCCGACGACGCGATCCGCGCAGCCAGCGAGCGCCTGATCCGAGCCCAGGAGACCGGGGAGCCGTGCGCCCCCGTCCGCGACCTCATCGGCGCCGACGACCTCGACGCGGCGTACGCCGTGCAGATGGGTGTCGTGGAGCGGCGGCTCGCCGCCGGTGCGATCGTGGTCGGCCGCAAGATCGGCGCCACGTCCAAGGCGGTCCAGGACCAGCTCGGGGTCGACCAGCCCGACTTCGGCTACCTCCTCGACGACATGGACGTCAGCCACGGCGGGCCGATCTCGATGGCCGGCCTCCTCCAGCCGCGGGTCGAGGCCGAGGTGGCCTTCGTCCTGTCCCAGGACATCGACCCGGGTGACCCCGACGACCTCACCGTCGCCGACGTGCGCGCGGCGGTCGACGTGGCGCTGCCGGCCCTGGAGATCGTCGACAGCCGCATCGCCGGCTGGGACATCGGCTTCACCGACACCGTGGCCGACTGCGCGTCCAGCGGCCTGTACGTCGTGGGCATGGACGACGCACGGCCCCTCGAGCAGCTCGAGCCGCGTGACGTCGACATGACGCTCGCCATCAACGGCGAGGTCCGCTCCAGCGGCAACGGCGCCGCCTGCCTCGGCGACCCGCTCGAGGCGCTGCGCTGGCTGGCGGTCCAGGCCGCCCGGTTCGGCGACCCGCTCCGCAAGGGCCACCTGGTCCTCTCCGGCGCGCTCGGCCCCTTCGTGCCGTTCGCCCCCGGCGACGACGTCCTCGCCACGATCAGCGGGTTCGCCCCGCTGCGGGCCACGTTCACCGACTGACCACTGCTCCACCAGCACCACCTGCACGCACCCGCCCCGAGGAACCAGGGAGACCCATGAGCAAGCTGACCGCAGCGATCGTCGGGCCCGGCAACATCGGCACCGACCTGATGTACAAACTGCTGCGCTCCGACGTCATCGAGCCGCGCTGGATGATCGGCGTCGACCCGAGCAGCGAGGGCCTCAAGCTCGCCGCGGAGAAGGGCCTGGAGTCCTCCCACGAGGGCGTGGACTGGCTGCTCAAGCAGGACGAGATGCCCGACCTGATCTTCGAGGCCACCTCGGCCTACGTGCACCGCGAGTACGCACCGCGCTACGAGGAGGCCGGCATCCGGGCGATCGACCTGACCCCGGCCGCGATCGGCCCCGCGGTCATCCCGCCGGTCAACGGCGAGACCCACGTCGACGCCATGAACGTCAACATGATCACCTGCGGCGGCCAGGCCACCATCCCGATGGTCGCCGCGGTCTCCCGCGTCGCTCCGGTGTCGTACGCCGAGATCGTGGCCTCGGTCTCGTCCATGTCCGCGGGCCCGGGCACCCGCGCCAACATCGACGAGTTCACCCGCACCACCAGCAGCGGGGTGCGCGAGATCGGTGGGGCGACGGAGGGCAAGGCGATCATCATCCTCAACCCGGCCGAGCCGCCGATGATCATGCGCGACACGATCTTCTGCGCCGCCGACCCAGACGCCGACCGCGACGCGATCATCGCTTCGGTCTTCGCCATGGAGAAGGCCGTCCAGGAGTACGTCCCGGGCTACCGGCTGCTCCAGGAGCCCCAGCTCGACGACCCCTCGCCGGCCACCCGTGGGGCGCTCAAGGTCTCGATCTTCGTCGAGGTCGAGGGCGCCGGCGACTTCCTGCCGCCGTACGCCGGCAACCTCGACATCATGACCGCCGCCGCGACGCAGGTCGGCCAGAACATCGCCCGCTCGATCCTCGCCCCGTCCGGCGGTTGAGGAGGCGCGCCAGCGCCGTCTCGAAACCCCGGAACCTGAAAGGCAACCCATGAGCACCGACCTGAACACCCTCACCCGCACCTGGCACGGCACCCACGGCACCGAGCCCTGGGGCGAGCTGGACCTGCGCCTGACCGACACCTGCCTGCGCGACGGGTCGCACCACAAGCGTCACCAGTTCACCGCGACCGAGGTCCACGACATCGTCGAGGCCCTTGACAGCTCCGGCATCCCGGTCATCGAGGTGACCCACGGCGACGGACTGGGCGGCTCCTCGTTCAACTACGGGTTCTCCCGGACCCCGGAGCAGGAGCTGATCCGGATCGCCGCGGAGACCGCGAAGCGCGCCAAGATCGCCTTTCTCATGCTCCCGGGCGTCGGCACCAAGGACGACATCCGGGCCGCGCAGGACAACGGCGGACAGATCTGCCGGATCGCCACCCACTGCACCGAGGCCGACACCTCCATCCAGCATTTCGGCCTGGCGCGCGAGCTCGGCCTGGAGACCGTCGGCTTCCTGATGATGAGCCACACCCAGCCCCCCGAGGTGCTGGCCAAGCAGGCGCGGATCATGGTCGATGCCGGCTGCCAGTGCGTCTACGTGGTCGACTCCGCCGGCGCCCTGATCATGGAGCAGACCGCGGACCGGGTCTCCGCCGTCGTCGCGGAGATCGGTGACGTCGCCGACGTCGGGTTCCACGGCCACGAGAACCTCGCGCTCGGTGTCGCCAACACCGTCGCAGCCGCCCGCGCGGGCGCCACCCAGATCGACGGCTCGGTCCGTCGCTTCGGCGCGGGGGCCGGCAACACGCCGCTGGAGGCGTTCATCGGCGTGTGCGACAAGCTCGGCTGGCGCACCGGCGTCGACTTCCTCCAGATCGTCGATGCCTCCGAGGACGTCATCAAGCCCGCGATGCCCGAAGAGTGCGAGCTCAATCGGATGACCCTGATGATGGGGTACGCCGGGGTCTACTCCTCCTTCCTCAAGCACGCCGGCAACGCCGCCGATCGCTACGGCGTCTCCGGCGCGAAGATCCTGCTCGAGGCCGGCCGCCGCAAGCTGATCGGCGGCCAGGAGGACCAGCTCATCGACATCGCGCTGATGCTGAAGGCCGAGCAGGACAAGCAGGTGGCCAACGCCTGACCCACCGCTGCACCCGGCACCGTCGGGGTCGCTGAGACGACTCTCACCCGGGAGTGCTGGTCCAAAACTGAAACGTGTTCTAGTCTTACCAGTAACACGTTCTACCGACAGGAGTTTGTGCGATGTCCCAGGCTGTTCTCGACGGCGTCCGCGACCTGCTCCCCACCTTCCGGGAGCGCGCCGAGGAGACCGAGGCGCTGCGCGTCGTCCCGGAGGCGAGCATCAAGGAGCTGGAGGAGACCGGCTTCTTCAAGCTGCTGCAGCCCAAGCGCTTCGACGGCCACGAGGCCGACCCGGTGACCTTCTACACCGCCGTGCGTGACATCGCCTCGGCCTGCGGCTCCACCGGTTGGGTCTCCAGCGTCGTGGGCGTGCACCCGTGGCAGGTCGCCCTGTTCGCCGACGAGGCGCAGCAGGCGGTGTGGGGCGAGGACACCAACGTCCGGCTCTCCTCCTCCTACGCCCCGACCGGCAAGGCGACCGTCACCGACGGTGGCTACATCCTCTCGGGCAAGTGGAGCTTCTCCTCCGGCTGCGACCACTGCTCGTGGGTGCTGCTCGGCGGGCTGGTCTTCACCGAGGAGGGCCAGATCGTCGACTTCAAGACGTTCATGGTCCCGCGGGAGAAGTACACGATCGTCGACGTCTGGAACATGGTCGGCCTGGCCGGCACCGGCTCCAACGACATCGTGGTCGAGGACGTGTTCATCCCCGAGGCGTTCACCCTGTCGATGGGCGAGACCGGCCAGTGCCGCGGCCCGGGCCAGGAGCAGAACACCTCCGACCTCTACAAGCTGCCCTTCCACTCGATCTTCACCGGCACCATCACCACGCCGATCATCGGCATGGCCATGGGCGCCTACGACGAGCACGTGGAGATGCAGCAGAAGCGCACCCGTGCGGCGTACCTCGGCGAGAAAGCCAGCCTGGACCCGTTCTCGGCCGTGCGCATCGCCAAGGCCTCCAGCGAGATCGACGCCGCCTGGGCGCTCCTGGTCAACAACATCCGCGAGGAGCAGGACTACGTCGCCAAGGGCGAGAAGATCCCGCTCAAGACGCGCCTGAAGGTCCGGCGCGACCAGGTGCTGGGCTCCCAGCGCGCCATCGACGCGATCGACGCGCTCTTCGAGGCCTCCGGTGGTCGGGCGCTGACCAGCGGCACCTACCTCCAGCGCGCCTGGCGCGACGCCCACGCGGGTCGCGTCCACGCCGCCAACGACCCCGAGCGCGCCCTGCAGATGTACGGCGCGCACGAGTTCGGCCACAAGATCGACCCGGGGATGTACTGAGTGTCGACGCAGCTGACCAAGGACGAGGTCCAGCAGTTCGTCTCGGTCAAGACCGAGGCGGCCGGTGACCTGCGGATCGCCTACTACGAGGCCGACAGTCGCACCGACGACAAGGCCGAGCGACTGCCGCTGGTGATGCTGCACGGCGGCGGGCCCGGTGCCTCCTCGTGGTCGAACTTCGGCCCGGCACTGCCCGGCTTCGCCGAGGAGTTCCGCACCATCCTGGTCGACCAGCCCGGCTTCGGCGCCTCGGACAAGCCGCCGGTGGTGGGCAACTACTACCGCTTCTCCGCCGACGCGATCGTGGCGGTCCTCGACGCGCTGGGCATCGAGAAGGTCCACGTGCTCGGCAACAGCCTGGGCGGCGGTACGGCGATGCGCCTGGCGCTGTCCTACCCCGACCGGGTCGGCCGGCTGATCATGATGGGGCCGGGCGGGCTGTCGCTGAACCTCTTCCACGCCGACCCGACCGAGGGCGTCCAGCGCCTGATGGACTTCGGCGCGAACCCGAGCCGCGAGGCCCTGCGGGCGTTCATCTCCACCATGGTGGTCGACCAGTCCCTGGTCACCGACGAGCTGGTCGAGGCGCGCTTCGCCGACGCGACCGCGCCGGGCGCGCAGGACGCGATGCGCTCGATGGGGATGTCGTTCTGGAACCCCGAGACCGCCGAGGACGGCATGCTCTGGCGCGAGGCGCACCGCCTGCGCAAGCACACCCTGCTCACCTGGGGTCGCGAGGACCGGGTCAACCCGCTGGACGGCGCGATGGTGGCCCTCAAGCTGATCCCCAGGGCGCGGCTCCACGTCTTCCCCCACTGCGGCCACTGGGCCCAGATCGAGGCGGCCGAGGAGTTCCGCGAGGTGGCCACCGCCTTCCTCGCACGCCACGTCGAACGGAAGCGCTGACATGACGATCGACATCAAGTCCATGGGCTACGTCCGGGTCAGCAGCACCGACCCGGAGCAGTGGCGCACCTTCGCCGGCAAGGTCCTCGGCCTCGCCGAGGGCCGCGGCCCCCACCCCGACCACCAGTACTGGCGCATCGACGAGGTGTCTGCCCGGCTGGTCGTCGTCCCCGGCGACGTCGACGAGCTGACCTGCGTGGGCTGGGAGGTCGCCGACCACCGCGCCCTGCAGGAGGTGCGCGAGCACCTGCAGAAGGCGGGCGTGGACTTCGAGGACGGCACCCGCGAGGAGCTCGACGAGCGCCGCGTGCAGGAGCTGGTCCGCTTCAGCGACCCCTTCGACAACGTCTTCGAGATCTTCCACGGGATCACCTACGAGTCCCGGCCGATCGTCACGCCGTACGCCGCCAGGTTCGTCACCGGCGACCAGGGCATGGGCCACGTGGTGCTCCCGGTCACCGACGACGTGGAGGCGTTGCGCTTCTACGACGAGGTGCTCGGGTTCCGCCTGCGTGACTCGATGAGCATGCCCGGTGAGTTCGTCGGGAAGGAGCCGGGCTCGAAGGTCTGGCTGCGCTTCCTCGGCGTCAACCCGCGGCACCACTCGCTGGCCTTCCTGCCGATGCCCAACGCCAGCAAGTGCGTGCACATCATGCTCGAGGTCGACGAGCTCGACGACGTGGGCCGTGCCCTGGAGCGGGTGCGCAAGCACAAGGCGCCGCTGTCGGCGACGCTCGGTCGCCACATGAACGACGAGATGGTCTCCTTCTACGTCAAGAGCCCCGCGGGCTTCGACGTGGAGTTCGGCACCGACGGCCTGCGCGTCGAGGACCGCACCTGGGTCGCCCGCGAGTCGACCGCCGTGTCCTACTGGGGCCACGACTTCGGCGGCGGGCAGTAGGCGGGCCGGACGTGCTGGAAGGCATCGAGGTCCCTAGGGTGGCTCGCATGACGCACGACGATGTCCCCGAGGGGATGCGGACCGACGCGCGCGCGACCTGGCCGAGCCCGGAGCTGATCGAGTCGTGGCTCGGCGACTCGATCTTCGACCTGCGCCCCGGCGAGGAGGTCGAGGTCCCGGCCGACGACGAGGAGGCCGTGTCAGCGGCGCGTCGCTTCCGCGACGTGCTCTCGCAGTTCGCCTCCGGCGTGACCGTCGTGACCACGATGAGCGGGGGACTGCCGGTCGGCATGACCTGCCAGTCGTTCTCCAGCGTCTCGCTGGACCCGCCGCTGGTGATGTTCATCCCCGCGAAGACCTCGCGGGCCTGGCCGCTCATCCAGCGGTCCGGGAAGTTCTGCGTCAACATCCTCGCCGAGGACCAGGCGTGGCTGTCCAACCAGATGGCCAGCCGCGGCGCGGACAAGTTCGCGGGAGTCGACTGGACCCCGGCCCCGGTGACGGGCACGCCGCTGCTGCGGGGCACGATCGCGCACCTCGAGTGCAGCATCCACGCCGTGCACGAGGCCGGCGACCACTACGTCGTCATCGGCCGGGTGCTCGGCCTGGAGATCGGCGACGTGGACGACCCGCTGCTGTTCTTCCGTGGTCGCTACGCGACCACGGAGATCCCCACCGACTGACTGCACAGGGCGGCGGCCCGGGCGTTGGGGACCCTGCCCAGCGTGTGCTCAGACGCGGGTGCGTCGCGGGTTGGCGACCATGCCGACCCCGGCGACCGGCCGCACCTCGGTGCCGGCGTGGGACGAAGCGGAGCTGCTGCCGCGGGCGGTGGTGGAGTTCGAGTTCATGCGACGACGCTAGGCCTGCGCAGCCCACACCCGGTCCTCACCCGGGACACCGTTGGTCAACGCCTGGGTGACTGCGGTGTGGGCCGTCCGTGGACGTGCGCGAGCGCTCCCGCTCAGGGCAGTGCGAGTGCGGCGCGGTGCACGTGGGGCGCCCCGAACAGCTGGCCCAGGGCGTGGGCGCGTTTGAGCACCAGGTGGGCGTCGTGCTCCCAGGTGATGGCGATGCCACCGTGCATCTGGACCGTCTCGGCCGCGACCTGGGCGACCGCCTCGGCGACGTAGGACTTCGCCGCGTGCACCAGCTGGGCCGCGTCGGGGGCCTGCGAGGCGACGGCGTACGCCGCTGACCAGGACCCCGAGCGTGACATCTCCAGCTGCACGAGCATGTCGGCCATGCGGTGCTTGAGCGCCTGGAAGGAACCGATCGGGCGGCCGAACTGCACCCGGTCCTTGCTGTAGGCGACCGTCATGTCCAGCCCGCGTTGGGCGCAGCCGACCGACAGGGCGACCGCGCCGAGGGCGCCGACCAGGTGGGCCCGCTCCACCGCCGGTGCGGCCGAGCCGATGCGGGTGGCCGTGGCGACGTCGACCTGCAGGCTGCCCAGGCGCAGGGTCTGGTCCATCGACGGTGTCCAGGAGACCTGGGCCGCGGTCGGGTCGACCTCGTAGAGGTGCTCGCCGTCGGCGGCCACGAGGACGTCGGCGAGGTCCGCGTCGAGGACGGCACTCGCCTGCCCGCCCTCGAGCACGGCGAACGCACCGATCTCACCGGCAGCCAGCCGTGGCAGCAGGCGTGCGGCCGCGTCGTCGTCGGCTCCGGCGAGGACCGCTTCGGCCGTGACGAGGGACGACAGGGCGGGCACCGGGGCGAGCGCACGGCCGATCTCCTCGAGGACCAGGACCGACTCCACGAGGGTGGCGCCGACGCCGTCGTGCTCCTCGGGGACCGCCAGTGCCGCGACGCCGATCTGCTCGCACAGCACCTGCCACAGGTCGGCGTCGAAGCCGGCCTCGGACGCGATCGCGGTGCGCACTGCGCCGCTGTCGCTGCGCTTGGCCAGCAGCGACCGCACGGTCGCGACCAGCTCGGTCTGCTCCTCGGAGAGGGAGAGGTCCATCGTCGTCCTCAGTCCAGGCCGAGCTGCTGAGCCAGCCGGCCGCGGTGGAAGTCGGGGGTGCCCCAGGCCGTGACCAGGGCGCGGATCTTGGTCAGCCACACCGACAGGTCGAACTCGGCGGTGTAGCCGATGGCGCCGTGCACCTGCAGGCCGACCCGGGAGGCGAGGTACGCCGCGTCCCCGGCCGCGAGCTTGGCCGCGGAGACGTCGATCTCACCGAGGGCGGCGCCGTGGACGAGCGGCCGTGCGAAGTCGAGCGCGATGCGCACGTCGGCCAGCGCGTGCTTGATCGCCTGGTACGAGCCGATCTGACGACCGAACTGGGTGCGCTGCTTGACGTAGTCCACCGAGTCGGCGAGCACCCGCTCGCCGGCACCGAGCAGCTGGGCGGCGGTGGCCAGGACGGCCAGGTCGATCGCCTCCCGGTGGGGCTCGCCGGCGCCCTCGACGCGGAAGAGGCGGCGTGTGCGGTCGACCGAGGTGACCTGCTCGCCCACCCCCGTGGCGGGGGTCGCTCCGACGTACACCTCGTCGGCGACGTCGGCGTCCAGGGCGTACGGCACGTGCGGCGGCAGCGCCACCGTCGCCACGCCCTCGACCTCGCGGCCGAGGGCGATCGGCAGGTACGCCGCGGACTCCACCCACGGGCCGGGGACGGCGTGCCGACCCAGTGCCTCGAAGGCGATGGCGACCTCGACGGGCGAGGCGTCGGTGGCCAGCGACAGCACCCCCAGGTCCGAGAGTCGCTTCCACAGGCCGAGGCCGGGGGCGTGGTCGCCCTCGGCCCAGGCGCGGGCGGCGGCCACCGTGCCCGCGCCGGAGAGCAGGGACTCCAGGGCGGCGGCGAAGTCGCGCTGGTCCTCGTCGAGCTCGAACCTCACTTGGCTGCCTCCTTCGGCTGGCCCTTGGGCTCGCGGGGAAGGCCCAGGATGCGCTCCGCCACGATGTTGCGCTGGATCTCGTTGGTGCCGGCGTAGATGGGCCCCGACAGCGAGAACGTGTAGCCGTCGAGCCACGGTGACTCGACCTCGGCCTCGGCGCCGAGGATGTCGAGCGCGGTCTCGTGCAGGGCCACGTCGAGCCCGGACCACCACACCTTGTTGACCGAGCCCGCGGCCCCCATGTCGCCGCCGGCGGCGAGCCGGGTGACGGTGCCCCAGGTGTAGAGACGGTAGGCCTGCGCGCGCACCCAGGCGTCGACGACGCGGTCCGTGACCTGGCCACGGTGCGTGCTGCCGTGCAGGTCGATGAGCCGGTCGACGGCGGCGGTGAACCGGCCGGGGGAGCGCAGCGAGAGGCCGCGCTCGTTGCCGGCGGTGCTCATCGCGACCCGCCAGCCGTCACCCACGCCACCGAGCACGTCGGCGTCGGGGACGAAGACGTCCTCGAAGAAGATCTCGGCGAAGCCGGCCTCGCCGTCCAGCTGGGCGATCGGGCGCACCGTGATGCCCTCGGCGTCGAGCGGGAAGAGGAAGTAGGTCAGGCCCGCGTGCTTCTGGGCCTGCGGGTCGGAGCGGAAGAGCCCGAAGCCCCAGTGAGCCAGGGCCGCCCGCGAGGACCAGGTCTTCTGACCGTTGAGGACCCAGCCGCCGCGCTCGTCGTCGCGCCGGGCGGTCGAGCGCAGCGACGCCAGGTCGGAGCCGGCCTCCGGCTCGGACCAGCACTGCGCCCAGATCCGCTCGCCGGTCGCCATCGACGGCAGGAAGCGCTGCTGCTGCTCGGGGGTGCCGTGCTCGAAGATGATCGGCGCCAGCAGGAAGATGCCGTTCTGGGAGACGCGACCGGGCGCGCCGGCGCGGTAGTACTCCTCCTCGAAGATCACCCACTCCACGAGCGAGGCCTCGCGACCGCCGAACTCACGCGGCCAGGAGACGACCGAGAAGCGGGCCTCGGCGAGCTTCTTCTCCCACTCCTGGTGCAGCACCCACCCCTCGGGGGTGTCCATCGACGGCAGCGGCTCGGCCGGCACGTGCGCCGCCAGCCACTCCCGGGCCTCGGCCTGGAAGGCCTGCTCGGACTCGGACAGGGTCAGATCCATCAGCGGAGATCCTTCTTCAGCACCTTGCCGGACAGGTTCCGCGGGAGCGCGCCCGTGAACTCGACCTGTCGCGGCACCTTGAAGTTCGCCAGGTGCTCCCGGGCGAACGCGGTCACGTCGTCGGCGGTCAGCGCTTCGCCGGCGGGGGAGTCGGCGCGGACGACGAAGGCCTTGCCGACCTCGCCCATCCGCTCGTCCGGCACGCCGACGACGGCGACGTCCGCGAGCCCCTCGAGCCTCATGAGCGACTGCTCGACCTCGGCGGGGTAGACGTTGAACCCGCCGGAGATGTACATGTCCTTGAGCCGGTCGGTGATCCGCAGGTTGCCCGCGTCGTCGAGCACGCCCACGTCGCCGGTGTGCAGCCAGCCGTCGGAGTCGATCGCCTCGGCCGTGGCCTCGGGGTCGTCGAGGTAGCCGAGCATCACGAAGTCGCCGCGGACCAGCAGCTCGCCGCTGCCATCATCGGCGGGGGCGGCGATCCGGGTCTCCATGCCAGGGATGGCACGACCGCAGGTGCTGGCCACCAGCTCGGCGGGGTCGCCGTCGCGGGCCATCGTCACCACCACCGCCTCGGTCATGCCGAAGGCCGTCACGACCTGGTCGATGCCCAGGCCCTCCGGAGCGGCGGCCCGCATCCGCTCGATCAGCACGACCGGGACGACGGCGGCGCCGGTGACCGCGAGGCGGAGGCTCGAGAGGTCGCGCCCCTCCCGACCCGGAGCGCCGAGCAGGGACTGGTAGATCGTCGGTGCGCCCGGCAGGACGGTGATCTGCTCGGTCTCGATGAGCCGCATCGTCTCGTCGAGGTCGAAGGTCGCCATCGGGTAGAGCGTGGCGCCGGTGAGCAGCCCGACGAGGATGCCGATCTTGTAGCCGAAGGAGTGGAAGAACGGGTTGACCACGAGGTAGCGGTCGTCCTGGCGGACCCCGCCCAGCTCGGCCCACGCCCGCGCCACGCCGATCGACTGGTGGTGCGCGCTCATGGCGCCCTTGGGCTGGCCGGTGGTGCCGGAGGTGAAGAGGATGTCGGCCACGTCGCCGGCCGCGATGCCCGTCGCCACGTGGTCCAGGGCGTCGTCGGGGTCGTCCTCCACGGTGTGGAGGTGCGCCAGCTCGACGACCTCGCGCACCGACGGGAGTGGGCTGGCCGCGCGGAGGTCGGTGATTTGGGTGCGCCCGAGGAAGCCGTCGGCGACCATGACCAGCACCGCGTGGGTACGGTCGACCAGCGCCGCGACCTCGGTGCCGGTGTAGCGGGAGTTGGCCGGGACGAGCACGCCACCGGCGTACGACGTGGCGAGGGCGGCGACCACCCAGTCGATGCTGTTGGGCCCCCACACCACGACCCGGCCGCCCGGCTCGAGCCCGCGCTCACGGAAGCCGGCCGCGGTCCGTCGGACACGCTCGAGGAGGCCGGCGTAGGACAGCGACGTGCTGCCCTCGACGTACGCCGGGTGGTCGCCGAAGCGCGTCGCGGCGGCCCGGAGGACCGCCGGGATGGTCTGCTCTTCCTCGACGCTGATCGCGATCACCTCTCACTCAACCAAGCAAGTGCTTGGTAGGGTAGCACCCGTGGACATGGGTTACTCAGCAGCGGACGAGGCGTTCCGCGCCGACGTGCGCGCCTTCCTCGAGGACCACCTGGCCGGCGAGTGGAAGTCGCTGCGCGGGCTCGGCGGCCCCGGGCGCGACCACGAGGCGCTCGACGAGCGCCTGGAGTGGAACCGCTTCCTCGCCCGCGAGGGCTGGACCTGCGTCGGCTGGCCCACCGAGCACGGCGGTCGCGGGCTCAGCCTGTGGCAGCAGGTGGTCTTCCACGAGGAGTACGCCCGTGCCAACGCCCCCGCGACGGTCAACCACCTCGGGGAGCAGCTGCTCGGTCCAACCCTCATCGCCTTCGGCACCGATGCCCAGCGCGCCCGCTTCCTCGAGCCGATCCGGAACGTCGAGGAGCTCTGGGCGCAGGGCTACTCCGAGCCGAACGCCGGCTCCGACCTCGCCAACGTCCAGACCCGCGCCCGGCTCTCCGACGACGGCTCGCAGTGGGTGATCGACGGCCAGAAGGTGTGGACGTCCAACGCGCACTTCTCCCAGTGGGTCTTCGTCGTCGCCCGCACCGAGCCCGGGTCGCAGCGCCACCAGGGGCTCAGCTTCCTGCTCGTCCCGATCGACCAGCCCGGTGTCGAGGTCCGGCCGATCGAGCAGCTGACCGGCGGCTCGGAGTTCAACGAGGTCTTCTTCACCCGCGCCGTCACCGACGCCGACCTGGTGGTCGGCGAGGTCGGCAAGGGCTGGGGCGTGGCGATGGGCCTGCTCGGGTTCGAGCGCGGCGTGTCGACCCTCGGCCAGGTCGTCGGTTTCCAGCGCGAGCTCGCCCTGGTCTGCGAGCGGGCCCGGGCCAACCGTGCGATCGACGACCCCGTGCTGCGCGACCGGCTCGCGTCCCTGCAGGCCGAGCTCACCGTGATGCGCGCCAACGGCATCCGGGGACTTTCCGCCGTGACCGGAGGCGAGGACTCCGCGGCCGGTGGTGGGGCCGGCTCGATCTTCAAGATCGTCTGGGGCAACTGGCACCAGCGCCTCGGCGAGGTCGCCATGGACGTGATGGCCGCCGACGGCCTGCTGCAGGTCCCGCACGACCGTGGCGCCGCGGGCTACGAGCTCGACGAGCTGCAACGACTCTTCCTCTTCGCCCGCGCAGACACCATCTACGGCGGCAGCGACGAGGTGCAGAAGAACATCCTGGCCGAGCGCGTGCTCGGCCTTCCTCGCGAGCCCAAGGGAGCCTGACGCATGACCGCGACCCGACCTGAGCAGCCGACCCCGGCGTACGTCCCTCCCCACGACCTGTTGCGCGACAAGGTGGTCGCCGTGACGGCGGGCGCCGGCGCGGGCATCGGCGCCGCGGTCGTGCGCCGGGTGCTGGAGGAGGGCGCCAAGGCGGTCGTCTTCTCCGACACCCACGAGCGTCGCCTCGCCGAGGCCGAGGCCGCGTTGGCCGAGGAGTTCGGCGCCGACCGCGTGCGCCAGCTGGTGTGCGACGTGACCCAGGAGTCCGACGTCCAGGCGATGCTCGACGTCGCCGACGAGCTCGGCGGCGTGGACGTGATGATCAACAACGCCGGCCTGGGCGGCACCACCTCGGTGCTCGAGATGACCGACGAGCAGTGGCTCAAGGTCCTCGACATCACCCTCAACGGCGCATTCCGGTGCGTGCGCGGTGCCGGTCAGCGGATGGTCGCCAACGGCACCCGCGGCGTCATCGTCAACAACGCCTCGGTGATCGGCTGGCGGGCCCAGGAGGGCCAGGCCCACTACGCCGCCGCCAAGGCCGGCGTGATGGCGCTGACCCGGTGCTCGGCCCTCGACCTCGCGCCGCACGGCATCCGCGTCAACGCGGTGAGCCCGTCGCTGGCGATGCACCCGTTCCTGGAGAAGGTCACCTCGCCCGAGCTGCTGCACGAGCTCAAGCAGCGCGAGGCCTTCGGGCGGGCGGCCGAGCCGTGGGAGGTCGCCAACGTGATGGTCTTCCTGGCCAGCGACTACTCCTCCTACCTCACCGGCGAGGTCGTCTCGGTGAGCAGCCAGCATGCCTGAGCAGGCCGGCGGCGCAGCGGCGTCGACCGCGGGAGCCAGCCGGCGCGAGGAGCTGCTGCGGATCGCGGCCGACCTCTTCGCGACCAAGGGCTTCCGCAACACCACCGTCCGCGACATCGCGGACGCCGCCGGCATCCTCTCTGGCAGCCTCTACCACCACTTCGACTCCAAGGAGTCGATGGTCGACGAGCTCATGCGCACCTTCCAGGCCGAGCTGTTCGCGGCGTACGACGACATCCTGGCCAGTCCCGACGACGCCCGTTCCAAGCTCGAGCGGGCGGTGCGGCTGTCGTTCGAGACGATCGAGCGCCGCGGTGCCGAGGTGGCGATCTTCCAGAACGAGGCCGCGACCCTGGGCCAGCTCGAGCGCTTCGGCTACCTCGCCGAGCGCAACCGGCAGTCCCGCGACGTGTGGGTCAGCCTGCTCACCGAGGGCGTCGAGACCGGGGCGCTGCGCGCCGACCTCGACATCACCCTGACCTACCGCTTCATCCGCGACACCGTGTGGGTGGCCGTGCGGTGGTACCGCCCCGGCGGGCCGCACACCACCACCGCCGTCGCCGACCAGTACCTCACCATCCTGCTCGACGGAATCGCGAAGGACCACGACCATGCCTGAGGCCTACATCATCGACGCCGTCCGCACCCCGGTCGGCAAGCGCGGAGGAGCGCTGGCGGGGGTCCACTCCGCCGACCTCGGCGGCATCATCCTGTCGGCGCTGATGCGCCGCACGGGCGTGGACCCGGGTGCCGTCGACGACGTCATCATGGGCTGCTGCGACACGATCGGCTCGCAGGCCGGCGACGTGGCCCGCTCGGCCTGGCTGGTCGCGGGGCTCCCCGCCCACGTGCCGGGCGTGACCATCGACCGACAGTGCGGCTCCTCGCAGCAGTCGGTGCATTTCGCCGCGCAGGGCGTCATGTCCGGCACCCAGGACCTCGTGGTCGCCGGCGGCCTGCAGAACATGTCGGCCATCCCGATCTCCGCGGCCATGCTGGTGGGCCAGCAGTACGGCTTCACCACCCCGTTCGCGGAGTCGCCGGGCTGGCAGGAGCGCTTCGGCGACCAGGAGGTCTCGCAGTTCCGCTCCGCCGAGATGATCGCGGAGAAGTGGGACGTCAGCCGCGAGGACATGGAAGAGTTCGCCCTGGCCTCGCACCAGCGCGCGCTCGCCGCGATCTCCGAGGGCCGCTTCACCGGTGAGATCGAGCCGGTGACCCTGCCCGACGGCACCGTCTTCGACACCGACCAGTGCCCGCGCGACACCTCGCTGGAGAAGATGGCCGGACTGCAGCCCTTGGCCCCCGGCGGGCGGATCACCGCGGCGGTCGCCTCGCAGATCTGCGACGCCTCCTCGGCGATGCTCATCGCCTCCGAGGCGGCGGTGAAGGAGCACGGGCTCACCCCGCGCGCCCGCATCCACCACCTCTCGGTGCGCGGCGACGACCCGGTGTGGATGCTCACCGGCCCCATCCCCGCGACGAAGCACGCCCTGGAGCGCACCGGGCTCTCGATCGAGGACATCGACCTCTTCGAGTGCAACGAGGCCTTCGCCTCGGTCGTGCTGGCCTGGATGAAGGAGACCGGCGCACCTCACGACAAGGTCAACGTCAACGGCGGCGGCATCTCCCTGGGCCACCCGATCGGCGCGACGGGCACCCGCCTGATGACCACCATGCTGAACGAGCTCGAGCGCACCGGGGGCCGCTACGGCCTCCAGACCATGTGCGAGGGCGGCGGCCAGGCCAACGTCACGATCATCGAGCGCCTCTGACCCACCGCCGAGAGGTCGCTGGCGCACGGCCGAGAGGTCGCTGGCGCACGGCCGAGAGGTCGCTGGCGCACGGTCGAGACGTCGCTCGCGCACGCGTGGGGTCAGCCGGCCTGCGGCTCCAGCCACCACGGGCTCGTGTAGGCGACGCCCAGGTCGTTGCACGGGTGCCCGTCGGGACCGGGGGAGGCATTGGGCTCGTCAGGGTCGGAGATTCGCACCAGCATCCAGTCGCCGTCCTCGACGTCGACCTTCACCCGGAAGTCGAGCACCGGTCCGACGTCGAACGGGACCACCTTGACGACCTCGGGGGCATCGACGCCCGGTCGCAGGACCTGGGCGTGCAACCTGCGACCTCGCCACGCCCGGTCACGAGCCAGGTCGAGGCGCACCCTCAGGACGTTGCGGTCCTTGGTGATCGGGATGGTCGAGCCCATCGGTCGTCTCCGTCCGTCCTTGAGCTCCGCGGTGGCGTCGAGTCGCAGGCCCGACGTTCGCGTGGCGAAGAAGCGGCGCCGCTTCATGGCCCGCTTCACCCCGCCTCGCGTGTGGTGGGTGACCCACAGGCCCGTGCGGCCCTTGCCCTCCGGGAAGCCCCAGTCGGTGCCGTGCTCGTCAGTGACGCCGGCGATCCCGGTGCGCCAGCCGACGTTGAGGCAGGCGCACAGCGGGCTGGACTTGCCGTCGGCCCAGCCTTCGAAGAGGTAGTCGTCGCCGCGGTTGAACATCTCCAGGCTGACGATCCGGTCACGCATCCGCTCGTCGTAGTGGAACTCCTGGAAGCGACCGGGCTCGCGGCCCGGGTGGTTGAAGCCGGCCAACCCGTCCGCACCCCCGTCGAGCACGAGACCGGGCTCGCGGGCCAACCAGTCCAGCAACGGCTGCATGACGCCTGCCTGGAGCACGTCAACGTAGTGCTCGGTGAACCACACGTTGACGTGGCCCAGCAGCGGCTCGGACCACTCGAAGCCGCGGATCGCGGTGAAGGCCCCGTCGGTGTTGGCCGCGTCGGCGTACGCCTTGGTCTGCGCCCAGTCGCCCTGGTGGATTCCAGCGAGCTGCTTGTACTCCGGCGGGAGCAGACCGGCGAGCACCTCGCCCAGGACGTTGTCGCTGATCGTGGCGTGGTCGGTCAGGGCCGCGACGTCGAGACCGGCCGCCCGCATCGAGTCGAAGGCGAGCGCCGGGTCCCCATCGCCGTCGGACATCAGGGTGTGGTTGTGCAGGTCGGCGTGCACCAGGTGCGTGCCGCGGGTGATTCGGCTCGTGCGCGACGCGCCTCGGCCGGGCGCTGCGTCACTCGAGAGCGCCGTGCCCGTCACAGCGCCCACCCCGCCGGCGGCCAGCAGCAGGCCGCCGCCCGCCTGCACGAAGGTACGTCGGCTCGTCGGGCCGGTCGGGACCCGCAGCGGCCGGGGCTCGCCGCCGTCGGCGTGGGAGTGGTGGTGTCCGTCGGTGCACATGGCCTGATCAACGCACCACTGCGACGTCCGTCGGCGACGGCTCGGTGAACGTCCGGCGACCGGTGGGCGGCGACTCGTGGGAGGGCCCGCGTGGGATAGGTTCGCGGACGTGATCGCCCTGCCTGCCCACGGCTTCGTGATGCTCTCGATGCCCAAGTGCGCGTCGACGACGCTGGTCACCAGTCTCAAGGGGCACGCCGAGATCCTGATGCGGGTCAACCCGAAGCTCAAGCACATGAACTGCCGCACCTTCACCAAGCGGATGGTGCCGGTGCTGGCGGGCGCGGGCTACCAGCGCAGCGACTACGAGCTGGTCACGCTCTACCGCGAGCCGGTGTCGTGGCTGGAGTCGTGGTGGCGCTACCGCCAGCGCCCGGCCCTGGCCGAGAGGAACGACGGCAAGTGGACCGGTGAGGTCTCCTTCGAGGAGTTCGTCGTCGCCCACATCGAGGGCCGCCCCGGCGCCATCAACGGCCGCCAGGCACGGTTCGTCTCCCTCGACGACACCCTGGCGATCGGGGTCGACCGGATCTTCGCGCTCGAGCGCCCCGACGCCTGGCAGGGCTACATCGACCGGCGGCTGGGCCGCGAGGTCGAGGTCGTCACCAAGAACTGGTCGACCTCGCAGGCCCTCCCCGAGCTCTCGCCCGACACCCGGTCACGCCTGACCGAGCACTACCGCGCCGAGTACGACATATGGCAGCACCTGCTCGACAACGACGGCGAGTGGGCGCCGCCGCAGGGGTACGTGCCGGGCGGCTGAGCCGCCCGGCCGACCAGCACCCTCAGACGACGTACGACGCCGCGCGACCCAGCTCCTGCGCGGCACCCGTGACCACGCGGTCGATGAGCTCCTCGCAGGTCGGCAGGTCGTCGATCATGCCGACGACCTGGCCGGAGGCGAGGACACCCGCCGAAGTGTCGCCCTCGACCAGACCGGCCTTGAGCATGGTCGGCGTGTTGGCGGCCAGCGCCATCTGCCCCAGCGTGCGACCCGAGGCCTTCTTCATGGCGCGGCCGTCCTTGGCCAGACCGAGCCACGACATGCCGGAGTCCTTCTTGAACTCCAGGGTCCGCCTGGCGGTGGGTGCGAGCCGGCGCAGGCGCGAGGTCTCCTCGACCTCCTCGACCAGCCCGGTGCGCAGCATCCGGTGCGGCATGCCGTCGACCTTGGCGGTGACGACCGTGTCGGTGAGGCCGCGCTCGAGGTAGAGCTGCTTCACGGCGTCCGGGACCGCGGAGTCCTGGGTCAGCAGGAAGCGGGTGCCCATGCCGACCGCGGCGGCGCCGTACGACAGCGCTGCCGCGAGGCCGCGGCCGTCGAAGAAGCCGCCCGCCGCGACGACGGGGATGTCGCTGCCGACGCTGGCGAGCGCGTCGAGGACCGACGGGAGCAGCAGGGTGGTCGGGACGGGGCCGGTGTGGCCGCCGCCCTCGCCGCCCTGGACCATCACCGCGTCGGCGCCCCAGCCGGCGACCTTGATCGCGTGCTTGGCCGCACCGATGGAGGGCATCACGACGATGCCGTGGTCCTTCAGGCGCGTGACCAGCTCCGGCTTGGGCTGCAGGGCGAAGGACGCGACCTTGACCCCGTGCTCGATGAGCAGCTCGACCCGCTGCGGAGCGTCGCTGGCGTCGGCGCGCAGGTTGACGCCGAAGGGGGCGTCGGTGCGGCCCTTGACCTCGACGATCGCCTTCTCGAGCTCCTCGTAGGACATCGTGGCGCTGGCCAGGATGCCCAGGCCGCCGGCGTTGGCGGTGCCGGAGACCAGACGGGCGCCGGAGACCCAGCCCATGCCGGTCTGCACGACGGGGTGCCGGACCCCGACCAGGTCGGTGAACGGCGTACGGATCTGCTGCTCGATCATCGCGGGGCCTCCGGTCGGGGGACCTCCTTGAAGCGCAGGCCCTTGGGGTCCAGCACCTCGCGGATGACCAGCAGCTCCTCGGTCGTGGGCACCCGGGTCACGGGCACGTCGGAGTCGGCGCCGTCGACGTGGATCTCGCAGCCGCTGGCCTCGCGCACCTGGTCGACGGTGACGCCGGGGTGCACCGAGAGCAGCCGCAACGTGCGTTCGGGGCCGTTGACGTCGAGGACGCCGAGGTTGGAGACGACGCGGTGGATGTCGTTGAAGCGGGCGGCGCCGGCCGCCGCCGCCCGCGAGGGTCCGACCCCCGAGACGATGTCGACGGCCTCGACGAAGACGCGGGGGGAGTGCCGGGGCACCCAGTACGACGTCCGGTTGTTGACCGTGTTGCCCGGCGCGCCCCGCGAGCCGAGCAGCTGGCGCTTGGGCTGGGCGAAGTCGCCGATGGCCGAGATGTTCTGGTTGCCGTGCCGGTCGATCTGGGTGGCACCCATCATCACGTGGCGCTTGCCGTAGGCGACGACGTCGAAGACCTTGCGGAAGGGGATCCAGCCCTCGACCTTGTCGGCCTTCGCGAACAGCGGCGGCACCCCGGCGAGGAACAACGCCTCGCCGTCGGAGATGACCAGGTCGGGGTTGGAGGTCAGCTTGGCCAGCCGGACCCCGAGCATCGGCAGCATGCCCATCGGGCTGGCGAAGATCTCGCCGTCGTCCTTGAACGCGTCGGCGATCGCGGCCGCGCAGACGTCGGCGGTGGTGATGTCGGTCGTCTCGCTCATGCCTGCTCCTCCTGGAACGCCGCGACGGCCGCCTGGTAGGCAGCCTCGTCACCGGTCAGGAACCGGTCGTGGAACGCCTGCCAGTCCTCCTCGGACCCGCCGGCGGCAGCGGCGTACGCCCGCTGGAACCTCTCGTCGCGCTCGTAGTCGGGCGTGCAGGTGGTGAAGTGTGCGCCGTTCGGCGTCTCGACGACGCCGCTGACCATCATCCGGTTGAGCAGCAGCCTCTGGACCGGGGTGTCGTGGCTCAGGCCGGCGGTGTCGACGACCTGCTCGCAGCTGACGTACGCGCGGTCGGCGGCCATGCAGAACAGGTCGTCGAAGTACGGGTCGGGGCCGAGGTACGTCGCGTTGCCGTGCTGGTCGGCGCGGTTCATGTGGACCAGGGCGACGTCGAGGCGCAGCGCAGGCACGGCGACGAGGGTCTCGTGGCCGAACCCCTCGTCGTACGGGCTCTCGATGGTCTTGATCCACGGGTTGTTGACCAGGACGTCGGAGCCCAGGCCGGCCCGCATCGGCAGGAACGGCAGGCGCTGGGCCGCGGCCTGGAGGCCGGTGTTGAACATCCCTTCGTCGAGCTCGACGACCTCGGGGATGGTGCCCTCCTGGCGGGCCTTCTGGAAGTTCGGCTCCAGGGGCACCGAGTCGAGGGAGACGAAGGCGTAGACCAGCTTGCGGACCTTGCCGGCGCGGGTGAGCAGGCCGACGTCGGCGCCGCCCCAGCTGACCAGGGTGAGGTCCTTGAGGTCCGAGCGGTAGATCGCGCGGACCAGGGCCATCGGCTTGCGCCGCGGACCCCAGCCGCCGATGCCGATGGTCATGCCGTCCTCGAGGGTGTCGACGACCTCGTCGATCGACATCCGCTTGTCGCGTGGGCCCTTCACTTCTTGCTCTTCTCCGTTCCTGCGAACTCGTCTCGCAGCTCGTCGGCCACCCCGGCGAGGTTCAGCTCGAAGGTGAACCCCTGCTCGAAGCGGTAGCTCTTGTTGACGTCGACCGGGTCGATCCCGTTGAGCGCCTCCTTGGCGGCGCGGATGACCCGGGTGTCCTTGCTCGCGATGTCGGTCGCGACCCGCAGCGCTGCGTCCATCAGCTCCTCGCGCGGCACGGTCTCGAGGACCGAGCCGAACTGCACGAGGTCGACGGCCTTGATGGTGCGGGCGGTGAAGTAGAGGGTCCGCAGCATGTGCGGGGGCACGAGCCGCGCCATGTGGGTGGCGGCGCCCAGGGCGCCCTGGTTGACCTCAGGGACGCCGAAGTAGGCGTCGTCGCTGGCCACGATGCAGTCGGCGTTGCCGACCAGGCCGACACCGCCGCCGACACAGAAGCCGTTGACCGCCGCGATGACCGGCACCGAGCACTCGTAGACCGCCTTGAACGCGGCGTAGCAGCCCTTGTTCGCGCCGATGAGCGCGTCGAAGCCGCTGGTGTGCTGCATCTCCTTGATGTCGACGCCCGCGTTGAAGCCGCGGCCCTCGGCGCGCAGGACCACGACCTTGGTGTCCATGTCGGCGCTGGCCTCGGCGAGCGCCGCAGCGACGTCGAACCAGCCCTGCACGGTGAGGGCGTTGACGGGAGGGTGCTCCATCGTCACGACGCGGATGCCGTCGTCGCGGAGCTCGGAGGTGATGGTCATGGGGCTCCTGCAGGTCGGTGGTCGAGCTTCTGGCTCTCGGCGGTCGAGCCGCTGGCTCTCGGCGGTCGAACCTGTCGAGGCCCAACCAAGCAAGTGCTTGGTAGGGTAGCAGCATGGCGCTCTCGCTGGACCTGACCGGGAAGGTCGTCCTCGTCACCGGAGGCACCCGCGGCATCGGCCGCGGGATCACGTCGGCGTTCCTGCAGGCGGGTGCTCACGTGGTGACCTGCTCGCGGTCGGAGGTCGAGCCGGTCCCCGGCAGCACGCACCGGGTCTGCGACGTGCGCGACGCCGAGGCGGTGACGGCCCTCGTCGACGAGGTCGTGGCCGAGCACGGTCGGCTCGACGTGCTGGTCAACAACGCCGGGGGAGCGCCGTCGACCGACGCGGCCACCGCGTCGCCGCGCTTCCACGACAAGATCCTCGCGCTCAACCTGAGTGCCCCGCTGGTCCTCGCGCAGGCCGCGAACCGGGTGATGCAGGAGCAGGGGAGCGGCGCGATCGTCAACATCTCCTCGATCTCCGCGCACCGCCCGGCGCCGACCATCGCCGCGTACGGCGCCGCGAAGGCCGGCCTGGACTCGCTCACGCGCTCGCTGGCGATGGAGTGGGGCCCGCGGGTGCGCGTCAACGCCATCGACGTCGGGCTCTGCCGCACCGAGCAGACCGACGACCACTACGGCGACGACGCCCGGGTCGCCGCGATCGAGGCCACCATCCCGCTGGGTCGGATGGCGACACCGACCGAGGTGGGCAACGTGGCCGTCTTCCTGGCCAGCGACCTGGCGTCGTACGTCTCCGGCGCGCGGGTCACTTGCGACGGCGGCGGCGAGCCGCCCGTCTTCCTGCACATCTGAACCACCGACATCCCAAGGAGTCCCTGTGTCCTCTCTCCTCGCCGGTCGCGTCGCGATCGTCACCGG
Source organism: Nocardioides sp. REDSEA-S30_B4 (assembly GCF_001627265.1). Taxonomy (NCBI): domain Bacteria; kingdom Bacillati; phylum Actinomycetota; class Actinomycetes; order Propionibacteriales; family Nocardioidaceae; genus Nocardioides; species Nocardioides sp. REDSEA-S30_B4. The sequence continues at coordinate 282,529 of NZ_LUPI01000008.1, read as the reverse complement.
TGCCGGTCGCGGCATCGGTCGCGCCCACGCCCTCGAGCTCGCCCGGCACGGCGCCGCGGTGGTCGTGAACGACTACGGCGTGTCGCTGGCCGGTGAGGACACCGGCGAGACGCCGGCCGAGTCGGTGGTCGCCGAGATCGAGGCGGCGGGCGGCCGGGCCGTGGTCAACACCGCCGACGTCGCCGACTGGGAGCAGGCGGCAGCGATGGTGCAGCAGGCCGTCGAGACGTTCGGCGGGTTGGACATCCTCGTCAACAACGCCGGCTTCGTGCGTGACCGGATGCTGGTCAACACCTCCGAGGAGGAGTGGGACGCGGTCATCCGGGTGCTGCTGAAGGGGCACTTCGCACCGCTGCGGCACGCCGGCTCCTACTGGCGCGACGAGTCCAAGGCCGGTCGTCCGCGGGCGGCGCGGGTCATCAACACCTCGTCCGGTGCCGGGCTGCAGGGCTCGGTCGGCCAGTCGGCGTACTCCGCTGCGAAGGCTGGCGTGGCCGGCCTGACCCTGGTGGCGGCGCAGGAGCTGGGTCGCTACGGCGTGACGGTCAACGGCATCGCGCCGGTCGCGAAGACCCGGATGACCGAGGGCGCGTTCGACACCTCCGCGATGGCGCTGCCCGAGGACAACTCGCCGATCGTCGCGTGGCTGGCTTCCGAGGACGCCGGCGACGTGACGGGCCGGATGATCGAGATCGACGGCTCCGTCATCACGCTGGAGAACGGCTGGTCGCACGGGGAGTCCCGCGACGCCGGTGGTCGATGGTCCGCCGCCGACGTCGGCCCCGCACTGCGCGAGATGATCGCCGCCGCTCCCGACCCGGAGCCTGTGTACGGGGCGTGAGCGGGGACGGCGGCGCGTGAGGTTCATCGGCTCCCCGATGAACCTCACGCTGCGCCGATGCAGGTGTGTCGGGGGTCCGTGAGATTGCTCCACGTACCTGTGTGAGCTTCGTCGGCGCGCCGATGAAGCTCACGGTGCACCCATGCAGGTGTGTTTGGGGCCCGTGAGCATGGCGATGACTGGTGTCAGGCGGCCGGTCGAGCCCATCGTGACTGCAGCCGGGCGACGAAGGAGTCCGGGTGCTCGAGGTCCCACCAGGTCATGCGGAGCACGGTCCAGCCCTCGTCGCGCATGCGGTCCTCTCGGAGCTTCTCGCGCACCACGGCTTGCTCGATGGTCTCCCCGGGCCTGCGGAGGCGGTGGTACTTCGTCATCCCGTCGAACTCGACGATGAGTCGCTGCCCGGGCCAGGCGAAGTCGACACGTCCGATGAATGCGCCCGTCTCGTCGCGGATCTCGAGCTGGAGGACGGGCGTCGCCAGACCGTGGTCCTGGAACAGCAGGCGCGCCCGCGACTCACCGACACTCTCACTGCCGACTTGGGACTGGTCCACCTTCAGGAGGACGTCGAGGTGGGCAGACCACTGCTGCCGCCTGCCCAAGGACAGAGCGAGCTCTGCCTTCGTCACCAGGCCCGTGTGCAGGAAGTGATCCAGGAGCGCCACGGCGGGGGAGCGGGGGAGCACCGCGGCTGCGTCAAGTGCGGTGCGGACTGGCGTGGTGATCCAGTGCTCGTCAAGCCGCCTCACGTCATGGACGTCGCAACGCCCTTGGTGGTGGTGCACCGACGCCTGACGTCGCTCACCGGCCGAGTACAGGTCGGTGAGGTGTACGTACTTGAGGGGGATGGCCCAGTCGGGTGCGCCGTACGCCATCGCCGCGCTGGTGTGCGAGAGGGCGACGTCGTCTCCGTACATCTGCAGCACTCCTCGTGCCAGCATCAGGTGCCGTTGAGGAGGTGGGGCCGCCTCCCAGCGCGTCGGGTCGACGTACACGCCGTGGCGAACCCTGAGCAGCGACCCTGCCCGCCGCAGCCTGAGGATGGCTTGGTCGTGGACCCCTGCGGCCACCAGGTCGCGGCGCAGCGTGACGCCGTGCTCGTCGAAGAGGTGCTCGATCATGCGCCCAGCATGGGAGCCGGCGCGGATCGCCGCAGCCGGTCATCCACAGGCGCCTGCGAGCGAGGCCTGCGAGGTGCGTCGGCGCCCCGCTGAACCTCACGCCGCACCGATGAAGCTGCGTCCGGCCTCCGTGAGGTTCATCGGGGCGCCGATCAACCTTCCAGCGCGGCGACCCCTCAGAGCCGCTCGATCACGGTCCCGGTCGCCATGGCACCACCGGCGCACATCGAGATCAGGGCGGTGGAGGCGTCGCGGCGCTCGAGCTCGTGCAGGGCGGTGGTGATGAGGCGGGTGCCGGTGGAGCCGACGGGGTGGCCGATGGCGATGGCGCCGCCGTTGACGTTGACCTTGTCCATGTCGACCTCGTGCTCGCCGGCCCACGAGAGCACGACCGAGGCGAAGGCCTCGTTGACCTCGAACAGGTCGAAGTCGGAGATCGACATGCCGGTGCGGTCGAGCACGCGGCGGGTGGCGTCGACCGGGCCGTCGAGGTGGAAGTACGGGTCGGAGCCGACCAGGCAGTGCGTGACGATCCGGGCGCGGGGCTTCAACCCCAGCGAGGCGGCGAGGTCGGAGTCCATCAGCAGCACCGCGGAAGCGCCGTCGGAGATCTGGGAGGAGGTGCCGGCGGTGTGCATGCCGTCGGGCAGCACCGTGCGCAGTCCCGACAGTCCCTCGAGCGTGGTGTCGCGCAGGCCCTGGTCGGTGTCCACCAAGCGGCGCTCGCCGGTGGGCTTGCCCTCCTCGTCGAGCACGGGGGCGTCGTACGCCGCGATCTCGCGCTTGAAGCGACCCTCGTCGACGGCGACGCGGGCCTTCTGCTGCGAGGCGAGCCCGAAGGCGTCGAGGTCCGCGCGGGTGATGCCCCGGTGCTTGGCGATCCGGTCGGCGGCCTCGAACTGGTTGGGCATGTCGATGGTCCAGTCGTCCGGACGCGGGTCGCCCATCCCCGGCGGCACGTTCGCCCCCAGCGGGATGCGCGACATGGCCTCGACGCCGCACGCGATGCCGACCGTGATGGTGCCGGCGGAGATCATGTCGGCGACCAGGTGCGTGGCCTGCTGGCCGGACCCGCACTGGGCGTCGATGGCGGTGCCGCCGGTGTGCTGGGGGAGCCCCGCGTGCAGCCACGCGCGTCGCACCATGTCGTTGGACTGCTCCCCGGCCTGGGTCACGCAACCGCCGACGACCTGCTCCACGAGCTCGGGGTCGACCCCGGCCCGCGACAGCACCTCGCGCTGCACGAACCCGAGCAGCTGGGCGGGGTGCACGCCGGCCAGCCAGCCCTTGCGCTTGCCGAGGGGGGTGCGGACGGCGTCGATGATCACTGGGGTACCCATGAGGCAAAACTAGAACACGTTCTCGTACGTCGACAAGGCCCGCCACCCCGTGGCAGTCGAGTGCCACCTCGGGTCGCACCGTTGCTGACCTACCGACGGTATGTAATGCTGCTCACTAGAACATGTTCCACCTGCCGTGCTCGACGCGACCGGGTGCGGACACCCCACGACCTGCACACGACCGCACGAGCCCAGCGCCCCACCACGGCGCGACCGCCACCACCAAGGGAGTCCCCAGTGACGATCGCCGACACCCCGCTCGCAGCCTTCGACCCGACCGATCCCGACGTGCTCGCCGAGCGGGTGCCGCACGAGGAGATGCTCGCCATGCGGCGTACGGCGCCGGTGTCGTTCGTGGCCCAGGACGAGGACGCGCGGGCCGGCTTCCCCGACCACCAGGGCTTCTGGGCGCTGAGCAAGCACGCCGACGTGGCCGCGGTGTCGAAGAACCAGACCGACTTCTCCACCCAGGCCAACGGCGTGATCATGCGCTTCGCCCCGGGCATGACCAAGGAGGAGCGGGAGCAGTCCGGCTTCCTGCTCATCAACCACGACGCCCCGGACCACACCAAGCTGCGCCAGATCGTGTCCCGGGCCTTCACCCCGCGCGCGATCAACGCCCTGCACGACGACCTCAAGGCCCGCGCCCAGAAGATCTGGGCCGACGCGGTGGAGTCCGGCAGCGGTGACTTCGTGGAGCAGGTGGCGGCCGAGCTGCCGCTCCAGGCGATCGCCGACCTGCTCGGGGTGCCGCAGGAGGACCGCGGCAAGCTGTTCGAGTGGTCGAACCAGATGATGTCCTACGACGACCCGACGGTCGAGGGTGACCAGATGGTCGCCTTCATGGAGATCCTCGCCTACTCGATGGCCCTGGCCGACGAGCGCCGCAAGAACCCCCAGGACGACATCGTCACCAAGCTGGTCACCGCCGACGTCGACGGTCGCGGCCTGACCGACGACGAGTTCGGCTTCTTCATGATCCTGCTGGCCGTCGCCGGCAACGAGACCACGCGCAACGCGATCACCTGGGGCATGCACGCGTTCGCCACCAACCCGGACCAGTGGGAGACCTTCGTCGCCCAGCGGCCGGCCACCGCGACCGACGAGATCATCCGCTGGGCGACCCCGGTGACCGCGTTCCAGCGCACCGCGCTGCGTGACGTCGAGGTCGGTGGCGTCACGATCCCCGAGGGCGAGCGGGTGGGGTTGCTCTACGCGAGCGCCAACTTCGACGAGGACGTCTTCACCGACCCGTTCACCTTCGACGTGCTCCGCGAGCACAACCCCCACCAGGCCTTCGGCGGCCACGGTGCGCACTACTGCATCGGCGCCAACCTCGCGCGCATGGAGGTCGACCTGATCTTCAACGCGATCGCTGACAGCGGCGTGCGCGTCGAGCTCCTCGGCGAGCCCGCGCGGCTGCGCAGCGGCTGGCTCAACGGGGTCAAGAGCCTGCCCGTCGCCTACCACCGCTGACACCCCACTCCCGTCCGTCCCGCCACGCCCACCCGAGGAGTTCCATGTCCGTCGCCGACGTCCTGCCCGAGGGCTTCACCGACTTCACCGACCCGTTCCTGCTCGAGCGCGGCATCCCGCACGAGTCCTTCCGGGCTGCCCGCCAGCAGTTCCCGGTCACCTGGGTCGAGCAGGCGCCGGGCTCGTACGACGGCATGTCGGTCGAGTCGGGGTCCGGCTACTTCGCGGTGACCCGGCACGCCGACGTCGCGGCGGTCTCGAAGAACTCCAAGGACTGGTCGACCGAGGAGAACGGGGCGATCATCCGCTTCTCCGAAGGCATGCAGCGCGAGCAGGTCGAGCTGCAGCGCACGATCCTGCTCAACCAGGACCCGCCGCACCACACCCAGCACCGCGCGATCGTCAGCCGAGGCTTCACGCCCCGCTCGATCGCCGAGCTGGAGGAGACGATGGAATCCCGCTCGCGTCAGATCGTCTCGGACGCGGTGAAGCAGGGCAGCGGCAACTTCGTGGAGCAGGTGGCCGCCGAGCTGCCGCTGCAGGCGATCGCCGACCTCATCGGGGTCCCGCAGGAGGATCGGCACAAGATCTTCGACTGGTCCAACCAGATGCTGGCCTCCGACGACCCCGACATCCAGGGGGAGCCGGACGTCGCGGCCGCCGAGATCCTGGCCTACGCGATGATGATGGCCGCGGACCGCAAGGCCAACCCGCGCGACGACATCGTCACCAAGCTCGTCAACGCGCACATGGGCGACCGCGGCCTGACCGACGACGAGTTCGGCTTCTTCGTGATCCTGCTGGCGGTCGCCGGCAACGAGACCACGCGCAACGCCATCACCCACGGGATGAACGCCTTCTTCGAGAACCCCGACCAGTGGGAGCTGTGGAAGTCCGAGCGTCCGGACACCATGGTCGACGAGGTCGTGCGTTGGGCCAGCCCCATCAGCGTCTTCCAGCGCACCGCGCTTAACGACACCGAGGTCGGTGGGGTGCCGGTCGCCAAGGGCCAGCGCGTGGGCCTGTTCTACGCCAGCGCGAACTTCGACGAGGACGTCTTCACCGACCCGTTCCGGTTCGACATCACCCGTGACCCCAACCCGCAGCTCGGGTTCGGCGGCCACGGCGCGCACTACTGCCTCGGCGCCAACCTGGCGCGGCAGGAGATCCGGCTGATCTTCCACGCGCTCGCCGACCTCGCCCCCGACATCAGCCGCCTGGCCGAGCCCTCCCGGCTGCGCCACGCCTGGGTCAACGGCATCAAGGACCTCCAGGTCTCCTACACCTGAGCAACTCGCTGCCGATGGGAGAGGGGTGACCCGCTCCTCTCGGCTTCTCGTGGCGCTCGCGCTCCTCGCCGGCACTCCCTGGCCGGCGCAAGCGGTGCCACGGGGCGACGAGGCCGTCCTGGAGCAGGTGCCTGCCCGTGAGCGGGACCGCACCGACCTGGTGCCGGTCCCGCAGCGGGCCTGGGTCGTGCTGCGCGGCCACGGCTGGGGCCACGGCCACGGGATGAGCCAGTACGGCGCCGGCGGAGCCGCCGAGGCCGGACTCACCTGGCGCGAGATCCTCGACTTCTACTACCCCGGCACCGACACAGGCCACGCCGACGGTGAGATGCGGGTCCTCGTCACCGCCGACACCACGCCCGACCTCGTCGTGCGGCACCAGTCCGGCCTGACGCTGCTCGACGGCGCCGGGGGAGCCGCAGCGCTGCCCGCCGGCGTGACCGACCAGTGGCGGATCACGCCGACGGCGACGGGTACGGTCCTCCAGCGTCGTACGACGCAGGGCGGCGCGGTCCGCTGGCGCAAGGACCGCGCGGTGGGCGCGGGGGCGGGGTTCACCGCCGGCGGCGCTCCGGTGATGCTGGTGACCCCGTCCGGCGAGGTCAGCTACCGGGGGCGACTGGTCTCGGTGCCCGGCTCCGACGGGCGCGACACCGTCAACGTGCTGGGGCTCGAGGACTACGTCCGCGGTGTCGTCACCCGCGAGATGCCCGCGTCCTGGCCCGCCCAGGCCGTCGCCGCCCAGGCGGTGGCTGCCCGCACCTACGCCGTCCGGTCCCGGGCCGGTGCGGCCGGTCGCACCTACGACGTCTGCGACACCACCGCCTGCCAGGTGTACGGCGGAGCAGCCGGTGAGTCCGCGGCCGGGTCGGCGGCGGTGTCGGCCACCGCGGGGACGATCCTGACCTGGCAGGGCGCTCCGGCGCTCACGATGTACTCCTCCAGCAACGGCGGCCGCGCGCTCGGCGTGGACGGCATCCCCTACCTGGTCGACCAGCGCGACCCGCACGACGACTGGGCGCCGAACCCGAACCACACCTGGATGCGGCGGATCGCCGACGACACCCTCGAGGCCCGGTGGCCCGTCGTGGGCGAGCTCACCGGCATCCGCGTGCTCTCCCGCGAGGGCGGGGGCGAGTGGGGTGGCCGCGCCCTCGCCGTCCGGCTCGTCGGGACCGCCGGAGCGGTCACCGTACCCGCCTCGGAGCTGAAGGCGGCGCTGGGCCTCAAGGAGCGGTGGTTCACCCTCGTCGGCGCGCGCCGACGCTGGTGACCGGTCGGCGGAGCCGGTTCAGTCGCGCGCGGTCAGGACGAGCGGCCCGTCCTCGGTGATGGCGACGGTGTGCTCCATGTGCGCGCCGCGGGAGCCGTCGGCGCTGCGCAGGGTCCACCCGTCGGCATCGGTGTAGATCTCGTCGGTGGTGTGCAGGAACCACGGCTCGATCGCGATGACCAGGCCGGGCTGCAGCTTGAAGCCGCGACCGGCGCGGCCGTCGTTGGGGATGTGCGGGTCGCCGTGCATGGTGCGCCCGACCCCGTGCCCGCCGAACTGGGTGTTGATCGACAGCCCGGCCTCACGGGCGACGCCGGCGATCGCGGCGGAGATGTCACCGATCCGGTTGCCGGGGCGGGCTTGCGCGATGCCGGCCTCGAGCGCCCGCGTGGTGACCTCGATGAGCCGCAGGTCCTCCTCGCGCGGGGTTCCCACAACCACCGACAGGGCGGAGTCCGACACCCAGCCGTCGACCGAGGCCGCGAAGTCGACCGAGAGCAGGTCGCCGTCGGCGAGCACGTAGTCGTGGGGCAGACCGTGCAGCACGGCGTCGTTGACCGACGTGCACAGCACCTTGCCGAACGGCGAGGCCCCGAAGGAGGGGTGGTAGTCGATGTAGCAGGACTCCGCGCCGGCCTCGCGGATCATGTCGTGGGCCAGCGCGTCGAGCTCGAGCAGGTTGACCCCCGGGGCGGCCTTCTCAGCCAGCGCGGTGAGCACCGAGGCCACGAACCGCCCCGCGGGGCGCATCTGCTCGATCTGGGCCGGCGTCCTGAGCTCGATCATGACGCCGACCCTACCGAGGAGGGACGCGACCTCAGTTGCTCGGCTTCTCCGAGCCCACGACCCACATGGCGAAGAACTGTGAGCCACCGCCGTAGGCGTGCCCGAGAGCCCGTCGGGCCCCGTCGACCTGGTGCTCGCCGGCCGCACCGCGCACCTGCAGGGCCGCCTCGCCGAAGCGCAGCATCCCCGAGGCGCCGATCGGGTTCGAGGACATGACGCCACCGGAGCAGTTGACCGGGATCCTGCCGTCCATGGCCGTCGCGCCGGACTCGGTGAGCCTCCACCCGGCGTACTCCTCGGCGAAGCCCAGCGACTCCAGCCACATCGGCTCGAACCACGAGAACGGCACGTAGATCTCGGCGGCGTCGATCTCGTCGATGGGTGAGGTGATGCCGGCCTGCTTCCACAGGGCGGCCGCGGCGTCGCGCGAGGCCTGCGGGTTGACCTGGTCGCGCTCGGCGGCCGTGGTGGCCTCCGAGCGCATGACGGTGCCGTGGATCCACGCCGGGTTGGCCGACGACCTCGCGGTGTCCTCGTCGACGATCACCAGGGCGCACGCGCCGTCGGAGGAGGGGCAGGTCTCGTCGTAGCGGATTGGGTCCCACAGCATCTGCGAGGCCAGCACCTGCTCGACGGTCTTCTCCTCGCGCAGGTGGGCGTAGGGGTTCTTCAGCGCGTTGGTGCGGTCCTTCGCGGCCACGATCGCGCCCACGTGGGTGGGGGCCTCGGAGCGGCGGATGTAGGAGCGCACGTGCGGGGCGAAGTAGCCGCCCGCGCCGGCGTGGACGGGCATGTTGAACGGCACGGGCACCGACAGCGCCCACATCGCGTTGGACTCCGACTGCTTCTCGTAGGCCACGGTCAGGACGCGCTTGTGCACGCCGGCCTGGACGAGGGAGGAGGCAACGATCGCGGTCGAGCCACCCACCGAGCCGGCGGTGTGGACGCGCAGCAGCGGCTTGCCGGCCGCGCCGAGCGCCTCGGCGAGGAACAGCTCCGGCATCATCACGCCCTCGAACAGGTCCGGCGCCTTGCCGACGACGATCGCGTCGATGTCGTCGAGGGTCATGTCCGCGTCGAGCAGCGCCCGGTCGATGGCCTCGCGGCACAGACCGGCCATCGAGACGTCCTTGCGCTGGGCGCGGTGGTGGGTCTGGCCGACGCCGATCACCGCGGCGGGCTGCTTGCTCATCGGTTACCTCCGGTGGTCGAGCCCGTCGAGACCTCGAGGGTGCACATGAAGTTCTGCTGCAGCGCCGGGCCGCTGGTCGCGTGGGCGAGCGCCTTGTCGGACTCCCCGGCCCAGATGCGGCGCGCGGCCTCGCCGACGCGGATGCCGCCGGCGGAGAACATCGGGTTGCTCGCCAGCGCCCCGCCCGAGGGGTTGATGGTCACGTCGTCGGCCAGGCCGGCCTCCCGACGCAGCACCAGCTCCTGGTGGCTCGTCGACAGGCCGGTGAGCCACGCCGGTCGGTCGCACACCTCGCGGGCCCGGTCGCCGGCGGCCAGCACGATCGCAGCGGCACCGTCGGTCACCGGGGCGCAGTCGTGCTTGCGCAGCGGGTCGGCGTACATCGGGCGCGCCAGCAGCTCCTCGACCGAGGAACCGCCCTTGCGTAGCGCCCAGTCGTTCTTCTCGGCGTCGGTGAGCGAGCGGTTCACGACCTCGGCCATGGCGCGCTCGTCCCACAGGCCGGCGTCCATGCCGGCGCGGGCCTGCAGGCCGGCCAACGACACGGTGTCGGGCCACAGCGGGGTCATCGTGTAGGGCTCGAGCTGCAGCGACAGCGTGCGGCGCAGCACGCCGGCCGAGGACTTGCCGAAGGCGTAGACCAGCGCGGTGTCGACCTCGCCGGTCTGGATCTTGATCCAGGCCTCGTACATCGCCCAGGCCAGGTCCATCTCGACGTGCGACTCGTTGACCGGCGGGATGACGCCGATCGCGTCGACGGCCTGCACGAAGGAGAAGGAGCGGCCGGCCAGGTAGTCGGAGGACCCCGAGCACCAGAAGCCCACGTCCTTGCGGGTCCAGCCGGTCTGCTCGTAGCACTCCTTGAACAGGGGGACGAGCAGCTCCACGCACGTGGGCGACCCGTCGAAGTCCCTCATCTGTCGCTGGGCGAACCCGACGACGGCGACGTCTCTCATGTGATCTCTTCCCGTCTCTTCCGCCGCTTACAGGTGCTGCTTGTAGGTCTCGAAGTCCGCGTCCGGCTCACCGGTCGGCGCGAAGTGGCTGATGTTCTCGATCGTGGTGCCCCACTCGTCCTCGGGCTTCCACACCGCCTTGACCCGCATGCCCATCCGCACCTCGTCGGCGGGGCAGTCGAGGATCAGGTGCAGGACGGCGATGTCCGCGCCGTCGAGGAGGATGTACGCCGAGACGTACGGCGGGGTGATCCGCTGGCCGAGGAACGGCACGTTGACGATGCAGAAGGTCGTCACGGTGCCGGTGTGGGACAGCTCGACCTCCTCCGCGGTGGGGGTGCCGTCCGAGGGGCACGCCGCGCGCGGCGGGATGTAGACCTTGTTGCACGTGGGGCAGCGCTGGCCGACGATCCGGCCCTGCTCCAGGCCGCGGTAGAACGCGGACTCCTCGGGGCTGGCGGCGTAGGTGTAGTCCAGGCTGACCGGCACGACGATCCCGGTGACGGGATCGACCGCACCGCTCGGCGCCACCACCGGGGCGGCCTCCTCGCCGGCGGGCAGCGGCTCGAGACATGCGATGTCGGTGATGGCTCCGACCCGCTCCTCGGCCCACCGCACCCGCACCCGCATGCCGGTGGACACCTCGTCGGGGGACGAGACGTCCAGCGCGTGGAGGAAGGGCTTCGTCGCACCGTCGAAGGTCACCAGGACGTAGGCGAAGGGACGGTCGAAGGGCTGGTGCTTGACCGGCTCGGGCACCCACGTCCAGGACGTGACCGTCCCGACGGGGGAGACCTCGACGAAGTCCTCGAGCGCCTGGTGCGTCACCGGGTCGTACTCCGGGGGCGGCACGACGACCTGCCCGTCGGAGGTGCGGCCGGCGACGACGACGCCGTCGCGGAGACCGGTGAGGAACCGGCCGAGCACAGGACCGGTGGAGCGGGTGTAGTCGAAGGCGACCGTCACCGGCGCCGACAGGGTGCGGGACATGCCTCAAAACTAGAACGTGTTCTATGCCGATGGCAACTGTTCTGGCAGGGTGTCCCTCATGAAACTGGGACTTCAGCTGGGTTACTGGCAGGCGCAGATGCCGACGCACCACGGCGACCTCGTGCAGGCCGCCGACGAGTCCGGCTTCGACGCGATCTTCACCGCCGAGGCCTGGGGCTCCGACGCGTTCACGCCGCTGGCCTGGTGGGGTCGGGAGACGAGCAACGTGCGTCTCGGCACCTCGATCGTGCAGATGTCGGGCCGCACCCCCACCTCCATCGCCATGCACGCGCTGACCCTCGACCACCTCTCCGGCGGCCGGCTCGTGCTCGGCATGGGCGTGAGCGGCCCCCAGGTCGTGGAGGGCTGGTACGGCCAGCCGTTCAAGAAGCCGCTGGCCCGCACCCGCGAGGTCGTCGACATCATCCGCCAGGTGCTGCGCCGCGAGGGCCCGGTCACCAACGACGGCCCGCACTACCCGCTGCCCTACACCGGCGAGGGTGCGATGGGCCTGGGCAAGCCGCTCAAGCCCATCACGCACCCGCTGCGCGCCGACGTCCCGATCTGGCTCGGCGCCGAGGGCCCCAAGAACGTCGCGCAGACCGCCGAGATCGCCGACGGGTGGATCCCGATCTTCTACACGCCCAGGTCGGCGGGGATGTACCAGGACTGGCTCGACGAGGGCTTCGCCCGTCCCGGCGCCCGGCGCACCCGCGAGACCTTCGAGATTGCGGCGACCTGCCACCTGCAGATCGTGAAGGACGAGGCCGAGAAGCGCGCCGCGCTCGACGCGATGAAGCCCTTCGCCGCGCTCTACATGGGCGGCATGGGCGCCCAGGAGATGAACTTCCACAACCAGGTCTTCGTGCGGATGGGCTACGAGCAGCTCGCCGAGGAGGTGCAGAAGCTCTTCCTCTCCGGGGAGAAGGAGCGCGCCACCGCACTCATCCCCGACGAGCTGGTCGAGGACATGCACATCATCGGGACCGAGGGCGAGGTCAAGGAGAAGGTCGCGGAGTGGGAGTCCACCGGCGTCACCACGCTCATGGTGAGCCTGCACTCGCCCGACGAGGTCCGCCGGGTCGCCGAGCTGCTGGCCTGAGATGACCGAGGTCATCGGGCTCAGCGCCTTCGCGCACTCCGACCTGCCCACTGCGGAGGTCGACCGGCAGCAGGAGGTGTACGACGCGCTCGCCGACGCCGTCCGCGGGCTCGTCGACGCCACCATCCGCTCGACGGTGCCGGAGGAGCGCATCAGGTCCGTCGAGGAGCGGGTGCGCGCGCTGACCGAGGAGCTGCGTGCCGAGCAGCTGCCCGGCCCGTTCGGCATCCACTACAACGACGAGGGCCGCTCCTGGAACTGGGGCAACGCCGTCGTCGGTCGTCGCAACGCGATCGCCCCGCCGCTGGAGCTGCTCGAGCGGCCCGGGGGAGGGCTGCGCACCGAGGTCGAGCTGGGTGCGGCGTACGAAGGTCCGCCGGGGCTGGTCCATGGCGGCGTCACCATGCTGCTCCTGGACCACCTCATGGGCGAGGTCGGCAGCGACGGCCACCGCCGGGTCACGATGACCGGCACGCTCACGGGTCGGTACGCCGCTCCGACGCCGCTCGGCCCGGTCGTGCTGGAGGGCTGGATCGCCCGCGAGGAGGGCCGCAAGGTCTTCGTCGAGGCGACGCTCGGCACGCCGGACCAGGTCACGGTCGAGGCGCACGGCGTGTTCATCATCCCGTCCTGGGCCTGAGACGACCCGCCGGCGGACCACCCTGGCGCAGAACTGGAACACGTTCTAGTGTCGCCCCCATGAGCGACCTGGACACCCTGCGCACCGGCACCCACAACGGCCACCTCATGGTCGCCGCCCTCAAGCGGCACCGCACCAAGCCCGTCATGCACCTCGGTGACACGGTGCTGACCGGCGGCGAGACGGCGGCGCGGATCAGCCAGTACGCCCAGGCGTTCGAGTCCCTCGACGCCGGTCGTGGCACGGCTGGCGCGCTGCTGGCGCTGAACCGACCCGAGGTGCTGTTCATCCTCGGCGCCGGCCAGACCCAGGGCTACCGACGCACCTCGCTGCACCCGCTCGGCTCGCTGGACGACCACGCCTACGTCATCAACGACGCCGAGATCAGCGTGCTGGTCGTCGACCCGGTCTTCGCCGACCGTGCCGCAGGCCTCCTGGAGAAGTGCCCCGGCCTCAAGCAGGTCCTCACCATCGGGCCGGTGCCCGACCAGCTCGCCCACGTCGGCAAGGACCTCGTGGCCACGGCTGCGGAGTTCGAGCCGAAGCCGCTGGAGGCGGTGCTGCTCCCGCCCGACCACATCACCTCGATCACCTACACGGGCGGCACCACCGGCAAGCCCAAGGGCGTCATCGGCCTGGCGCAGTCGTTCTCGACGATGACCGCGGTCCAGCTCTCGGAGTGGGAGTGGCCGACCAACCCCAAGTTCCTCATGTGCACCCCGCTCTCGCACGCGGGTGCGGCGTTCTTCGCCCCGACCGTCATCAAGGGCGGTGAGCTGCACGTGCTGACCAAGTTCGACCCGGCCGAGGTGCTGCGCGTGATCGAGGAGGAGAAGATCACCGCCACCATGCTGGTGCCCTCGATGCTCTACGCGCTGATGGACCACCCCGACAGCCGCACCCGCGACCTGTCCTCGCTGGAGACGGTCTACTACGGCGCCTCGGCGATCAACCCGGTGCGGCTGAAGGAGGCCATCGAGCGGTTCGGCCCGATCTTCGCGCAGTACTACGGCCAGTCCGAGGCCCCGATGGTCATCACCTACCTGTCCAAGGAGGACCACGCCGAGGCCGTCGCGACCGGCAACGACGCACGCCTCTCTTCCTGCGGTCGGCCCGCGGCGATGCTCCGCACCGCGCTGCTCGGCGAGGACGGCAACCCGGTCCCCGTCGGCGAGCCGGGGGAGATCTGCGTCGCCGGCCCGCTGCTCTCCGGCGGCTACTGGAAGCTGCCCGAGGTCACCGCCGAGACCTTCCGCGACGGCTGGATGCACACCGGCGACGTGGCGCGCGAGGACGAGGACGGCTTCTGGTACATCGTCGACCGCACCAAGGACATGATCGTCACCGGCGGGTTCAACGTCTTCCCGCGCGAGGTCGAGGACGTCGTCGCCGAGCACCCCGCGATCGCCCAGGTCGGGGTGATCGGCACCCCGCACGAGAAGTTCGGCGAGGCGGTCACCGCCGTCGTCGTGATGCGCGAGGGCCACGAGCTCACCGACGCGGTGATCGCCGAGATCCAGGAGATGGTCAAGGACCGCAAGGGCTCGGTGCAGGCGCCCAAGCAGGTCATCGCCACCGACGCCCTGCCGCTCACCGGCCTCGGCAAGCCGGACAAGAAGGCGCTGCGCGCGCAGTTCTGGACCGGGGACCGCTCGGTCGGCTGACCCCGTCGTCTCCGGCCGCGGATCTGCGAGGACGGACTTCAGCAACCATCGTCACGTCCGGTGCGTCATAGGGGAGTGGCGCGCATGACCATCGACCGAGGGACCGACCGGATCATCGCGCTCGCCATGACGCCGATCTGGAGACGGGCGCGGTGACCACGACCCGTGCGTCCGCCGCCGGGTTCGTCACAGCTTCGTGGATCCCCGGGACCACGATGGTGGCGTGGCGTGGAACGACGCTCTACCTCGTCACGGGCGAGTCCACGCGCACACCTTGGCGCTCGGCAGATCAGGTCGGGTTCGAGCCTGATGGCACGCCGGTCCTCGTCGCGGCTGACATCGACGGCAGCGCCGTTCTCTCGAGTGGAACGGGGACGAGCGTGTGGCCCGCGCTCCTGTGGTCGATGTCGACGTCTCCTCCAGCCGTCACGTGGGTGTGAGCTCGAACGCTGCTGGTGGCGGTTCCGCAGGACGGAGCTGCCACCGTCGTCGATGCGCGGACCGGCGCCACCGTCGGCGAACTCAGACACGGTCGCGGAGTCCTCGCCTACACCGACCAGTGGATCGACGACGAGACGCTGTTCGTTGCTGCGGCGCCGTACTTGCTGGCCTGGCGCCCTGTGTCCGGTGCGCTACTCAGGGTCGCAGATGCCCGGACTCCGGGGGCTACTGGGACGTCGATCTCGTCCCGCCCCCACGTCGGGTGGCGTCCGCGGGTCCGTGACCGAACCTTGAAGTTGGACGCTGTTGTTCCATCGTCCAGCGGCAAGGTTCATCGGCCGGCCGATAAACCTTGCCGCCCCGCCGGGCCGTCAGCGGCCCTGGAACTCCGGCTTGCGCTTCTCCAGGAACGCCCGCGGGCCCTCCTTGGCGTCGTCGGAGGAGAAGACCGCCGCGCCGACCTTCGCGTCGTCGGCCCAGCACTCCTCCTCGTGCTTGCCCTCGGAGTCGCGCATCGTCTTGAGGATCGCCTGGACCGCGAGCGGGCCGTTGGCGGCGATCATGTCGGCGATCTCGCGTGCCTTCTCCAGAGCCGAGCCGTCGGGGACGACGTGGCCGATGAGGCCGAGCTCCTTGGCCTCGGCGGCCATCAGCGTGCGCCCGGTCAGCAGCAGCTCGGCGGCCACGGTGTAGGGGATCTGGCGGGGGAGCCGGACCGCGGAGCCGCCCATCGGGTAGAGCGACCAGCGGGCCTCCGCGACGCCGAACTTCGCCGACTCGCCGGCGACCCGGATGTCGGTGCCCTGCAGGATCTCGGTCCCGCCGGCGATCGCCGGACCCTCCACCGCGGCGACGAGCGGCTTGGTGAGCCGGAAGCCCTTGAGGAGCCCCTTGATGACCGAGGGATCGAACTCGCCGGACTCGAAGCTGTCCGAGGGTGGCTTCTCGTTCGCGGTCTTCAGGTCCATCCCGGCGCAGAAGTAGCCGCCCGCGCCGGTGAGGATGCAGACGCGGATCGAGTCGTCGGAGTTCACCCGGTCCCAGGCGTCCTCCATGATCCGCAGCATCTCGCTCGAGAGCGCGTTGCGGCGCTCGGGACGGTTCATGGTCACGGTCAGGACGTGGCCGTCCTGCTCCACCAGGCAGTCAGTCATGGCGGTGATGCTAGCCACAAACGAGAACGTGTTCTAGTCTGCGGTCGTGGCCCTCAACATCGCTGACCTGTTCGAGCACGCGGTCGACGCCGCCCCCGACAACCCCGCCGTCAAGGTGGGCGATCGCATCGCGACGTACGCCGACCTGGAGGCCGAGTCCAACCGGCTCGCGCACTACCTGCAGAGCCAGGGCGTCGGCCCCGGCGACCACGTGGCGATCTACGCCAAGAACTCCGTCGAGCACGTCGTCGCCGTGCTCGCCACGGTCAAGATCCGTGCGGTGACGATCAACGTCAACTACCGCTACGTCGAGGGGGAGCTCAACTACCTCTTCGACAACGCCGACGTGGTCGCCGTGGTCTTCGAGCGCTCCTACGCACCGCTGCTGGCCGCGGTCGCGCCCAACCACGAGAAGCTCAGGACCTTCGTGGCGATCCCCGACGCGATCGACCCAGACGACGCCTCGGACATCTCCTCCTTCGGCGGTGTGCTGTACGCCGACGCCATCGCCGACCAGAGCGCCGAGCGGGACTTCGCCGAGCGCAGCGCCGACGACCTCCACATCATCTACACCGGTGGCACGACCGGGTTCCCCAAGGGCGTCATGTGGCGCCACGAGGACTTCTGGCGCGTGCTCGGCGGCGGCATCGACTTCTACACCGGCGAGCCGCTGGAGGAGTACGACCAGTCCAAGCAGGCCACCGACCCGCGGATGACGACCTTCCCGCTCAGCCCGCTGATGCACGGCGGCGCCCAGGCCGGCCTGCTCATGCATCTGTTCGCCGGCCACCTCACGGTGCTCGAGCCGAAGTTCGACCCCCAGCGCACCTGGGAGATCATCGAGGCCGACAAGGTCCAGTTGATCTTCATGACCGGCGACGCGATGGCGCGGCCGCTCATCGAGGAGTACGAGCGCAAGAAGGCCACCGGCACGCCGTACGACGGCAGCAGCCTGTTCGCGATCTCCAGCTCGGCCGCGATCTTCTCCCCGCCGGTCAAGAAGCGCTGGATGGACGAGTTCACCGGCGCGGTCTTCACCGACTCCATCGGTGCGACCGAGACCGGCTTCTCGGGCATGGGCATGCAGGACAAGGACGCCATCAGCACCGACGGCCCGGTCGTCGCGCTCGGTCCCGCATCGGTCGTGCTCGACGAGGACAACCGTCCGATCCCGATAACCGAGATCGGCAGGATCGGGCGTCTGGCCCGCGGCGGCAACATCCCGCAGGGCTACTACAAGGACCCGGAGAAGTCCGCGGCGACCTTCATCGAGGTCGACGGCACCCGCTACTCCGTGCCCGGCGACTTCGCCCGCATCGAGGCCGACGGCAAGGTGACGCTGCTCGGCCGCGGCTCCAACTGCGTCAACACCGGCGGCGAGAAGGTCTACCCCGAAGAGGTCGAGATGGCCATCAAGGGTCACCCGGCCGTCTACGACACCCTGGTCGTCGGCATCCCCGACGCCACCTACGGCCAGGCCGTCGCCGCCGTCGTGGAGCTCCGCGACGGGCAGAGCCTCGAGCTCGAGGAGCTGCGCGAGTACCTCCGCGCCCACCTGTCTGGCTACAAGCTGCCCCGGTCGCTCACGGTCGTCGACACGATCCCTCGCAACGCCACCGGCAAGGCGCAGTACCCCGCGGCCAAGGAGATGGCGCTCGCCGCCCAGGCCGCGCCCACCGCCGGCTGACCGGCCGTCCGACCCGCACCCGCCTCCCCACCACCTGCCAGGAGAGACCTGACATGCGCACCCCGATCTGCGACGAGTTCGGCATCGAGTACCCCATCCTCGCCTTCACCCCCTCCGAGCACGTGGCGGCGGCCGTGTCGCGTGCCGGCGGCCTGGGGGTCCTGGGCTGTGTCCGGTTCAACGACACCGAGGAGCTCGACCGGACCCTCACGTGGATGGACGAGAACACCGACGGCAAGCCGTACGGCGTCGACGTTGTCATGCCCATGAAGATCCCCACCGAGGGCACCTCGACCGACCTGTCGAGCTACATCCCCGAGGAGCACAAGAAGTTCGTCGACGAGACGCTGCTCAAGCTCGGCGTGCCGCCGCTCCCGGAGGGCGAGGGCCGAGAGGGCGTGCTCGGGTGGCTGCACTCGATGGCCCGCTCGCACGTCGACGTGGCGCTGCAGCACCGCCCGGTCTTCATCGCCAACGCGCTCGGCTCGCCGCCGGTCGACGTGATCGAGCAGTGCCACGCGGGTGGCCTCAAGGTCGGCGCCCTGGCCGGTGCCCCCAAGCACGCGCTGAGCCACGTGGCCAACGGCGTGGACATCATCATCGCGCAGGGCTACGAGGCCGGCGGCCACACCGGTGAGATCGCCTCGATGGTGCTCACCCCGGACATCGTCGACGCCGTCGGCCCCGACGTCCCGGTGCTCGGCGCCGGTGGCATCGGCTCCGGTCGCCAGGTCGCCGCCTCCCTGGCCCTCGGCGCCCAGGGCGTGTGGACCGGGTCGATCTGGCTCGGCACCGAGGAGTACCGCAACCTCTCGGCCAACCACTCCGCCTGGGAGACGGCCTTCACCCGCGCCACGTCGGCCGACACCGTGCGCACCCGCGTCTACACCGGCAAGCCGGCCCGCCTGCTCAAGACCAAGTGGACCGAGGCCTGGGCGGAGGAGGGCGCCCCGCAGCCGCTGCCGATGCCGCTGCAGAACCTCCTGGTCGCCGAGGCGCACAACCGGATCGTCGCCTCGAACGACCCCGACGTGATCTCGATGCCCGTCGGCCAGATCGTGGGCCGGATGAACGAGGTGCGTCCGGTCGCCGACGTCATGGCCAGCCTGGTGGCCGAGTTCGAGGAGGCCGTCGCCGCCCTCAACAAGGTCAACGGCTGAGCGTTCCCAGTCACTGGTCGAGGCCCCGAGCGAGCGCTCGGGGCCTTAGCCTTTCCGGTGTGACGGACGCAACTCGCTCTGGTGGTCCCTGGCGTCGCCTCGCCCTGGTCGGCGTCGCCCTCGCGCTCGGCGGCGGGGGCCTGGTGGCGCAGGGCGGCACGGTCTCGGCGGACGACCCGTTCCCCAAGCCGGTGCCGCAGGCCCGCTGCGGCAAGGGGTCGAACCCGGAGACCGACATCCAGGGCCGGGTGCCGCGGGCCGACTACCGCTCGGGTCGGGCGGCCGAGGGCTACACCTGCAACACCAAGGAGCTGGCCCACGAGGGCGGCTCCGGCGGGTTCAAGGTGCTGCGCTACACCGACGAGCAGGGCAACACCTGCGCGTTCTACGACAACACGCTGCTCTTCCCACGCGACGTCGTGAACAACCTGACGACCGGCCAGGGCACCGTCGTGCTCGACATGAACGAGCCGCGACGGCCCGTGCGCACCACGACGCTGGACTCCCCAGCGATGGTGAGCCCGCACGAGACGCTGCTGGTCAACCGCAAGCGCGGCCTGCTCGCCGCGGTGCTGGGCACGGCTGCGACGTACCCCGGCGTCCTGGACGTGTACGACGTCAGCCAGGACTGCCGCGACGCGCAGCTGCTCTCCTCGACCCTGTCGGGGGTGCTCGGCCACGAGTCGGGCTGGTCCAACGACGGGCTGACGTTCTACAGCTCCAGCACCGTCGCCTCGCTGGCCGCCATCGACCTGACCGACCCCGCGGACCCGCAGGTGCTCACCACCCAGTGGGGCGTGAACTACCACGGCATGCGGCTCTCCGACGACGGCCGCACCCTCTACGCCGCCAACATCGGCGACGTCGGCCCGACCGGGGTCACCGACGGTGGCATCGCGATCCTCGACGTCTCCCAGGTGCAGGACCGGGTCGAGGACCCCGACATCACGATCCTGTCGAAGCTCACCTGGCCCGAGCACTCGATCCCGCAGGTCGCCGAGCCGTTCACGCGCAAGGGCCGGCACTACGTCCTGGAGATCGACGAGTTCGTCGACTTCTTCGAGGCCACCAACGCGCTGGCCTACCCGGGCTCGCCGGTGGGCGTCGCGCGCATCATCGACGTCGAGGACCCGACCGACCCGAAGGTCGTCTCCAACATCCGCCTCGAGGTGCACCAGCCCGAGAACCGCGCCGGCGCCCAGCTCCGCGACCCGGGCGCCTGGTTCCCCGCGCAGGGGTACGCCGGGCACTACTGCTCGCTGCCGAAACGCCGCAACCCCAAGCTGGCCGGCTGCTCGATGATCGCCTCGGGACTGCGGCTCTTCGACATCCGCGACGTCGAGCACCCGCGCGAGGTCGGCTACTTCAACAAGCCGCTGATCCCCGGTGGTGCCCTGAAGCTGCCGACGCTCGGTGGCGCCTACGCGATGTCGGCACCGGCGTACGACCGCAGGCGCGGCCAGGTCTGGTACACCGACACCAACTCCGGCTTCTACAACGTCAAGCTCACCAACGGCCTGAAGAAGCTGCTCCGCTGACCCCTTCTGGCCTCAGGCGTACGCCGTCCCGCGCTCCTCGCGCGTCCACAGCTCACCGTCGCCGGCGGTGACGCCCTGCGCCATCAGCTCGCGCTTGAGCACCTTGTTGGTGGCGGTGGCGGGCAGGTCGTGGTTGATCCGGACGTAGCGCGGCCAGGCCTTGGGGGAGAGGTCGGGCTGCTCGCGCAGGAACGACTCGAACTCCGCCTGGGTGACCTTCTCGCCCTCGTTGAGCACCATCGCGGCCATCACCTGGTCGCCGACCTGGGCGTCGCGGACGGCGTAGACCGCCACGCGGTTGAGGGCGGGGAGCCGCTGCAGGATGCGCTCGATGGGGCCGGCGGCGAGGTTCTCGCCGTCCACGCGCATCCAGTCGGCGGTGCGGCCGGCGAGGTAGATCCAGCCGTCGGCGTCCTTGTAGGCCAGGTCGCCGGACCAGTACATCCCGTGCCGCATCCGGTCTGCGTTGGCGTCGGGGTCGTTGTAGTAGCCCTGGAAGTAGCCGCCGCCGGTGGTGTTGACCAGCTCGCCGACCGCCTCGTCGGCGTTGAGGAGCGCGCCGTGCTCGTCGAAGCGTGCGACCGGGCACTCGGTGACGGTCTCGGCGTCGTAGATCGCGACACCGTCCATGCCCTTGCCGATCGAGCCCGGCGGGGTGCCGGGCTCGCGCAGGATGATGATCGCCAGCTCGGTGGAGCCGAAGCCGTCCATGACGTCGCAGTCGAAGCGGCGGGCGAACTCGGCGATGTCGCGGTCGCTGGCCTCGTTGCCGAAGGCGACGCGCAGGGTGTTGTCGGCGTCGTCGTCGCGCTCGGGCGTGGCCAGGACGTAGGCCAGCGGCTTGCCGACGTAGTTCATGTAGGTGACGCCGTAGGCGCGCACGTCGTCGAGGAAGCGCGAGGCCGAGAACCTCGTCGGCACCATCGTCGCCCCGCAGCCGACGGCGACCGCCCAGCCGGCGACGACGGCGTTGGAGTGGAACAGCGGCATCGAGAGGTAGCAGACGTCGTCGGGGGTCATCGAGAACCGGTCGACCAGGTTGAGCCCGGAGAAGAGCACCATCAGGTGCGCCACCTGCACCGCCTTGGGGTCCCCGGAGGTGCCCGAGGTGAAGATCATCATGAAGGTGTCCATCGCCTCGACCTCGCGCAGCGGGGTCAGGTCGCCGGCGCCTGCGACCTCCTGCGCCCAGGCGTCGGAGCCGACGTCCACGACCCTGACGTCACCGAGGTCGACGCCCTCCAGCAGCGGCAGGTGCTCGGCGTCGGTGAGCAGCAGCTGGCACTCCGCGCGGCGTACGTCGGCCGAGAGGCCCTCGCCGCGGCGGGTCGTGTTGATGCCGCACAGGACGTAGCCGCCGAGACCCGCGCCAGCCATCGCCCGCAGCATCGCAGGGGAGTTGCCCAAGAGCGTGCCGACGTGCGGCGCACGCTGGGCGTCGAGCGCGGCGATCACGGCAGCCGCCTCTGCCGAGGCCTCGGCCAGGTGTTCGCGCCAGGTCCAGGTCCGGTCAGGGGTCGCGATGGCGGTGCCGTCGTCCTCCAGTCGGTCCCGAAGCATCTGCTGCACGTTCTCGGCCACACGTCCCCCTCGTAGAACACGTTCTAGTTGACGCGTGTCAACGTATGGCGCCCGTCACACCTGGTCAAGCACCTCGCCGAGATCGGTGACGTCGACGTACGCCGTTCCGCGCTCCTCCCGCTCCAGGAGACGTCCGCGGCCGGCCACCGGCCCCTGCGCCGCCAGCTCGCGCTTGAGCACCTTGGTCGTCGCGGTCCGGGGCAGCTCGTCGAGGTCGGCGAGCAGCCGGACCCAGCGGGGACGGCCCTTGGTCGGCAGGTCGGCCTGCTCGTCGAGGAAGCGTGCGACCTCGTCGGCGGCGAGCGGACGCTCCGTCAGCAGCGCTGCGACGACCTGGTCGCCGACCCCCAGCGGGCCGGGGTCCGGCACCGCGTACACCGCCGCCTGGGCCACGGCGGGGTGCCGCAGCCAGATCCGCTCGAGCGGGGCGGCCGCGAGGTTCTCGCCGTCCACGCGCATCCAGTCGGCGGTCCGCCCGGCGAAGTAGACCCACCCCTCGGCGTCGCGGTAGGCCAGGTCGCCCGACCAGTACATCCCGCCGCGCATCCGCTCGGCCTCGGCGTCGGGGTCGCCGTAGTAGCCGGCGAAGGCGCCGGCGCCGGTGGTGTTGACCAGCTCGCCGATCGCCACGTCGCCGTTGGTGAGCCGCCCGGCGCCGTCGAACTCCGCGTCGGGCACCGGCTCCCCGGTCTCGGGGTCCAGCACCGCCACGCCCGGCAGGGGACGGCCGAGGGCGCCCGCCGGCATGCCGGGCTGGCGCTGCACGATGACGGCGTTCTCCGTGGAGGAGTAGGAGTCGACGACCGTGCACCCGAAGCGGCGCCCGAACTCGTCGATGGCGCGCTCGTTGGCCTCGTTGCCGAAGACCAGCCGCAACGGGTTGTCGGCGTCGTCGTCGCGTTCAGGCGTGGCCAGCACGTAGGACAGCGGCTTGCCGACGTAGTTGGCGTACGTCGCCCCGAAACGACGCACGTCGGGCAGGAACCCGGAGGCGCTGAACCGGCGGGCCAGCGCCACGGTGGCGCCACCGGCCAGTGCGGGCGCCCACCCGGCCATCACGGCGTTGGAGTGGAACAGCGGCATCGACAGGTAGGCGGTGTCGTCGCCGCTCAACCCGAAGCGCTCGGCCAGCATCACCCCCGGGCCGGCCACCTTCGCGTGCGTCACGCGCACGGCCTTCGGGTCGCCCGAGGTCCCCGAGGTGAAGATCAGCATCAGCAGGTCGTCGGGCCCGACCGGCCCCTCGTGGGGTCCGGCGCCCTGGTGGTGGTCGAGCAGCCGGATCCAGTCAGGGCAGTCGACCGGGACCACGGGCACGTCGTCCAGGGCATCGACCAGGTCGGGCTGCTCGTCGAGGTGCTGGGCGTCGGTGAGGACGAGCTGGCAGTCGGTGCGGCGTACGTCGGAGGCCAACGCGGCTCCGCGGCGGGTCGGGTTGAGCCCGACCACCACGAGGCCCCCGAGCGCCGCGGCGCCCAGGGTCAGCAGGAAGTCGGGGGTGTTCTCCAGCAGGACCCCCACGTGGGGCGGTCGCCCGTCGTCGAGCAGGCTGCGCAGCGCGGCGGCCCGCTGGTGCCCCTGCGCCACGACCTCGGCCCACGACAGCCGCTCACCCTCGAACAGCAGGCCGTCCCCGTGGTCGTCCGCGCGTGCCAGGAGCATGTTTCGGACGCTGGTCTCGACGCCCGCTCGCTGCTCGACCACCGCGGCGGGGCTCAGACCGGCTCGGCCGCGAGCACCCGCCCGATGGCGAGCGCCTGCTCGGTGGTGCCGCCGAACGCGAACTCCAGCCGCTTGGCGGTGGTGAAGTAGCGGTGCGCCTCGCCGTCGAGGTCGATGCCGACACCGCCGTGCACGTGGACGGTCGTGTGGGCGAGCCTGTGCGCCGCGTCGGCCGCCCAGAGCTTGGCGATCGCCACCTCGGTCTCCGAGGGCAGCCCCTCGGCCAGCCGCCACGCCGCGGACCAGAGGGTGAGTCGCTGGCCCAGCACGTCGATGTAGCCGTCGGCCAGGCGCTGCGAGACGGCCTGGAAGGTGCCGATCGGGCGGCCGAACTGCTCACGCGTCTTGGCGTACTGCGCGGTCAGGCGCAGGGCGCCCTCGGTGATCCCCAGCAGCTCAGCGCCGGTCGCGACCGTGACCAGGTCGCCGAGGCGACGGGCGGTGCTGCCGTCGAGGTCGCCCACGAGGGTCGCCGGAGCCTCCTCGAGGTCGAGCCGGGCGACCGTGTCGCCGTCGCTGGTGCGCCCCGGGGTGGTGCGCACGCCGTCGGCGCCTGCTTCCACCAGGAAGACGCCGACGCCCTCGGACGTCCCCGCGCTCACGAGGTACGCCGCTGCGCTGGTGCCCGCGCGGACCAGCGACTTCGCGCCGGAGACCGACCAGCCCGAGCCGGTGCTGCTCGCGGTGGTGACCGGGAGCGCGGGCAGGTGCGAGCGCTCCTCGCTCAAGGCCACGGTGAGGACCTGCTCGCCGGAGGCGGCACCCGGGAGCCAGGCACCGGCCAGGTCCGCGTCGGCCGACTCGGCGAGCAGCAGCGCCGCGGCGCCGTGCGTCGCGAGCGGGACCGGGGCGACGCGCTGGCCGACCTCGTGCAGCACCCGGCACAGCTCGACGAGGCCGAGCCCGGCGCCGCCGTACTGCTCCGGCACCGCGAGGGAGAGCAGGCCCGCCCCGCCGAGCGCGGCCCACAGGTCGCGGTCGAAGCGGCTGCCGTCGGCCTCGACGGCCTTCTGCCGGTCGAGGGTCACGCGGTCGTCGAGGATCGAGGCGGCCAGCGCCGCGGCGTCGTCCTGCTCGGGGGTGAAGGAGAAGTCCATGTCAGTCCGTCCTGGTGCTGGTCGAGAGGGGGCCGCGGGTCAGCGCTTCGCGGCGGGCAGGCCGAGACCGACGTAGCCGATGATGTCGCGCTGGATCTCGTTGGTGCCGCCGCCGAAGGTCATCACCAGCGAGGAGCGGAAGAAGCGCTCGAGGCGGCCGGCGATGACCGCGCCCTCGGAGTCGGCGGTGAGGCCGGCGTGCGGGCCGACGATCTCCATGAGGGACCGGTAGACCTCGGTGGCCAGCTCGGAGCCGTAGATCTTGGTGGCCGACGCCTCGGCGGGGGAGAGGTCGACGCCGCGGTCGGCGTCCGAGGCGAGCTTCCAGTTGAGCAGGGTCAGCATCTCGACGCGGGCGTGGGCGCGGCCGAGGGCGACCTGCACCCACTCGGTGTCGATGACGCGCTGGCCGTCGGGGTTCTTGGTCTGCTGCGCCCACTCGCGCACCAGCTTCACCGACTGGGTCAGCGGCGCGGAGGAGGTGAGGGCGACCCGCTCGTGGTTGAGCTGGTTGGTCATCAGCGACCACCCGCCGTTGAGCTCGCCGACCAGGTTGCCGACGGGGACTCGCACGTCCTCGTAGTAGGTGGCGCTGGTGTGGACCCCGGCGACGGTGTGCACGGGGGTGTAGGAGAAGCCGGGGGAGTCGGCCGGCACCAGGATCATCGACAGGCCCTTGTGGCGGGGCAGGTCGGGGTCGGTGCGGCACGCCATCCAGATCCAGTCGGCGTACTGGATCAGCGAGGTCCACATCTTCTGGCCGTTGATCACCCACTCGTCGCCCTCGCGGACGGCCTTGGTGCGCAGCGACGCCAGGTCGGTGCCCGAGCCGGGCTCGGAGTAGCCGATGGAGAAGTGCAGCTCGCCGGCGAGGATCTTCGGGAGGAAGTAGTCCTTCTGCTCCTGGGTGCCGTAGCGCATGATCGTCGGCCCCACCGTGTTGAGCGTCAGGTAGGGGATCGGCACGCCGAAGTCGGCTGCGACGTCGGTGAAGATCAGCTGGTCGACCATGGAGCGGTCCTGGCCGCCGTACTCCTTGGGCCAGCCGATGCCGAGCCAGCCGTCGGTCCCGAGCTGGCGGATCACGCCCTTGTAGACGCCGGCCTCGCCGAACTCGCCGGTGGCGGCGCTCAGCCCGGCACGGATCTCGGGGGTGACGAGGTTGCCGAAGTACTCCCGCAGCTCCTCTCGCAGCGCGATCTGGGCGGGTTCGAGGGCGAGGTGCATGGAGGGCTCCCGTGGGCGGAGGCGGATGTCGCTCGGATGACGCTGGAATGGCGCAGGATGGGGGCGAGACCGGGTGTGACGCTGGCCTCGCCGTCCCGAAAACTATAACCTGTTCTCGTTTTGGTCCACCGTCCCCGACGACGGACCACGTCCGGCCCCGACTCCGTCACCGACCAGGGAGGTCCTCATGACCGGCACGGCCACCCCCACCGGCACCCGCCACCTCGACCAGGGCACGCCGCCGGACCGGTACGCCCGCGGCTGGCACTGCCTCGGCCTGGCCCGCGACTTCGGCGACGGCAAGCCGCACGCGATCGACGCCTTCGGCGGCAAGCTCGTGGTCTGGCAGGACAGCAAGGGCGAGCTCAACGTGCTGGACGGCTACTGCCGGCACATGGGCGGCGACCTGACCCAGGGCACCGTCAAGGGCGACCAGATCGCCTGCCCGTTCCACGACTGGCGCTGGGGCGGCGACGGCAAGTGCAAGCAGATCCCCTACGCCCGCCGCGTCCCGCTGCGCGCCCGCACCCAGCGCTACGAGACCGCGATCCGCAACGAGTCGCTGTTCATCTGGTACGACCCCGAGGGCTCGGCCGGCGACCACGACCTGCTCCCGCCCGAGCTGCCGGGCCTCGCGTCGGGCAAGTACACCGACTGGTTCTGGGAGACCGAGCACATCGAGGGCTCCAACTGCCGCGAGCTCATCGACAACGTGGTCGACATGGCGCACTTCTACTACGTGCACTTCGCCTTCCCCACGAGCTTCCGCAACGTCTTCGAGGGCCAGCAGGCCACCCAGTTCATGGAGTCCAAGGGGCGCCCGGACGTCAGTGGCGGCTACGGGTCGGAGGAGCTGTTCCTGAAGTCCGAGGCCACCTACTACGGGCCGTCGTACATGATCAACTGGCTCTGGACCGACTACAAGGGCTTCAAGACCGAGGTCGTGCTGGTCAACACCCACATCGCGACGGGTCCCAACTCCTTCACCCTGCAGTACGGCATCCTCGTCGAGAAGCCCGAGGGCATGGACGACGAGACCGCCAACTTCATCGGCAAGAAGTACGCCGACATGTTCGGCCAGGGCTTCCTCCAGGACGTGCACATCTGGAAGAACAAGGTGCCCGTGCAGAACCCGCTCCTGTGCGAGGAGGACGGGCCGGTCTACCAGTTGCGTCGGTGGTACGAGCAGTACTACGTCGACGTCGCCGACATCACCTCCGACATGGTCGACCGCTTCGAGTTCGAGGTGGACACCACGAAGGCCAACGAGTTCTGGCAGGACGAGGTCGCCCAGAACCTCGAGAAGAAGGCGGCCGAGGACGCCGCGGGCGAGACCGAGGGCAGCGACGACCCGGCCCTGATGTCGGGCACCTGAGATGGCGTCGTTCGTCCCCAGGAGCGCCGAGACGCTCGAGGACCAGCGCCTCTACACCCAGGCCAGGCTGATCCGCGTCGAGTGCCTGGACTGCCTGGCCGCCGTGGGCGTGAAGAAGAACAGCGACCACCACACGTCGGTCCAGTGGACCGCGGAGGCCGCCGAGCAGTGCCCCGACCTCGCGCGACGGAAGGCCGAGAGGCCCGACGGGCGGCTCGCGTTCCATGCCTGCCCCCGGATGACCGCGAGCATCGAGGCCGCTGTGCGGGACGGCCGGCTGACCATCGGAGCAGAGGACGGATACTGAGCCACCGTGACCGACTCCTATGTGCTGGAGGTCGTGGAGGTCGTCGACGAGACGGCAGACGCGCGCTCCATCTCCTTCCGGGTGCCCGAGGGCGCCGAGTCCGCCTTCGAGTACAAGCCGGGCCAGTTCCTGACCCTGGCGGTGCCGAGTGACCGGGACGGCCTCGCCGCCCGCTGCTACTCGCTGTCCTCGAGCCCGCACGACGGCGGCCCGCTGACGGTCACGGTCAAGCGCACCGTCGACGGCTACGCCTCCAACTGGGTCTGTGACCACCTCGAGGTCGGCTCGACCATGCGGGTGCTGCCGCCCAGCGGCATCTTCACCCCGGCCTCGCTCGACGCCGACCTGCTGCTCTTCGCCGGCGGCAGCGGCGTCACCCCGATCATGTCGATCACCCGCACCGCGCTCGCGCACGGCTCCGGCCGGATCGTGGTGTTCTACGCCAACCGCGACGAGCGCTCGGTGATCTTCGCCGACGAGCTGAGCCGACTGGCCGCCGAGCACCCCGACCGGCTGCAGGTCGTGCACTGGCTGGAGTCCGTGCAGGGCCTGCCGACCGGCGAGCAGCTGAAGGCGTTCGCGTCGGCGTACACCACCTGGGACGCCTTCGTCTGCGGCCCGGCGCCGTTCATGAAGATGGTCGTCACCGCGTTGCGCGAGCTGGAGTTCCCCCGCGAGCGTCGCCACCAGGAGAAGTTCGTGTCGCTCGGCGGCAACCCGTTCGGTGACGTGGCAGAGGTGGCGTCGGCCGCCCAGGAGGTCGCGGAGGCCGAGTCGGAGACCGACGCGCCCGTCGAGGTGCCCGACGGCCCGCAGGCGCCGGTGCGCCTCGAGGTGGAGCTCGACGGCGAGACGCACGCGTTCGACGACTGGCAGCCGGGCAGCACGCTGCTCGAGCACCTGGAGTCCAAGGGCGTGAAGGCGCCGTACTCCTGCCGCGAGGGGGAGTGCTCGGCCTGCGCGGTCCGCCTGCTCGAGGGCGAGGTCAAGATGCTGCACAACGACGTGCTCGACGACGAGGACATCGCCGACGGCATCCGGCTGGGCTGCCAGTCGATCCCCGTCACGGACACGGTGCGCGCGACCTACTCCTGACCGGCCGCGCGGGGGGCGGGTGTGGCTACCAGCCGCGCTCGCGCCACTCCGCGAGGTGCGGGCGCTCCTCGCCGAGCACCCCGTCCTTGCCGTGCCCGGGGTAGAAGTGCGTCTCGTCGGGCAGCGTGCCGAAGACCTTCTCCTCCACGTCGTCGATGAGCTGGGCGAAGGCGTCGGCGTCCCCGAACGTCGCGCCGACCCCGCCGGGGAAGAGCGAGTCGCCCGTGAGCAGGTGCGTGCCGCCGTCCGCCGCGCGGTGCAGCAGGGCGATCGAGCCGGGGGTGTGCCCCGCGATCGCGATCACCTCGAGCTCGCAGGCGCCGACCTGCACGCGGTCCCCGTGCTCGAGGCGTACGTCGACGGGCACACCGGTCTGCTCGGTGACCGCGTCCGCGTCCGGCTCGCCGACCAGCACCTGCGCGCCGGTCCGCTCCACGACCTCGGCGAGCGCGCGGTGGTGGTCCCAGTGCTGGTGGGTCGTCACGACCGAGACGAGCCCGCCGTCCCCGACGAGGTCCAGCAGCGTGCCGGCCTCGTCGGCGGCGTCGACCAGCACCTGGTCACCGGTCTGCGCGCAGCGCAGCAGGTAGCTGTTGTTGCTCATCTTCGGGTCGACGGCGACCTTGGTGAGGGTCAGGCACCCCAGGTCGCGGGTCTGCGCGGCATCGCCCGGCGAGACGTCTCCGGTGTAGGTCCCCATCACCATGCTCCGATCTGCGGCAGCTCGCCGCCCTCACTGGTCATCCCGGTCCCGTCCCCGCGGCCGCTGAGCCACCAGGCGGCGTCGGCCGCCGTGCCCCGGACCACGGGTGCGTCGGGAGCGACGCTACCCACCTCCCGTTCCCGGTCGACGTCGGTGAGCACCAGGCGGAACCCGGGGGAGAGGTCGCGCAGACGGCCGGTCATCGCCCCCAGCGCCGCCTCGGCGAAGGCGACGGGCCAGTCGCGGTGCGAGTAGCCGACCAGCAGGTCCGCGTGGTGGATCTCGACCTCCCTCCACCGCATCGCCGGCACCGCCGCCGCGGCGAAGGTGATCCCTCCGGGGACCCGCTCGATCCGCTCGCGCCAGTGCTCCTCGCCCATCGCTGCGACGGCGTCGGCGAACCTGCTGGTGGAGGCCAGCAGCCGGTCGCGGACGGGGTGTACCTCGTCGGCCGAGAGCTCCTCGATGTCGTGGTCGCGCGCCTCGGGGGAGACGTACATCGGCACCGGCTCCCCGGCGCGCACCCCCTCCAGCGCCCCGGCCAGCCCCTCCGCGTTGAGGACCAGGTGGGCCACGAGGTGCGCACGGCTCCAGCCGGGCAGGAGGCTCGGTGCCCGCCAGCCCTCGTCGTCCAAGGAGTCGACGGACCGGACCAACCGTCGGGTGGCGTCGTGCAGGGCGTCGACGACGGCGTCGTCCATGGGGGCGGGGGTGTCACTCACCTCACCATCCTGCACCGGGCGTGCGGGGCATGAACCCCCTCGCCCGGGTGTTCCGAGGACTGTCGGTGCTGCGTGAGATGGTGCCCGACGGGCGTCGACCAGGCGGGCGGCGTACGATGACGAACACGTGTTCGAACGCGCGCGACGCGCTCGACCACCACCGACCCGGACCGCCGGGCACCGATCCCAGGAGACCTCTCTGTGGCCGACCAGCTGATCATCCGCGGCGCGCGCGAGCACAACCTCAAGGACGTCTCGATCGACCTGCCGCGCGACTCGCTCATCGTCTTCACCGGCCTCTCCGGCAGCGGCAAGTCCTCGCTGGCCTTCGACACGATCTTCGCCGAGGGCCAGCGCCGCTACGTCGAGTCGCTCTCGGCGTACGCCCGCCAGTTCCTCGGCCAGATGGACAAGCCCGACGTCGACTTCATCGAGGGCCTGTCCCCGGCGGTCTCCATCGACCAGAAGTCGACCTCGCGCAACCCGCGCTCGACGGTCGGCACCATCACCGAGGTCTACGACTACCTCCGCCTGCTCTACGCCCGTGCCGGCCGGCCACACTGCCCGACGTGCGGCGCCAAGATCGAGCGGCAGACGCCGCAGCAGATCGTCGACCGTGTCCTGACGCTGGAGGAGGGGCGCCGCTTCCAGGTGCTCGCCCCGGTCATCCGCGGCCGCAAGGGCGAGTACGTCGAGCTCTTCAGCCAGCTCCAGACGCAGGGCTTCTCCCGGGTGCGCGTCGACGGCGAGACCCACTCGCTGGACGCCCCGCCGACGCTGGACAAGAAGCTCAAGCACACCATCGAGGTGGTCGTCGACCGGCTCGCGGTCAAGGAGTCCGCCAAGCGCCGGCTCACCGACTCCGTCGAGACCGCGCTGACCCTGTCGGGCGGCCTGGTCGTGCTCGACTTCGTCGACCTCCCCGAGGACGACGAGCACCGCGAGATGCGGTTCAGCGAGAAGATGGCCTGCCCCAACGACCACACCATCGACGTCGACGAGCTCGAGCCCCGCTCGTTCTCCTTCAACTCCCCGTACGGCGCGTGCCCGGCCTGCACCGGTCTGGGCACCCGGATGGAGGTCGACGCCGAGCTGGTCGTCCCCAACCCCTCGGCGACGCTCGGCGAGGGCGCCATCCAGCCGTGGTCGCACGCCCACGTCAGCGACTACTTCCTGCGGCTGCTGGGTGCCCTGGGCGACGAGGTCGGGTTCGACCTCAACACGCCCTGGGAGGAGCTCCCGGCCAAAGCGCAGCGCTCGATCCTCGACGGGCACGGCAGCAAGGTCCACGTCGTCACCCGCAACCGCTACGGCCGTGAGCGCGCCTACTACGCCGACTTCGAGGGCGTGCGCGGCTACGTCGAGCGCCGCCACCGCGAGGCCGAGTCCGACACCAGCCGCGAGCGCTTCGAGTCGTTCATGCGCGAGGTGCCCTGCCCGACCTGCAAGGGCTCGCGCCTGAAGTCGGTCTCGCAGTCGGTCACCCTGCAGTCCGGCTCGGGCGAGCAGCGCGGCATCGCCGAGGTCTGCGCCCTGCCGATCAACGAGTCCGCCGCGTTCCTCGCCGACCTCGAGATGACCGAGCGTGAGCGGCAGATCGGCGAGCGGGTGCTCAAGGAGATCCACGAGCGGCTGCAGTTCCTGCTCGACGTGGGGCTCGACTACCTCTCCCTCGACCGGGCCTCCGGCTCGCTGTCCGGCGGCGAGGCGCAGCGCATCCGGCTGGCCACCCAGATCGGTGCCGGCCTGGTCGGTGTCCTCTACGTCCTCGACGAGCCCTCGATCGGCCTGCACCAGCGCGACAACCACCGGCTCATCGAGACCCTCGTCCGGCTCAAGGACCTCGGCAACACCCTCATCGTGGTCGAGCACGACGAGGACACGATCAAGGTGGCCGACTGGGTCGTCGACATCGGCCCAGGTGCCGGCGAGCACGGCGGCCAGGTCGTCCACAGCGGCACCGTCGACGACCTGCTGGCCCACCCCGACTCCCTGACCGGTCAGTACCTCTCGGGCCGGCGCGAGATCCCGGTCCCCGCCAAGCGCCGTCCGCGCACCGAGGGCCGCGAGCTCGCCGTCCTCGGGGCCCGTGAGCACAACCTGCGCGACGTCGACGTGACCTTCCCGCTCGGGCTGTTCGTGGCCGTGACCGGTGTCTCCGGCTCCGGCAAGTCGACCCTGGTCAACGACATCCTCTACACCTCGCTGGCCAAGCAGCTCTACAACGCGCGCACCCTGCCCGGGCGGCACAAGGCCATCACCGGCCTCGAGCACGTCGACAAGGTGATCCACGTCGACCAGTCACCGATCGGGCGCACCCCGCGGTCCAACCCGGCGACGTACACCGGTGTCTTCGACCACGTGCGCAAGCTGTTCGCGGCCACCCCCGAGGCGAAGATGCGCGGCTACCTCCAGGGCCGCTTCTCCTTCAACGTCAAGGGCGGGCGCTGCGAGGCCTGCGCCGGCGACGGCACGATCAAGATCGAGATGAACTTCCTGCCGGACGTCTACGTCCCGTGCGAGGTCTGCCACGGCGCCCGTTACAACCGCGAGACGCTCGAGGTCCACTACAAGGGCAAGACCATCGCCGAGGTCCTCGACATGCCCATCGAGGAGGCGGTGGACTTCTTCGCCGCGGTGCCGGCGATCTCGCGGCACCTCAAGACCCTGGTCGAGGTCGGCCTGGGCTACGTCCGCCTCGGTCAGCCGGCGACCACGCTCTCCGGAGGAGAGGCGCAGCGCGTCAAGCTGTCGGCCGAGCTGCAGAAGCGCTCGACCGGCCGCACCGTCTACGTCCTCGACGAGCCGACCACGGGCCTGCACTTCGAGGACATCCGCAAGCTGCTGCTCGTGCTCGGCCGACTGGTCGACGCGGGCAACACGGTGCTGGTCATCGAGCACAACCTCGACGTCATCAAGACCGCCGACTGGCTGGTCGACATGGGTCCCGAGGGCGGCTCGCGCGGCGGCACCGTCGTCGCCGAGGGCACCCCCGAGGCGGTCGCGGCCAACCCCGACAGCCACACCGGCCGCTTCCTCGCACCGCTGCTGGAGGGCAAGGAGGCCGAGCAGCCCGACGGGCTGCTGGCCGCCTCGGCCGCGCCGGCCCAGGTCCGCGCCACCCGTCGGCAGGCGGCGCAGCGCACCGCCAACGAGCGGGCGGCCGCCAAGCGGACCGCGACGAAGAAGACCGCCACGAAGAAGACGGCTGACACGAAGAAGGCGGCGGCCAAGAAGACGGTGAAGAAGGGCTGAGAGGAGTCGGTGTCCCGCGACGGGTCGGGTGCGCCTGGCTAGGCTCGGCGCACCGACCCTCGAGAGGACCCCGATGAGCCAGCCCACGGAGCCCCGCACCACTCGTCCGACCGACCAGCGCCCTACGCTCTCGCGCCGTCACGCCCTCGGCGGCGTCGCCGGTGTCGGGCTCGGGCTGCCGCTCCTCGCGGCCTGCGGCGGCGACGACTCCAGCGCCACCGACCCGGCCGGCGGCTCCGGTGCCTCCAGCGGTGGCTCGCCGTCGACGGCCGGTTCGGAGGGGGCCGAGGGCTCGGGCGGCTCGGGCGGCTCGTCCGCGTTCGCGTCGACCTCCGACGTGCCCGTCGGCAGTGGTGCGGTCTTCCCCGACGAGGGCCTCGTCGTGACCCAGCCGACCGAGGGCGAGTTCCTGGGGTTCTCGATCACCTGCACCCACCAGGGCTGCCCCGTCGACTCCGTCAGCGACGCCGGCATCAGCTGCCCCTGCCACGGCTCGATCTTCGACCTCTCCTCCGGCGCCCCGACCGCGGGTCCGGCGACCTCGGCCCTCGGCTCGGTCTCCCTGACCGTCGACGGCGACGAGATCTCCCGCGCCTGACCCCCGCCCTCCTCCCGCCGAGCCGGCGCGTCCTTCCGGAAGGTCGCGCCGGCTCGACGCGTCGCGGGGTGTCCACGGCCCCACGACGCGGGGAGTGTCCCCGGTCCCTCGTAGGCTGATCGCGTGCCCGCCCGACCGACTCCCCGCACGTCCCGCGGACCGCTGTCCTACCGTCCCGAGCCGGGGTCGATCCCGACCCAGCCGGGCGTCTACCGGTTCCGGGACGCCCAGCGCCGGGTGATCTACGTCGGCAAGGCCAAGAACCTCCGGGCCCGGCTCTCGTCGTACTTCCAGGACATCGCCAACCTGCACCAGCGCACCGCCACCATGGTCACCACCGCGGCGTCGGTGGAGTGGACCGTCGTGGCCACCGAGGTCGAGGCGCTGCAGCTGGAGTACTCCTGGATCAAGGAGTACGACCCGCGCTTCAACGTGAAGTACCGCGACGACAAGTCCTACCCCTGGCTGGCGGTGACGCTCGGCGAGGAGTTCCCGCGGGTCATGGTCGGGCGCGGCGCCAAGCGCAAGGGCACCCGCTACTTCGGCCCCTACTCCCACGCGTGGGCGATCCGGGAGACCGTCGACATCCTGCTGAGGGTCTTCCCGATGCGCTCCTGCAGCAACGGGGTGTTCAAGCGCTCCGCGCAGGTGGGGCGCCCGTGCCTGCTGGGCTACATCGACAAGTGCTCGGCCCCCTGTGTCGGCGAGGTCTCCGCCGAGGAGCACCGCGCCATCGTCGAGGACTTCTGCGACTTCATGGGCGGCCAGACCAAACCGTTCATCCGCCGCATCGAGAAGGAGATGTACGCCGCCAGCGAGGCGCTCGACTTCGAGAAGGCCGCCCGGCTGCGCGACGACCTCGGCGCCGTGCAGCGCGCCCTGGAGAAGCAGGCGGTCGTGCTGGGAGACGGCGCGGACGCCGACGTGGTCGCGCTGGCCGAGGACCCGCTCGAGGTGGCCGTCCAGGTCTTCTACGTCCGCGGCGGCCGCATCCGCGGACAGCGCGGGTGGGTGGCGGACCGGATGGACGAGGGCGAGACCCCCGACCTGGTCGAGCACTTCCTGCTCCAGCTCTACGCCGGTGACGCCGACTCGATCCCGCGGGAGGTGCTCGTGCCCGCCCTGCCGCCGGACGCGGAGACCCTCGAGGAGCTGCTGAGCGACCTGCGGGGCAGCCGGGTCCGCATCCGGGTGCCGCAGCGAGGCGACAAGCGGGCGCTGGCCGAGACGGTGGCGAAGAACGCCCAGCAGTCGCTGGCCCTGCACAAGACCAAGCGGGCCAGTGACCTCACCACCCGCAACCGCGCGCTGGAGGAGATCCAGCAGGCCCTCGAGCTCGACGACGTCCCGCTGCGCATCGAGTGCTACGACGTCTCCAACCTCCAGGGCACCGAGGTGGTCGCCTCGATGGTGGTGTTCGAGGACGGTCTGCCACGCAAGGGGGAGTACCGCAAGTTCGTCATCAAGGGTGTCGACGGGCAGAACGACGTCGCGTCGATGCACGAGGTGATCACCCGGCGCTTCCGGCGGCTGCTCGACGAGCAGGCCCGCTCGGAGCTCAAGCCCGGCACCGAGGAGTCCGGGCCGATGCTGGTCGACCCCGACACCGGCCGCCCCCGCAAGTTCGCCTACGCCCCGGGCCTGGTCGTCGTGGACGGCGGCCCGCCCCAGGTGGCCGCCGCCCAGCGGGCGCTGGACGAGCTCGGCATCGACGACGTCCCGGTCTGCGGCCTGGCGAAGCGGCTCGAGGAGGTCTGGCTGCCCGACGAGGAGGACCCGGTCATCCTCGCCCGCAGCAGCGAGGGCCTCTACCTCCTGCAGCGCATCCGCGACGAGGCCCACCGCTTCGCGATCGCCCACCACCGCAACCGTCGGTCCAAGTCGATGGTCGAGTCGGTGCTCGACGACGTGCCCGGTCTGGGAGAGGTGCGTCGTCGGACGCTGCTCAAGCACTTCGGCTCGTTGAAGAGGCTCCGGGAGGCCGACGCCGAGCAGATCGCCCAGGTGCCGGGCATCGGGGTCCGCACCGCCGAGTCGATCAAGGCGGCCGTGTCCGGCGGCGCGGGTGAGGGCGCCGAGGTCGGTGCCGGGCCTACGGTGGTCTCCGTCAACACCGCGACCGGCGAGATCGAGGAGGAGTGACGCGCCGATGAGCACGCCCCAGCCCGGACCCCTGGTGGTCGTCACCGGCATGACCGGTGCCGGACGCAGCACCGCGGCCAAGGAGCTGGAGGACCTCGGCTACTTCGTCGTCGACAACCTGCCGCCGGCGCTCCTGCCGGACGTCGTGCGCCTCGTCGACGAGTCCCGCGGCCCGCAGCAGCCGATCGCCGTGGTGGTGGACGTGCGGTCCGGCTCCTTCTTCGACGACCTGCAGGAGCAGCTGGCGCACGGCGCGACCGGTCGCCACGCCACGCTGGTCTTCCTCGAGGCGAGCGACGACCTGCTCGTACGCCGCCAGGAGGCCGCTCGACGCCCGCACCCGTTGCAGGGGACCGGTCGGCTGCTGGACGGGCTGGTCCGCGAGCGCAGCGTGCTGGCCGACCTGCGCGGCGAGGCGGACCTGCTCATCGACACGACCTCGCTCAACGTCCACCAGCTGACCGCTCGCATCCGCGAGGCGTTCGGCACCGAGGAGACCACCCGTCTGCACATCCGCGTGGTGTCCTTCGGCTTCAAGTACGGCATCCCCGTCGACGCTGACTACCTCGCCGACATGCGCTTCCTGCCCAACCCGCACTGGATCCCAGAGCTGAGGGCGCACACGGGCCGCGACGGTGACGTGTCGTCGTACGTGCTCTCCCAGCCCGGCGCCGCGGAGTTCCTCGACGCCTACGTGCCGGTGCTCACCGGGGTGGCGGAGGGCTACCTGCGGGAGGGCAAGCGCTTCATGCGCGTCGCGATCGGCTGCACCGGCGGCAAGCACCGCAGCGTCGCGATGACCGAGGAGATCACCCGCCGTCTGCAGGACCTCGGGCACCAGGCGACCGCCACGCACCGGGACCTCGGCCGTGAATGACATCTGGTCCCACGACCCGCTCCCGACCGACCCCTCCGTCCCGTCCGGCGGCCTCGACCGAGCCCAGGCCGTGGTGGCGCTCGGTGGCGGGCACGGCCTGCACGCCTCGCTGCGCGCGCTGCGCCACCTCGTCGACGACGTGGTGGTGGACGACCTGACCGCAGTGGTCACCGTGGCCGACAACGGCGGCTCGTCGGGCCGGTTGCGTGGCGAGTTCGGTGTCCTGCCGCCCGGTGACCTGCGGATGGCGCTCGCCGCGCTGTGCGGCGAGGACGAGTGGGGCCGCACCTGGGAGGGTGTCCTCCAGCACCGCTTCGCCGGCGAGGGCGAGATGAACGGCCACGTCGTCGGCAACCTGCTGATCGTGGCGTTGTGGGAGCAGCTCGGCGACCACGTCGGCGCCCTCGACATCGTGGGGCGGCTCCTGGGGGCCAAAGGTCGCGTGCTCCCGATGGCGCTGTGCCCGATGGACATCCACGCCGAGGTCCGCGGGCTCCACCCCGAGGACCCCGAGGCGCTCGAGGTCGTGCGCGGGCAGGTCGAGGTGGCGACGACCGAGGGCGTCATCGCCAGCGTGGCGCTCGACCCGCCCGCCCCGCCCACCAGCCCCGAGGCGCTGGACGCGGTCGCGGGAGCCGACTGGATCTTCCTCGGCCCTGGGTCGTGGTTCAGCTCGGTCATCCCGCACCTGCTCGTCCCCGACCTGCGCGACGCGCTGACCTCGACCGACGCCAAGGTCGTGGTCGTGCTCAACCTGGCCGAGCAGCCGGGGGAGACCGGGGGCTTCAGCCCGGCCGACCACCTCTCGGTCCTGCTCGAGCACGCACCCGACCTCAGGCTGCACAGCGTCCTCGCCGACGCAGGCACCCTGCGACGTGCTGGGGCCGAGGCGGCGTGGCACCTGGAGGAGGTCACCTCCGCGGTCGGCGCGCGCCTGGTGCTGGCCGACGTGGCCGCTGCCGACGGTTCTCCCCGCCACGACCCGCGGCTGCTGGCCGACGCCTACGAGAAGGTCATGGCCGGGGCCTGAGGGTCGTTGACTCACGTGCGAGGATCGGCCCCATGGCGATGACGGCACAGGTCAAGGCGGAGCTGTCGAGCACCCAGATCACGAAGACCTGCTGTCGCAAGGCCGAGGTCGCCTCGATGCTCCGGTTCGCCGGGGGGCTCCACATCGTCAGCGGTCGCATCGTGGTCGAGGCCGAGCTCGACACGGGTGCCGCGGCGCGTCGCCTGCGCAAGGACGTCGCGGAGGTCTACGGCGCCCATTCCGACGTCGTGATGGTGCAGGGCAACGGCCTGCGCAAGGGCAGTCGCTACATCGTCCGCGTCGTGCGTGACGGCGAGGCGCTGGCCCGCCAGACCGGGCTGCTCGACCAGCGCGGCCGCCCGGTCCGGGGCCTGCCGCCCGCGGTCGTCTCCGGCGGCGCCTGCGACGCCGTCGCGGCCTGGCGGGGCGCGTTCCTGGCGCACGGGTCGTTGACCGAGCCCGGTCGCTCCTCCTCGCTCGAGGTCACCTGCCCCGGTTCCGAGGCCGCGCTCGCGCTCGTCGGCGTCGCCCGCCGGCTCGGCATCTCCGCGAAGGCCCGCGAGGTCCGTGGCGTCGATCGCGTGGTGATCCGCGACGGCGACGCCATCGGCCAGCTGCTCACCCGCCTCGGCGCCCACGAGTCGCTCATGGCCTGGGAGGAGCGGCGGATGCGCCGCGAGGTGCGGGCCACCGCCAACCGGCTGGCCAACTTCGACGACGCCAATCTGCGACGCTCCGCGCGCGCCGCCGTCGCCGCCGGTGCCCGCGTCGAGCGGGCCCTGGAGATCCTCGGTGACGAGGTGCCCGACCACCTCAAGCTCGCGGGCAGCCTGCGGGTCGAGCACAAGCAGGCCTCGCTCGAGGAGCTCGGCCAGCTGCACGAGCCGGTCCTGACCAAGGACGCGATCGCCGGTCGCATCCGGCGCCTGCTCGCCATGGCGGACAAGCGTGCCGAGGAGCTCGGCATCCCCGACACCGAGTCGTCGCTGACCCCGGAGATGCTCGCCGAGGACGCCTGACCGGCCTCCCCGGGCCTCGGGCCCCGAGCCCGACCCCGGTGCACGTCGACGGACGACCCGACGGACGACCCCGTCGTACGACGCCGGGCGGCGGTGCCCGTCCGTGCCCGACGACCCCCGGAGACCCGCCGGCGCGCTCGCGGTAGGGTCGCCGGAGGAGCCGGTCCACCGCGGCCGGACGCCCTCACACGACCCCGATCGACCATGTCGGACGACCCAGGAGCAGCAGTGACCGTGCGCGTAGGTATCAACGGATTCGGCCGGATCGGCCGCAACTTCTTCCGGGCCGTGGCGGCCTCGGGCGCTGACGTGGAGATCGTCGGCATCAACGACCTCACCGACAACTCGGTGCTGGCCCACCTGCTGAAGTACGACTCGATCCTGGGTGTCCTGGGCGAGGACGTCGAGGCGACCAGCGACTCGATCATCGTCGGCGGCCGCGAGATCAAGGTCTCCTCCGAGCGCGAGCCCGGCAACCTGGGCTGGGGCGACCTCGGCGTGGACGTCGTCGTCGAGTCCACCGGCTTCTTCACCGACGCCACCAAGGCCAAGGCCCACGTCGACGCCGGCGCCAAGAAGGTCATCATCTCCGCGCCCGCCTCCAACGAGGACATCACCATCGTGATGGGCGTCAACCACGAGCTCTACGACCCCGCCGCGCACACGGTCATCTCGAACGCCTCGTGCACCACCAACTGCCTGGCCCCCATGGCCAAGGCGCTGCACGACGCGGTCGGCATCAACAAGGGCCTGATGACCACCATCCACGCCTACACCGCCGACCAGAACCTCCACGACAACATCCACAAGGACATGCGTCGTGCCCGCGCCGCCGCGCTCAACATCGTGCCGACCTCGACGGGTGCGGCCAAGGCCATCGGCCTCGTCCTGCCCGAGCTGAAGGGCAAGCTCGACGGCTACGCGCTGCGCGTGCCCACCCCGACCGGCTCGATGACCGACCTGTCCTTCGAGGCCAGCCGCGAGACGTCGGTCGAGGAGATCAACGCCGCGGTCGAGGCAGCCGCCGACGGCAAGATCCTGAAGTACTCCACCGCGCCGATCGTCTCCTCCGACATCGTCACCGACCCGGCGTCGTGCATCTTCGACGCGCCGCTGACCAAGGTCATCGGCAACC
Organism: Nocardioides sp. REDSEA-S30_B4; assembly: GCF_001627265.1. Classification (NCBI taxonomy): domain Bacteria; kingdom Bacillati; phylum Actinomycetota; class Actinomycetes; order Propionibacteriales; family Nocardioidaceae; genus Nocardioides; species Nocardioides sp. REDSEA-S30_B4. The sequence goes on along the minus strand of NZ_LUPI01000008.1, from coordinate 241,994 downwards.
AGGTCAAGGTCGCCGGCTGGTACGACAACGAGTGGGGCTACTCCAACCGCCTCGTCGACCTCATCGGCTTCGTGGGCGAGTCCCTCTGAGCATGACTGGTGCGATGACGGGTCTCGACCAGCTCCTCGAGCAGGGCGTCACCGGCAAGCGGGTCCTGGTCCGCTCCGACCTCAACGTCCCGCTCGACGGAGCCGTCATCACCGACGACGGGCGCATCCGCGCGAGCGTGCCGACGATCCGTCGGCTCGCGGACGCGGGCGCCCGCGTGGTGGTGACCGCGCACCTCGGCCGCCCCAAGGGCGCCCCCGAGGAGCGCTACTCCCTGGCTCCCGTGGCGGCTCGCCTCGGTGAGCTCCTCGGTGCCGACGTCGCGTTCGCCCGCGACACGGTGGGGGAGTCGGCGCACGAGACCGTCGCCCAGCTCGAGGACGGGCAGGTCGCCCTGCTGGAGAACGTCCGCTTCAACGCGGGCGAGACCAGCAAGGACGACGGCGAGCGCGCCGGGTTCGCCCGGCAGCTCGCCGACCTCGCCGACGTCTTCGTCTCCGACGGCTTCGGGGTCGTGCACCGCAAGCAGGCCAGCGTCTACGACGTCGCGCAGATCCTGCCCAGCGCCATGGGCACGCTGGTCTCGACCGAGATCGACGTGCTGCGTCGCCTCACCGAGGAGCCGCAGCGTCCGTACGTCGTCGTGCTCGGTGGCTCCAAGGTCTCCGACAAGCTCGGCGTGATCGACAACCTGCTGGGCAAGGCCGACAAGCTGCTCATCGGCGGGGGCATGGTCTTCACCTTCCTCAAGGCCCAGGGCCACGAGGTCGGCAAGAGCCTCCTCGAGGAGGACCAGCTCGAGACCTGCCGCACCTACCTCGCGCGGGCCGAGGAGCTCGGGGTGCAGATCCTGCTGCCCGGCGACATCGTCGTCGACAGCGAGTTCCCCGCGGGTGACCGCACCCCGGAGCCGCGGGTCGTGCCCGCGTCCGAGATCCCGGCCGACTGCCTCGGCCTCGACATCGGTCCCGCGGCCGGTGCCGACTTCGCGGCTGCGCTCTCGGACGCCCGGACGGTCTTCTGGAACGGTCCGATGGGCGTGTTCGAGGTGCCGCAGTTCGCCGACGGCACCCGAGCGGTCGCCGACGCGCTGACCCGCACCGACGGCCTGTCGGTCGTCGGCGGCGGTGACTCCGCCGCCGCCGTGCGCACGCTCGGCTTCGACGAGGCCGCCTTCGGCCACATCTCCACCGGTGGCGGAGCCAGCCTGGAGTACCTCGAGGGCAAGGCCCTCCCCGGCATCGACGTCCTGGAGGGCTGACCCATGGCCGCACGCACCCCGCTCATGGCGGGCAACTGGAAGATGAACCTCAACCACCAGGAAGCGGTGGTGCTGGTCCAGAAGCTCGCGTGGACCCTGTCGGACAAGAAGCACGACCCGGCGCGCTCCGAGGTCGTCGTGGTGCCGCCGTTCACCGACCTGCGCTCGGTGCAGACCCTGGTGGACGGCGACCGGCTGCCGATCAAGTACGCCGCGCAGGACTGCTCCGCGCACGACTCCGGCGCCTACACCGGCGAGATCTCCACCTCGATGCTCACCAAGCTCGGCTGCTCCTACGTGGTGCTCGGCCACTCCGAGCGCCGGGAGTACCACCAGGAGTCCGACGAGCTGGTCAGCGCCAAGGCGCACAAGGCCGTCGAGGCCGGGCTGGTGCCGATCGTGTGCGTGGGCGAGGGCCTCGAGGTCCGCCAGGCCGGCGAGCATGTCTCCTACACCCTGGCGCAGGTCGAGGGCTCGCTCGCGGGCTTCTCGGCCGAGCAGGTGGCGGCGCTGGTCGTGGCCTACGAGCCCGTCTGGGCCATCGGTACCGGCGAGGTTGCCACGCCCGAGGACGCCCAGGAGGTGTGCGGCGCCATCCGCGCGCGGATCCGGGAGCTGCACGCGGACGCGGCAGCCGACGGCGTACGCGTGCTGTACGGCGGGTCGGTCAAGGCCGCCAACGTCGGCGCGATCATGGCGCAGGCCGACGTCGACGGGTGCCTCGTCGGTGGGGCGAGCCTGCAGGCCGACGAGTTCGGTGCGATCTGCCGCTTCTACGACATGCCCGTCCTCTGACGCGGCCCGCCGCCTCGACCGTCACGACGATCACGTAGGATCTGCGACCGTGGAACTGCTCTTCACCATCATCCTGATGATCACCAGCCTGCTGATGATCGTGCTGGTGCTCCTGCACAAGGGCCGCGGTGGCGGTCTCTCCGACATGTTCGGCGGCGGTGTCTCCAGCTCGCTCGGCGGTTCGTCGGTGGCGGAGCGCAACCTCGACCGACTGACCGTGGGCATCGGTGGCATCTGGTTCGCCACCGTCATCGCCCTGGGGCTCCTGCTCGCCTACTGACCTTGACCTCTCGGGCCTGACGAAGGAGAACGGACCATGGCTGGTGGAGGAAACGCGATCCGGGGCAGCCGGGTCGGCGCAGGACCGATGGGCGAGGCCGAGCGCGGTGAGGCGGCACCCCGTCAGACCGTGACGTACTTCTGCTCTCACGAGCACCGTGTCGTCGTGGCGTTCGCCGCCGAGGCACAGGCCCCCGAGTCGTGGGACTGCCCCAAGTGCGGCCTCCCGGCCAGCCTCGACAGCGACAACCCGCCGCCGGCGCCGAAGATCGAGCCCTACAAGACGCACCTCGCCTACGTGAAGGAGCGTCGCTCGGACAAGGAGGCGGCCGACATCCTCGACGAGGCCCTCAAGCTCCTCCGCTCCCGCCGCAAGTCCGGCGACCTGATTTTCTGACGCGAGCGGTCCACCAGGACGCCCGCTGACCGGAGGGTGTGTCGTGAGAAGGGTTCACGACACACCCTCCGGTCGTATGCCCTCGGCGGGTCAGAGGCGGGAGGCGGCGTCGCGGTCGAGGAACCAGACGGTCTCCTCGCGGCCGGAGACGCCGGAGGCGGGGGTCTCCTCGATGGTGGTGCCGGCAGGGGAGAGTGCCCGGGCGACGGCCTCGGACTTGGCGTCGCCGCTGACCAGCAGCCACGTCGCACGCGAGCGCGCGAGGGTCGGGTAGGTCAGGCTGACGCGCTCGGGCGGCGGCTTCGGGGAGTCGGTGACAGGGACGGTGGGGCGGTCGGTCACGGCGAGCTCGGGACGCCCGGGGAAGAGCGAGGCGATGTGGCTGTCCGGGCCCACGCCCAGCATCAGCACGTCGAACTCGTCCGGCCCATGAGCGGCCAGCTCGTCGGCGTACGCCGCTGCGGCCGCCTCGACGTCAGGCGCCTCGCCGGTGGCCGCGACCTCGTGCACGCGGTGCTCGGCGACGCCGACGGCGTCCAGGAAGGCCTCTCGCGCCTGCACGGCGTTGCGGTCGGACGAGTCGCGCGCGACGAAGCGCTCGTCGCCCCACCACAGCTCGACAGAGCCCCAGTCGACCCCGGAGGCGGGGGTGAGCCGGGCCACCTCGCGGTGGATGGCGTCGGCGATCGAGCCGCCGGTCAGCACCACGTGCGGGATCCGCCCCGCGGCCTGGGCGTCGGCGAGGACCCGGAGCAGCTCACCGGCGACCGAGGTCGCCAGCTCGCCGGCGTCCGCGTGCACCTCGACCCGCGGAGACCCGTTCACGAGCGGTGCTCCCGGTAGTAGGCGACCAGGGACCGGGTCGAGGGGTCCTGCTCCTCGAGCGCGTCGGCGTCACCGGCCAGGACCGGGCCCAGCTCGGTGGCGAGCTGCTTGCCGAGCTCGACGCCCCACTGGTCGAAGCTGTCGATGCCCCACACGACGCCCTGGGTGAACGTGATGTGCTCGTAGAGCGCGACCAGCTGGCCCAGCACCGACGGCGTGAGCCGAGGCGCCATGATCGAGGTCGAGGGGCGGTTGCCGCCGAAGACCCGGGCCGGGACGATCTCCTCGGCCGTCCCCTCGGCGCGCACCTCCTCGGCGGTCTTGCCGAAGGCCAGCGCCTTGCTCTGTGCCAGGAAGTTGGCGAGGAAGAGCTCGTGGACGTCCTGGTCGCCGTCGCTGAGCGGGTACGACGGCTCCGCGAACGCGATGAAGTCGCACGGGACGACCTGGGTGCCCTGGTGCAGCAGCTGGTAGAAGGCGTGCTGCCCGTTGGTGCCGGGCTCGCCCCAGAACACCTCACCGGTGCCCGCGGTGACCGGGGCACCGTCCCACCGCACGCTCTTGCCGTTGGACTCCATGGTCAGCTGCTGGAGGTAGGCCGGGAAGCGGTGCAGCAGCTGGGCGTAGGGGAGCACCGCGTGGGTGCGGGCGCCGAGGAAGTCGGAGTACCAGACGTTCAGCAGGCCCATCAGGGCCGGGACGTTGGACTCCAGGGGAGCGGTGCGGAAGTGCTCGTCGACGGCGTGCATGCCCGCCAGCAGCTCGGCGAAGGCCTCCGGGCCGATCGCGAGCACCAGCGAGGTGCCGATCGCGGAGTCCATGGAGTAGCGCCCACCGACCCAGTCCCAGAACCCGAAGGCGTTGTCGGGGTCGATGCCGAAGTCGGCGACCTTGTCCAGCGCGGTCGAGACGGCGACGAAGTGCCGCGCCACGGCCTCCTCGCGCGTGGACTCCGGGAGCCCCTCGAGCAGCCAGCTGCGGCACAACCGGGCGTTGGTCAGGGTCTCCAGGGTCCCGAATGTCTTCGACGAGACCACGAAGAGCGTGGTCTCCGGGTCGAGCCCCCGCAGCGTCAGCGCCGCGTCGGTGGGGTCGATGTTGGACAGGAACCGGCAGGCCGGACCGTCGACGAAGGGCTGGAGCGCCTCGTAGGCCATCACCGGGCCCAGGTCGGAGCCGCCGATGCCGATGTTGACCACGGTCTCGATCCGCCTGCCCGTGACGCCGGTCCACTCGCCCGAGCGGACCTTCTCGGCGAACGCGTAGACCCGGTCGAGCACCTCGTGCACGTCGGCGACGACGTCCTGGCCGTCGACCTCCAGCGAGGCCCCGCGGGGCAGGCGCAGCGCCGTGTGCAGCACCGCACGGTCCTCGGTCACGTTGATGTGCTCACCGCGCATCATCGCGTCGCGGCGGTCCTCCAGCCCGACCGCGCGGGCGAGGTCGACCAGGGCACCCAGGACGGCGTCGTCGACCAGGTTCTTCGACAGGTCGACGTGCAGGTCGGCCATCCGGTGCGTGAGCCGCTCCGCGCGCCCCGGATCATCGGCGAACCAGCGCCGGAGGTCGGGCTCCAGCCCGCCGGCCAGCGCCGTGAGGCGCGGCCAGGCCGCGGTGGACGTGGGGTCGACCGGTGCCTGGCCCATGCTCACGCCCTCGCCTTCTCCATCTGGCCGCGCACGGTCTCGACCAGCTCGTCCCACGACGCCTCGAACTTCGAGACGCCCTCGGACTCCAGGACCGCGAGGACGTCGGCCCAGTCGACGCCGACCTCCACGACCGCGTCCAGCACCTCCTGTGCCTCCCGCGCGCGGCCGCTGACCTGGTCCCCATGGAGCTCCCCGTGGTCGGCCATCGCCTCGAGGGTCTTCTCCGGCATGGTGTTGACCGTGTCGGCCACGACGAGGTCGGTGACGTAGAGGGTGTCGGGGTAGTCGGGGTTCTTGACCCCGGTCGAGGCCCACAGCGGACGCTGCGGGCGAGCACCCGCCGCAGCGAGCTGCTGCCAGCGCTCGGAGGCGAGCACGCCCTCGAACGCGCCATAGGCGACGCGCGCGTTGGCGACCGCCGCCCGACCCCGCAGGGCCAGCGCCTCGTCGGTGCCGATCTTCTCGAGCCGGCTGTCGACCTCGCTGTCCACGCGCGAGACGAAGAACGAGGCGACCGAACGGATCGTGGAGAGGTCGTGGCCGGCGGCCTTGGCCTTTTCCAGGCCCTCGAGGTAGGCGTCCATGACGGCCTGGTAGCGCTCGACGCTGAAGATCAGCGTGACGTTGACGCTGATCCCCTCGGCGATGACCGCGGTGATGGCCGGCAGGCCGGCAGCGGTGGCCGGGATCTTGATCAGGACGTTGGACCGGTCCACGGCCGCCCACAGCGCCTTGGCCGACGCGATCGTCGCCTCGGTGTCGTGGGCCAGGTCGGGCTCCACCTCGATGGAGACGCGGCCGTCGTCTGCGGTCCGCTCCGCGACGGGGGCCAGGACGTCGCAGGCGTTGCGGACGTCCTCGGTGGTCAGCTCGAAGATCACCTCGTCGACGTCCTTGCCCGCGGCGACGAGCTCTCGGACCTGCTCGTCGTAGCGCTCGCCGTCCGCGATGGCGCCGGCGAAGATCGTGGGGTTGGTGGTGACCCCGACGACCGACTTCTGCTCGACGAGCTCGGCGAGGTTGCCGGTCTCGATGCGCTCGCGGGACAGGTCGTCCAGCCAGATCGACACCCCGGCGTCGGCCAGGGCCTTCAGTCGCTCACTCATGCGTGCTCCTCGGTGTCGAGTCGTGCGTGGTGGTGGAAGGGGGTGCGGCGCTCAGCCGGCGGCGGAGATGCTGTCACGCGCGGCGTCGGCGACGGCCCGCGCGGTGAAGCCGTACTCGGCGAAGAGCCGGGCGTAGTCGGCCGAGGCACCGTAGTGGTCGATCGAGACGGTCCGACCCGCGTCGCCGACGTACTCGCGCCAGCCCATCTTCACGCCGGCCTCGACCGACACACGGGCCTTGACCTGCGGCGGCAGCACGGTGTCGCGGTAGGACTGGTCCTGCTCCTCGAACCACTCCAGGCAGGGCAGCGAGACCACGCGGGCGGCGATGCCGTCCTCGGCGAGCATGCCCCGGGCCTCGACGGCCAGCTGCACCTCGGACCCGGTGGCCATGAGGACCACGTCGGGCTCACCGTCGGTGTCGAGCAGGACGTAGCCGCCGCGGGCGACGCCCTCGACCGAGCCCCAGACCTCGCCGTCGTGCTCCCCGCGCGGGAAGACCGGGACGTTCTGACGGGTCAGGGCCAGCGCGGCCGGCCCCTCGGTACGCCGGAGCACCTCGGCCCACGCCGCCGAGACCTCGTTGGCGTCGGCCGGCCGCACGACGTCCAGCCCGGGCATCGCGCGCAGGGCGGCCAGGTGCTCGATCGGCTGGTGCGTCGGGCCGTCCTCGCCCAGACCGATGGAGTCGTGGGTCCACACGTAGGTGACCGGCAGCCGGCTCAGCGCCGCCACGCGCACCGCACCGCGCATGTAGTCGGAGAAGGTGAGGAAGGTGCCGCCGAAGACGCGGGTCAGGCGGTCGGCCGCGATGCCGTTCATGATCGCGCCCATGCCGTGCTCGCGGATGCCGAAGTGGAGCACGCGGCCCTGGTAGGGGTCGGCCTCGTAGCCCTCGGCGTCGCTGTCGGCGGGCAGGAAGGACGGGGCGTCCTTGATGGTGGTGTTGTTGGAGCCGGCGAGGTCGGCCGAGCCGCCCCACAGCTCGGGCATCAGGCCGGCGACGGCGTTGATGACCTTGCCGGACGCCGCACGCGTGGCGACGCCCTTGGCGTCGGGCTCGAAGGTGGGCAGTGCCGCCTCGAAGCCCTCGGGCAGGTCGCGGCGCTTGAGCCGGTGCAGGAGCTCGGCGCGGTCGGGGTGGGCCTCGGCCCAGGCGGCGTAGCGCTCGTCCCACTCCTTGCCCCACGCCGCACCGCGCTCGCGCAGGCTCCGGGTGTGGGCGAGGACCTCGTCGGAGACCTGGAAGTGCTGCTCGGGGTCGAAGCCGAGCACCTCCTTGGTCGCAGCGACCTCCTCCGCACCGAGGGCGCTGCCGTGGGCGGCCTCGGTGCCCTGGGCGTTGGGGGCCGGCCAGGCGATGATGGTGTCGAGCACGATCATCGAGGGCTTGTCGGTGACCTCGGAGGCGGCGCGCACGGCGTCGTAGAGGGCGTGCACGTCCTCCTTGTAGGTCTCCCCGCCCTGGGTCCAGTCGACGGTCTGCACGTGCCAGCCGTAGGACTCGTAGCGCTGGGCGACGTCCTCGGTGAACGCGACGTCGGTGTCACCCTCGATGGAGATCCGGTTGCGGTCGTAGATGACCGTGAGGTTGCCCAGCTTCTGCGTGCCGGCGATCGAGGAGGCCTCGCTGCTCACGCCCTCCTGCAGGTCGCCGTCGGAGCACAGGACGTAGACGTCGTGGTCGAAGAGGCCCTCGCCGGGAGCTGCCTCCGGGTCGAGCATGCCGTGCACCCGACGACCGGACATCGCCATGCCCACGGCGTTGGAGACGCCCTGGCCCAGCGGCCCGGTCGTGACCTCGACACCGGCGGTGTGACCGAGCTCGGGGTGGCCGGGGGTCTTGGAGCCCCACGTGCGCAGCGCCTGGAGGTCGCTGAGCTCGAGGCCGAAGCCGCCGAGGAAGAGCTGGGTGTAGAGGGTGATGCTCGAGTGGCCGCAGCTGAGGACGAAGCGGTCACGGGCGACCCACTCGGGGTCGGCCGGGTCGTGGCGCATGACCTTCTGGAAGAGCAGGTAGGCCACGGGGGCCAGGCTCATGGCCGTGCCGGGGTGTCCGTTGCCGACCTTCTGCACGGCGTCCATCGCCAGGACCCGGGCGGTGTCCACCGCCTTGTCGTCGATGTCGGTCCAGTCCAGCTGCTGGCTGAGGGTCACAGGGTTCCTTCCGGTGCGGTCGTGGGGCCTGCGAGCAGGCGGTTCCGAGCCTACCGATCCTGCGCAGTAGACTCCCACCCGCACCGGTGAGGATCATCCGAACTCACCCGCACGGTTCCATCCGCACCAGCACCACCGCACCAGTTTCGAGGGACGTCCGTGACCCACGTCGGCCACCAGGCCGCTGCCGAGCAGCGGCACGAGCCGACCGCCGACGACCGGGCGTCCCGCCGGTCGGCCTGGTCCTGGCGACCGTCGTCGGCGGCACCTTCTCCGCGGGGTCCGCGTCGGTCTTCAACTGCGTCTACGACCGCGACATCGACGAGCAGATGCGCCGGACCCGTCGCCGGGCCCTGCCGCGCCACATCGTGAGCGCCCGCGCGGCGCTGGTCTTCGGCACCGTGCTGGGCGCGCTGTCCGTCGTGGTGCTGCTCCTGTGGGTCAACCCGCTCTCCGCGCTGCTCGCGGTGAGTGCCGAAGCCTTCTACGTCTTCGTCTACACGATGCTGCTCAAGCGGCGTACGACGCAGAACATCGTCTGGGGCGGCCTCGCCGGCTGCTTCCCGGCGCTGATCGGCTGGACCGCGGTCACCGGGGAGCTCGCCTGGACCCCGGTGGTGCTGTTCGCGGTCGTCTTCTTCTGGACCCCGCCCCACACCTGGGCCCTCGCGCTGCGCTACCGCGAGGACTACGCGAACGTCGACGTCCCGATGCTGCCGGTGGTCGCCTCCGCGCACGCCGTGTCGCGCCAGGTCGTCGTCTACTCGTGGGTGATGGTGGCGACCTCGCTCCTGCTGTGGCCCGTGGCCTCCACCGGGCCGTTCTACCCCGTCGTCGCGGTCGTGCTGGGGGCGGTCTTCCTCGTCGAGGCGCACCGGATGCTCATCCGGGCCCGCGGCACCGAGGAGCTCTCGGTGATCTCACCGATGCGCCTGTTCCACGCCTCGAACCTCTACCTCAGCCTGTTGTTCGTGGCCGTGGCGCTGGACCCGCTGCTCTTCTCCTGAGCCCCGCACCGGGCCGGCGCCCGCGGCGGGACCCCGGCCGCGAACCCGCCTCCGACCCCGGCTCTGGCTCCAGCCCTGGCTCCAGCGGGCCGGCTACGCCTCCGGGTGCCGCACGCGCAGCAGCGCGGCGGTGGTGAGCGCCGAGAGGATCGCGGCGCCGAGCATGTGCAGCCCGACGAGGAGCTCGGGCAGGTCGTTGAAGTACTGCACGAAGCCGATCGCCCCCTGGGCGAGCTGCGCGACGAGCAGCCACACCACGACGCGCACCGCGGCGCGGTCGGCACGCACGGCCATCAGGCACAGCAGCAGGCCGATGGTGAGCCCGAGGTAGAGGAACACCGCGTCGGCGTGGAGCTGGCTCCACTGCAGCGGGTCGAGGCCGTTGCGGGGGGAGTCGGCGTCGCCGGCGTGCGGCCCGGAGCCGGTGACGACCGTGCCGAGGTAGAGCACGACCCAGGCGGCCGCGAGGACGATCCACGCCAGCGTGGTCGCCGGGCCGCCCACCGCGGGGGTCGGACGGTCCAGGACCTGCAGGAAGCGCACCGACAGGCCCACCAGCGCCATCGACAGCAGCAGGTGCAGCGACACGATCCACGGGTTGAGGTCGGTCAGCACCGTGATGCCCCCGATGACCGCCTGCAGCGGGATGCCCGCGGCCAGCACGGCGGCCAGCCCGACCAGGTGCCGGCGTCCGGTGCGCCACGCCGCGACGAACGTGAGCACCGCGACGGCGACGAGCACGAAGGTCAGCAGCCGGTTGCCGAACTCGATGGCGGAGTGGAAGTCCAGCGCCCCGTGCGGGGTGAAGTCCTCCTCGGTGCACCGCGGCCAGGTGGGGCAGCCCAGGCCGGAGCCGGTGAGCCGCACCGCCCCGCCGGTCACGACGATGCCGGTGTTGGCGACGAGGGAGGCCCAGCCGGCCCAGCGGGCCTGGCGGTGCCGGAGGGCGGGGTCGGTCATGCTCACTCCCACGTGAAGGTACGGGCGGTCAGGACCGTACCCAGGGCCGCCCAGCCGAGCAGGGTCAGCATCGACGTGACGTCCGCCGCACCGTCCAGCAGGGCAGCACGCATGCCCTCGCCCAGCGCGCCCGACGGCAGCCACGTGGCCACGTCGCCGAAGCCGCCGTACGCGTTGGCGGGCAGGACGACCGCACCGCCGGCCATGAGGAGAAGGTAGACGAGGTTGGCGGCGGCGAGCGTGGCCTCGGCGCGCAGCACCCCGGCGACGAAGAGGCCCAGGGCGGCGAACGCGGCGGTGCCGACGGCCGCCACGCCGAGGGCGGAGAGCAGCCCGACCGCGGTCGTCTCCGGCTGCCAGCCGAGAGCCAGGGCGACGGCGCCGAGCACCACCACCTGCAGCGCTTCCACCAGCAGCAGGGCGAGCACCTTGCCCGCCAGCAGGCCGCCCCGGGGGAGCGGGGAGCTGCCGAGCCACTTGATGACGCCGTAGCGGCGCTCGAAGCCGGTCGCGATGGCCAGCGAGGTGAACGCCGTCGACATGACCGCCAGGGCGAGGACCCCGGGGGCGAAGGTGTCGATGGCCGGGGCGTCGAGCTCCAGGCCCACCCGCTCCGACCCGGCGACGGCGCCGACCAGCACGATCACGGGGATGACGACGGCCAGCAGCAGCTGCTCGCCGTTGCGCAGCATGAGCCGCGCCTCCATCCGGGCGTGCGAGAGGACCTGGCGCCCCAGCGGCGCGGCGCCGGGGGCGGGCGTGAAGGTGCCGGCGCTCATGCCGAGAGCTCCCGTCCGGTCAGCTCGAGGAAGACGTCCTCGAGGCTCCTGGTGCCCAGGCTCAGCGACTCCGGGAGCACGTCGTGCTCCTCGCACCAGCGCGAGACCCGGGCCAGGGTCGAGCCGTCGGCCGGGCCGGTGACGAGGAGGCTGAGCGGGTCGAGCACGGTGACGCTCGTCGCGGGCCCCAGCGCCTCGGTCAGCGACTCGGGCGCACCCGGCGGGAACGGCCGGGTGACGACGAGCCGGATTGTGGAGACGCGACCGCCGCGGGTCAGCTCCACCGGCGAGCCGGAGGCGATCAGCTGTCCGCGGTCGATGATGTGCACGGTGTCGGCCAGCGACTCCGCCTCGTCCATGTAGTGCGTGGTGAGCACGACGGTCACGCCGTCCGCGCGCAGCTCGCGCAGCAGGTCCCAGGTGTCACGTCGCGCCTGCGGGTCCATGCCGGCGGTGGGCTCGTCGACGAAGACCAGCTCGGGGCGCCCCACGATGGCCATCGCCAGCGCGAGCCGCTGCTTCTGCCCGCCGGAGAGACGGCGGTACGGCGTCCGTCCGCAGGCTGCGAGTCCGAGCCGCTCCACGAGCAGCGCGCGGGGCAGCGGGGCGGCGTGCAGGGAGGCGGCGTGCCGGAGCATCTCCTCGGCCCGCACACCGCTCCAGGCGCCGCCCTCCTGCAGCATCACGCCGATGCGGGGGAGGAGGGCGCGCCGGTCGGCCTGCGGGTCCAGCCCCAGCACACGGACGGTGCCGCGCTGCGGACGGCGGTAGCCCTCACAGGTCTCCAGCGTCGTGGTCTTCCCGGCGCCGTTGGGACCGAGCACGGCGGTGACGCTGCCTCGGGCCACGGTCAGGGAGAGGCCGTCGACGGCGGTCTTGGAGCCGTAGCGCATCTCGAGGGAGTCGACCATGACGGCGTGGTCGGGGTCGGGCGCTGGCACGACGGCAGTCTAGGGAGGCGTCGGGTCGCTCCCGGCCCCGCCCTAGGCTCTGGGACGTGACTGGCTGGCTGGTGGTGACCGTGCTGCTGCTGACCGCGGTGGCGGCGGCATGGACGGTCGTGATGATCGTGCGGGACGAGAGTCCTCCCAGCGACCGGTTCTTCGTCGTGCTGGGCGTCCTGCTTCTGGTGCTCGTCGTGCAGCTGGTGGCGGGCCTGGTGGCCCTGGCGACCACGGACCGCGACGTCGACGGGGTGACCTTCGTCGCCTACCTGCTGACCGTCGTGCTCGCGCCGCCCTTCGGTGCGGCGCTGGCGCTGGTGGAGCGCAGCCGGTGGGGGACCGCGTCGCTGCTGGTGGCGCTGGCCACGGTGGCGGCGATGGAGGTGCGTCTCGACGCGCTGTGGGCGGCCGCCGGTGCGTGAGCTCTCGACCGGGCCGGGGCGCGTGCTCGTCGCGGTCTACGCCGTCTTCGCCGTCGCGGCCACCGGGCGCTCACTGGTCCAGCTGGGCACCGACGCCGGTCGCGCACCGCTGGCGTACTCGCTCTCGCTGCTGGCCGCGGTGCTCTACCTGGTGGCCACGACCTGCCTGTTGCGGGGCGGGGAGGTCGCGCGCCGCGTGGCGCTGGTCACGGTCTTCGTCGAGGCGACCGGCGTGCTGGTGGTCGGGACGCTGTCCTACCTGGTCAGCGACTGGTTCCCCGACAAGACCGTGTGGTCCCACTACGGCCAGGGCTACGGCTTCCTACCCCTCGTCCTGCCCTTCCTGGGCCTGTGGTGGCTGCTCCACCCCGGTGTCCACCCCGGTGCCCGAGCGGGGAGGAGCGCCGGGGGCGACCAGGTGTCGAGTCCACCCCCGGGCACTTAGGCGACCCTTCCTTGAACGACCGTTTCCATTAACGGCACACTGGCGTTGTGGAATTCACCCGCGACGACCTGAGTACGCGCCAGCGTGTCGCGCGGTCGATCCTGGTGAACGGGCCCTCGACCGCGGCGACGCTGGCCGAGCAGCTCGACCTCACACCGGCCGCCGTGCGCCGACACCTCGACCAGCTGGTCGAGGAGGGCGCCGTCGAGCCGCGCGACCCGCGCCCCGGCGCCAGCCGGGGTCGGGGTCGGCCGGCCAAGCTCTTCGCGTTGACCGAGCTCGGCCGCGAGGGCTTCGACCAGCAGTACGACGACCTCGCCGTCCAGGCGCTGCGCTTCCTCGCCGACACCGGCGGGGACGACGCGCTGCGCGCGTTCGCCGAGCAGCGGGTCTCCTTCATCGAGGCTCGCTTCGGGGCGACCCGGGAGGCCCACCCCGAGCTCACGCCCGCGCAGGTGCTGGCCCGCGTCTTCACCGACGAGGGGTACGCCGCGGGAGTCCGCGAGCTGCCCGTGGTCAACGGCCAGAGCGCCGGTGAGCAGCTGTGCCAGCAGCACTGCCCGGTCTCCCACGTGGCCCACGAGTTCCCCCAGCTGTGCGAGGCCGAGACCCAGGCGATCAGCCGGGTGCTCGGGCGACACGTCCAGCGGCTGGCCACCATCGCCCACGGCGACGGCGTCTGCACCACCTGCATCCCCGACCTCCCCACCACGTCCACGACGTCCAGCACAGAGAAGGAGAGGGTCACCTCATGACCTCGATCGAAGAACTCAACCCCGAGCTCCAGGGCATCGGCCGCTACGAGTTCGGCTGGGCCGACCCGGACGTCGCCGGCGCCTCCGCGCAGCGTGGCCTCAACGAGGCGGTCGTGCGCGACATCTCCAGCAAGAAGAACGAGCCGCAGTGGATGCTCGACCTGCGCCTGAAGGGCCTGAAGCTCTTCGACCGCAAGCCCATGCCCACCTGGGGCTCGGACCTGTCGGGCATCGACTTCGACAACATCAAGTACTTCGTGCGCTCCTCGGAGAAGCAGGCCACCTCCTGGGAGGACCTGCCCGAGGACATCAAGAACACCTACGACAAGCTCGGCATCCCGGAGGCGGAGAAGCAGCGCCTGGTCGCCGGTGTCGCCGCGCAGTACGAGTCCGAGGTCGTCTACCACTCGATCCGCGAGGACCTCGAGGAGCAGGGCGTCCTCTTCCTCGACACCGACACCGCGCTGAAGGAGCACGAGGAGCTCTTCAAGGAGTACTTCGGCACCGTCATCCCCGTCGGTGACAACAAGTTCTCCGCGCTCAACACCTCGGTGTGGTCCGGCGGCTCGTTCATCTACGTCCCGCCGGGCGTGCACGTCGACATCCCGCTGCAGGCCTACTTCCGGATCAACACCGAGAACATGGGCCAGTTCGAGCGGACGCTGATCATCGTCGACGAGGACGCCTACGTGCACTACGTCGAGGGCTGCACCGCGCCGATCTACAGCTCGGACTCCCTGCACTCCGCGGTCGTCGAGATCGTGGTGAAGAAGGGCGGCCGCTGCCGCTACACGACCATCCAGAACTGGTCGAACAACGTCTACAACCTCGTCACCAAGCGCGCCACCTGCGAGGCCGGCGCGACCATGGAGTGGGTCGACGGCAACATCGGCTCCAAGGTGACGATGAAGTACCCCGCGATCTACCTCATGGGCGAGCACGCCAAGGGCGAGACGCTCTCGATCGCGTTCGCCGGCGAGGGCCAGCACCAGGACGCCGGCGCCAAGATGGTGCACGCGGCCCCGCACACCTCGAGCTCGATCCTGAGCAAGTCGGTGGCGCGCGGCGGTGGCCGGACGTCGTACCGCGGCCTGATCCAGGTCAACGAGGGCGCCCACGGATCGAAGTCCAACGTGCTGTGCGACGCGCTGCTCGTCGACCAGGTCAGCCGCTCCGACACCTACCCCTACGTCGACATCCGCGAGGACGACGTGTCCATGGGCCACGAGGCGAGCGTCTCGAAGGTCTCCGACGACCAGCTCTTCTACCTCATGTCGCGCGGCATGGAGGAGGACGAGGCTATGGCGATGATCGTCCGCGGCTTCGTGGAGCCGATCGCCAAGGAGCTGCCGATGGAGTACGCCCTCGAGCTCAACCGCCTCATCGAGCTGCAGATGGAGGGCGCGGTCGGCTGAGGCCGGCCACCGCTCCCACCTGCACCCCCGACGCCCCAGACGCTAGGAAGACACCCCACACGTGACCGTGACTGCTGACCCCCGCGACAGCGTGGCCTCCGCCCTCGAGGTGGACCACGTGGAGTCCCACCTGCACCCGGTGAGCTCCTTCGACCTCGACGACCACCCGATGCCCACCGGCCGCGAGGAGATCTGGCGCTTCACCCCGCTCAAGCGGCTCGCCGGTGCCCTCGACGACACCCCCGGTGACGCCGACGCGCTGAGCGTGGAGACCATCGGCGACGCGTCGTACGTCGTCGGCACGCTCGCCCCGGGCCAGGCCCCGCGCGGCGTGGCGCTCGTCCCCGACGACCGCGCCTCGGCGCTGGCCTCCAAGCACGCCGGCGACGCCGTGCACGTGAAGGTCCCCGCCGACGCCGAGCTCGCCGAGCCGATCGGTCACCGGGTCACCGGCACCGCCGGCACCCGCACCCACCGCCACACGGTGATCGAGGCCGGCACCCACTCGCGTGCCACCTACGTCCTGGACCACCGCGGCTCGGGCGTGCACGCCGGCAACGTCGAGGTCGTCGTCGGTGACGGCGCCGACCTGACCGTCGTGACCCTGCAGGACTGGGACGACGACGCCGTGCACGTCGGCACCCACGAGGCCGTGGTCGGGCGCGACGCGCGCTACCGCCACATCTCGGTCACCTTCGGCGGCTCGGTCGTGCGCACCAGCGCCAACGTGCACTACGCCGGCCCCGGCGGCGAGGCCGAGCTGCTCGGTCTCTACTTCGCCGACGCCGGCCAGCACTTCGAGCACCGCCTCTTCGTCGACCACAACGCGCCGCGCACCAAGAGCAACGTGGTCTACAAGGGCGCGCTGCAGGGCGAGAAGGCGCGCACCGTGTGGATCGGCAACGTGCTCATCCGCAAGGTCGCCGAGGCCATCGAGACCTACGAGGAGAACCGCAACCTCGTGCTCACCGACGGCTGCCAGGCCGACTCGGTGCCCAACCTCGAGATCGAGACCGGTGAGATCGAGGGTGCCGGTCACGCCTCGGCCACCGCCCGTTTCGACGACGAGCAGCTGTTCTACCTGCGCAGCCGCGGCGTCTCCGACGAGGAGGCTCGCCGCCTGGTGCTGCACGGCTTCTTCCAGGACCTGATCCGCAAGATCGGGCTGCCCGAGCTGGAGGAGAAGCTCACCGCGGCCGTCGAGGACGAGCTGGCGCGCAACGTCGCCGGCAAGGTCCTCTGATGGCGTTCGAGCGCGCCTGCGCCCTGGCCGACGTGCCCGCCGACGAGGCGCTCGCGGTCCAGGTCGGCGAGCACACCGTGGCCGTCACCCGTGACGGCGACGAGGTCTTCGCCCTGCAGGACCTCTGCAGCCACGCCGCGGTCTCGCTCAGCGAGGGCGAGGTCGCCGGCGGCACCCTCGAGTGCTGGCTGCACGGCTCCTGCTTCGACCTGCGCACCGGCAAGCCGACCGGTCTGCCCGCCACCGAGCCGGTGGCGACCTTCCCCGTCCAGGTCAAGGACGGCGACATCTTCATCGACACGACCACCACCCTGAACGGAGTCACCCCCACGTGATTGAGCGCAGCGAGATCACCAACAAGAACAGCGCGCGTGGTGCCTCATGCGTGCCCGGAACGAAGTGAGGACACGCATGAGCAACCTACAGATCACCGACCTCCAGGTCTCCGTCGCCACCGAGGACGGCCCGAAGGAGATCCTCAAGGGCGTCACGCTGACCATCAAGGACGGCGAGACCCACGCGATCATGGGCCCCAACGGCTCCGGCAAGTCGACCCTGGCGTACTCGATCGCCGGGCACCCGAAGTACACCGTCACCGGTGGCTCGGTCACCCTCGACGGCGAGGACGTCCTGGAGATGTCGGTCGACGAGCGCGCCCGCGCCGGTCTCTTCCTGGCCATGCAGTACCCCGTCGAGGTCCCCGGCGTCTCCGTCGCGAACTTCCTGCGCACCGCCAAGACCGCCGTGGACGGCGAGGCCCCCAAGCTGCGCACCTGGGTCAAGGACGTCAACGCCGCCCTCGAGCAGCTCAACCTCGACTCGACCTTCTCCCAGCGCTCGGTCAACGAGGGCTTCTCCGGCGGTGAGAA
Source organism: Nocardioides sp. REDSEA-S30_B4 (assembly GCF_001627265.1). NCBI lineage: Bacteria > Bacillati > Actinomycetota > Actinomycetes > Propionibacteriales > Nocardioidaceae > Nocardioides > Nocardioides sp. REDSEA-S30_B4. The sequence goes on along the minus strand of NZ_LUPI01000008.1, from coordinate 224,638 downwards.
GAAGCGCCACGAGATCGCGCAGCTCGACCTGCTCGACCCGAAGGTCGCCATCCTCGACGAGACCGACTCCGGCCTCGACATCGATGCGCTGAAGATCGTCTCCGAGGGCGTCAACCGCTTCCGCGAGCGCGACGCCAAGGGCGTCCTGCTGATCACGCACTACACGCGCATCCTGCGCTACATCACCCCCGACTTCGTCCACGTCTTCGTCGACGGCAAGGTCGCGGAGTCCGGCGGCCCCGAGCTCGCCGAGGCGCTGGAGGCCGAGGGCTACGACAAGTACCTGTCGGCGGCGCGATAGGCGGCGCTGCGCTGCGTTGTCGTCGCTCGACGACCGCTCCGCTCCAAGGTCGCCTTCGCTCCTCCGCCTTGCGCAGCACCACTTCTCGCACCGCCGCTCGACAGAAAGGTAGGGACGTCTGATGGAAGGTCTGCTTCCTGACCTCGAGGTCGTCCGCAAGGACTTCCCGATCTTGTCCCGCACCACCCCGGACGGGCGGCCGCTGGTCTACCTCGACAGCGCCAACACCTCGCAGAAGCCGCAGGTGGTCATCGACGCGATGGTCGACCACCTCGAGCGCCACAACGCCAACGTCGCGCGCGCCATGCACCTGCTCGGCGCCGAGGCGACCGAGGCGTTCGAGGGCGGCCGGGACAAGGTTGCCTCGTTCATCGGTGCCTCCGAGCGCGACGAGGTGATCTTCACCAAGAACGCCTCCGAAGCGCTCAACCTGGTCGCCAACACCCTCGCCCTGCCCGGTCCCCGGCAGGTCGGGCCCGGCGACGTCGTGGTCACCACGGAGATGGAGCACCACTCCAACATCGTGCCGTGGCAGATGCTCACCCAGCGCACGGGCGCGGACCTGCGGTGGTTCACCTTCGACGACCAGGGCCTGCTCGACCTCTCGCAGGTCGACGAGCTGATCACCGAGCGCACCAAGGTCGTCACCTTCACCTGGGTGTCGAACATGCTCGGCACGATCAACCCGGTCGCCGAGCTGACCCGCCGCGCCCACGAGGTCGGTGCGATCGTGGTGGTGGACGCCTCCCAGGCGGCTCCGCAGCTGCCGATCGACCTCGCTGCGATGGCGCCGGAGGAGCGGCCCGACGTGGTCGTCTTCACCGGCCACAAGGTCGTCGGGCCCACCGGCATCGGTGTCCTGTGGGGTCGCCGTGAGCTGCTCGAGGAGCTGCCGCCGTTCCTCGGCGGTGGCGAGATGATCGAGACCGTCACGATGGAGCGCTCGACGTACGCCGGGCTGCCCCACAAGTTCGAGGCCGGCACCCCGCCGATCGTCGAGTCCGTCGGGCTCGGCGCTGCCGTCGACTACCTCGCCGCCCTCGACATGGAGGCGGTGCACCGGCACGAGCAGGCCATCACGGCGTACGCGCTCGACGGCCTGTCCGGCGTGCCCGGCCTGAAGGTCCTCGGCCCGCTGGACGCCCGGTTGCGCGGGGGAGCGATCTCCTTCGAGCTCGACGGCGTGCATCCGCACGACGTGGCCCAGGTGCTCGACGTGCGCGGCGTCGCCGTGCGTGCCGGGCACCACTGCGCCCGACCGGCGCACGCGAAGTTCGGCGTGCAGAGCTCGACGCGGATGTCGTCGTACCTCTACACGACGCCGGCCGAGATCGACGCGCTGGTCGAGGCCCTGCACTACACCCGTTCCTACTTCAAGGTGGACTGATGTCTGCGGAGCTGGACTCGCTGTACCAGGAGATCATCCTGGACCACTACAAGAACCCGCACCACAAGGGACTCCGTGACCCCTTCGAGGCCGAGGTGCACCACGTCAACCCGACGTGCGGCGACGAGGTCACGCTGCGCGTGCACGTCGCCGACGGCGTGGTGGCCGACGTCTCGTACGACGCCGTGGGGTGCTCGATCTCGCAGGCCGCGACCTCGGTGATGACCGACCTGGTCATCGGCAAGCCGGTCGAGGAGGCGATGAGCATCCACGAGGAGTTCCTGACCCTCATGCAGGGCAAGGGGAACGTCGAGCCCGACGAGGAGGTGCTGGAGGACGGCATCGCCTTCTCCGGCGTCGCCAAGTTCCCCGCGCGCGTGAAGTGCGCACTGCTGGGCTGGATGGCGTGGAAGGACGCCACCGGCCAATCCCTCGACAGCCAGTCCATCTCGAGCCAGGGAGGCACCGATGACTGACACCACCCACACCCCCGACCACTCCGACCTGCCCAGCGACGTGCCCGCGCCGTCGAGCTCGGCCTCGACGGTGACGGTCGAGGAGGTCACCGAGGCGCTCAAGGACGTCGTCGACCCCGAGCTCGGCATCAACGTCGTCGACCTCGGCCTGGTCTACGGCGTGCACGTCGACGAGTCGTCCAACTGCGTGGTCGACATGACGCTGACCTCGGCCGCCTGCCCGCTGACCGACGTCATCCAGGACCAGACCGACTCCGCCCTGGAGGGCCTGGTCAACGACGTCGCCATCAACTGGGTCTGGATGCCGCCGTGGGGCCCGGACAAGATCACCGACGACGGCCGCGAGCAGCTTCGCGCGCTTGGTTTCAATGTCTGAGGCAGGACGTCACGAAGGACGAGTGACGTCCTGACCCGAAGAGGTCGAGCGAGGGCCACGGCCGAGCCCGCGAGGCCGTGACGCCCGGGTCGAGACCTACAGGTGGTGGTCACAGGGACGGTCAGGCATAGCCTGGCGCGATGACCGTCCCTGACACCGACCCCGTCGAGGAGGCGGTGCGCGCCTTCTGGGACGTCGCACGCTTCCACGCTCGGCTCAACGTCGCTCCGTCGTACTTCGGCCCGACGACCCTGGAGGTCGTGCCGCCGCCGACCTGGTCCTTCGGTGAGGAGCCCGAGGGCGAGCGGCTGCTGGTGGAGGTGCTCTCGGGCGCACGGACCTCGCTGGAGGGCAGCGTCGAGGAGTACGGCGAGGAGCTGCCGGTTCCCGGGTCGCTGAGCATCCTCACCGACTCGGCCGGTCATCCGGTGGCGCTGCTGGAGGTCACCGACGTCGTGGTGGACGCTGGCCGGGTGGTCGAGCACTTCCGGGTCGTCCACCAGAAGTCCTGACGTGCTCGACGCCGGTCTGCTGGTGCCCCCCGACCGGGTCCAGCGGTGGGTCGAGAACTTCCAGGGCCGCCACGGCACGACCGCCCTGACCGTCCTCGATGGCGGGCTCGAGGGATCGGCCAGTGACGGGTCGACCTTCCGGATGGACCTCCCCTTCGCGACGAGGTACGCCGGCCTGCCCGACGCCTCCGCCTTCGCGGCCGCCGCGCGGACAGCCCCGCCGGCGGACTGGGGCGTGCTGCTGGTGCGCAAGGGCGGCTTCGCGATGGCCCGGCTCTCCGGGACGCGCACGAGCGCCAGCAAGGTCGGTCAGCGGCACGTGCAGGGCCGGACCAAGGCGGGCGGCCAGTCGCAGCAGCGGTTCGCCCGGCGGCGCGACAACCAGGCGCGGCAGGCGTTCGAGGCCGCGGCCGACCACGCCGTACGCATCCTCGGAGACCTGGTCGGCCCGGTGGTGACTGGAGGTGACGCCTCGGCGCTCGAGACCGTCCTGGAGGACCCGCGCCTGCGCGCGCTGGAGGTCCTCGAGCGGCGGCTGCCGGTGCCGGACCCGCGCCGGGCCGTGCTGGAGCAGGCCGTTGTCGACGCCTGCTCGGTGGCCGTGACGGTGCACAACAGCGACCGGCCGTCGTGGCCGGGGCGGAGCAGTGCGGACGGCGCCGACGGGCGCTAGCGTGCCGGGCGTGGACGCTCCCATCGTGATCCAGGGCCTGGTGAAGACGTTCGGCAGCACCCGCGCGCTCGACGGCCTGGACCTCGAGGTGCGGGGCGGCGAGGTCCACGGCTTCCTGGGCCCCAACGGGGCCGGCAAGTCGACGGCGATCCGGGTGCTCCTCGGCCTCCTGCGCTCCGACGCCGGCGAGGTCAGCCTGCTGGGCGGGGACCCCTGGCGCGACGCCGCGGCCCTGCACCGACGACTGGCCTACGTCCCGGGTGACGTGAGCCTGTGGCCCAACCTGAGCGGCGGGGAGTGCCTGGACCTGCTCGGGCGGCTGCGCGGCGGCCTGGACCCGGTGCGGCGCAACGCCCTGGTGGAGCGCTTCGGCCTGGACCCCACCAAACGCGGCCGGTCCTACAGCAAGGGCAACCGGCAGAAGGTGGCGCTGGTGGCTGCCCTCGCCGCCGACGTGGAGCTGCTGCTCCTCGACGAACCGACCTCGGGCCTCGACCCGCTGATGGAGGCGGAGTTCCAGGCCTGCGTGCGGGAGTTCCGGGACGCAGGAGGGACGGTCCTGCTCTCGAGCCACATCCTCGCCGAGGTGGAGAGCCTGTGCGAGCGGGTCAGCATCATCCGCGACGGGCGGGTCGTCGAGGCGGGGACGCTCGCTGAGCTCAGGCACCTGACCCGCACGTCCGTGACGGCCGAGCTCGAACGACCGGCCCCCGACCTGGCGGGCCTGCCCGGCGTGCACGACCTCGTGGCCGAGGGGGAGCGGGTGCAGTTCGAGGTCGACACCGCGCAGACCGACGCCGCGCTGGGGGTGCTGGTGCGATCGGGGGTGCGCACGCTCACCGCGCAACCGCCGACCCTCGAGGACCTGTTCCTCCGGCACTACGGGGACGTCACGGATGCCTGAGGTCACCGCCGGCACCGGGACCCTGCTGCGGGCCGCGCTGCGCAGGGACCGGTGGCTCGTCCTGTGGTGGAGCCTGGGCATCAGTGCCCTGTACTGGTCCCAGGCCGTCGGCATCGACGGCCTGTACGCCAGCCAGGCCGAGCTGGACGTGGCCGCCGCCAGCATGGGCGAGAACACCGCGATGATCGCCATGGCCGGCCCCGCCCGGGCCCTGGACACGGTGGGCGGGCAGGTCGCCTGGCAGTCCAGTGCGTTCGGGGCCATCGCCGCCGGCCTGATGTCGATGTCAATCGTCATGCGGCACACCCGCACCGAGGAGGAGACCGGCCGCGACGAGCTCGTCAGGGCCTCGGCCGTCGGTCGTCTCGCCCCCGTGCTGGCCACGCTGCTCGCCGCGCTGGTCGCCAACGTCGCGGTCGGCACCGCCACCGCCGCCAGCCTGGTCGTCTACCCGCTGGCTGCCGCCGACTCGATCGCGCTCGGCCTGGGCCTCACCCTGGTCGGGCTCTGCTTCACCGGCACCGCCCTGGTCGCGGCGCAGGTCTCGGCGAGCGCACGCACCTGCTACGGCCTGGCCGGCCTGGTGATCGGCGCGAGCTACGCACTGCGCGCGGTCGGCGACGTCAGCGCGCCAGCCCTCACCTGGGCCTCGCCGATCGGGTGGTACCAGGGCATGCACGCCTTCTCCGGGGTGCGCTGGTGGCCGGCCCTGCTGCTCGTGGCTGCCACCGCGCTGACGCTGACGCTCGCCTCCGCGCTCCTGCAGCGACGCGACATCGGCGCCGGCCTGCGGGCCGCGCGTCCCGGGCCTGCGCGTGCCGGGCAGCTGCTGTCGGGCCCGCTCGGGTTGGTCTGGCGGCTGCAGCGGCCGACCGTCCTCGGCTGGACCGCCGGGCTCTGGCTGACCGGGCTGGCCTACGGCACCATCGGCGACGACGTGGAGTCGCTCCTCGGCGACAACGAGACCACCGTCGAGCTGATGACCCAGGGGCTGGCGGACCCGGTCGCCGGGTTCTACGCCACCGCCCTGCTGATGCTCGCCCTGATCACCTCGGGGTTCGCGATCAGCTCGGCGCTGCGCCCTCGGGCCGAGGAGGAGGCCGGGCACGCCGAGCTGCTGCTGGCCACGGCCGTCTCGCGGAGGCGGTGGCTGGCGTCGTACGTCGTGGTGACGGTGGGTGGCGTGCTGCTCGTCCTGGCCGCGGGCGGACTCGGCACCGGCATCGGCTACGCGCTGGTGACCGGTGACGGGGGAGCGGTGCTGGAGTACGTCGGTCCCGCGCTGGCCTACGCCCCGCCGGTGCTGGTGCTGAGCGCCCTCGCCCGCCTCGTCCACGGCGTGCTGCCGCGCCTCGGGGTGCTGGCGTGGCTGCCGTTGATCGGCGCCGTCGTGGTGATGCTCCTCGGCCCGGTGCTGAGGATGCCGGGGCGGGTGCAGGGGTTCTCGCCGTTCCACCACCTGCCCGCGATCCCGGCCGAGGACGTCTCGGTGGGCGTCACGCTGGCGCTGCTGGCGGTCGCGACGCTCGTGTCGTTCGTGGGCCAGTTCGCCTTCTGGAGGCGCGACATCGGCTAGCGTCGCCATCATGTGGCAGCCCCAGCCCGGCTGGCATCCGCTCCCGAGTGGCACCTCCATGTCCACGATCGGGGTCTGGCGGGCCGTCGTGGGGGACGAGCCGGTGGCCGTGAAGCGGCTCGCCGCACCCGGCGAGCACGACCCGTCCGAGCTGTCCGACCCGCACCACTTCGCCTACTGGCGACGCGGCGCCGACGTCGTCACCTCCGGGGTGCTGGCCCGCTCGCAGGGGCTGCGACCACCGGTGCGCAGCTACGTCGTCGAGGACGTCGAGGGCATCACGATCACCGAGGACTGGGTCGAGGACTGCGCCGTGAACGGGCTGTTCGCCGCCCACGCCCTGGGCCGCTTCGCCGGTACGCCGGTGCCCGACGTCTCCTGGCTCGCGCGCGACCAGCTGCGGGACCGGCTGCGGCGCACCGAGCGCCGGGGCGGCTGGCCCACGCTGGCCCGCACCACCGTCGCCGACGTCGCCGAGCATCTCTGGACCCGCCGGGAGGTCCACCTCGCGAGCCTCGACGCGTTGCCTCAGGTGCTTCAGCACGGCGACCCGACCCCGTCGAACCTGCCCGGGCGGGAGGGCGACGACGTCGTGGCCATCGACTGGTCCTGCCTGGGCACCGGACCCGTGGGCGGCGACCTCGGCTACTACCTGCTGTCGGCGCGCGAGGCGTTCGACCCGCTGCTCGAGGCCTACCTGATGGGTCTGCCCGACGGCGTCGCGACCGCCGAGGAGGTCGCGCTCGGGGCACGGGTGGTGGCGGTCTACACCGCCCTGTCGCGGGCGGAGTGGGCGCTCTCGCGGGTCGCGAGGGGCGAGGGTGCCCTGGCCGGGAAGTTCCGTCATCCCGCCGTCGCGCCCCACCTGCGCGCGCTGCAGCGGCAGTTCCCGCTCATCGAGGTGCTGATGGCCGGCTGAGGCCGGAGCCCGGCGGCCCGACGGCCGGGGCTACAGCCGTGACGCGGCGAACGTGTCGCAGGCGTCCAGAGAGCCGCGCTCCAGCCCGACGCGGAACCACCGCATCCGCTGCTCGGCCGATCCGTGGGTCCAGGACTCCTCGGTGACCTGGCCCCGGGTGCGCTGCTGGATGCGGTCGTCACCGACGGCCGAGGCGGCCTCGAGCGCGAGCGTGATGTCCTCGTCGGTGAGCTCGCTGATCAGCACCTGGCCCGAGGCGTCCTCGGTGGTGGTGGCCGCGCGGGTCCACATGCCGGCGAGGCAGTCGGCCTGCAGCTCCAGGCGCACCGCGTCGGAGGTCGGCCCCTGCTGGGTGCGCACCCGGGACATGTAGCCGAGCACGTTCTGGACGTGGTGGCCGTACTCGTGGGCCAGCACGTAGGCCTCCACGAACCCGCCGTCCGGCCCACCGAGCTGCCGCTCGAGCACGGAGTCGAAGAAGCCGGAGTCGAGGTAGATGCCGGCGTCGACGGGGCAGTAGAACGGCCCCACGTCCGAGGTGGCGTTCCCGCACCGGGTGGACACCGAGCCCTCGAACGTCGTCAGCGCGGAGATCGCGCGGTAGCGCGAGCCGAGCTCGTCGGACCAGTAGTCGTGCAGGGAGTTCTCGACGCCGACCCGCGCGCAGTCCGCGGAGGAGTTGGCGTCGGCGCCCGAGTCGCACGCGGCGTACCTGTCGGTGTCGTACGACGGGGACGACCCACCCCCGAGGTAGGACACGGCCGCGAAGATCACCACCGCCACGATGACGGCCCCGATCGAGCCGCCGCCGAGAGCGCCGCCGGGCAGACCACCGCGCCCCAACGAGCCGCTCCGACCCAGGGAGCCACGGCCACCGCCGCCACCGGAGTGCCGCGTGCGACCGGTGTCGAGCCGGGCCTTGGTGTTGAACCGCACAGAGCCTCCTTGGCGTCGTGGTGACGGCATCGTGGTGACGGGCCGACGAATCGCTCGAGGCCCTGCCGCGAGCCTAGAATCGCACCACCATGATCACCGCACACCAGCTGGAAGTCCGAGCCGGCGCGCGACTGCTCATGGAGGACGTCAGCTTCCGGGTCGGACCGGGCGACAAGGTCGGTCTCGTGGGCCGCAACGGCGCCGGCAAGACCACGCTCACCAAGATCCTGGCCGGTGAGGGGCTGCCCGCCTCCGGGCAGGTCACGACGTCGGGCGACGTCGGCTACCTCTCGCAGGACCCGCGCACCGGCGACCCCGAGGTGCTCGCCAAGGACCGCATCCTCTCGGCCCGCGGCCTCGACGCGGTCGTCGCCAAGCTGCGGCGCGCGGAGGAGGAGATGGGCTCCGACGACCCGGCCGTGCGGGAGAAGGCGATGCGACGTTATGCGCGCGCCGACGACGAGATGCACGCCGCGGGCGGGTACGCCGCCGAGTCCGAGGCCGCCACGATCGCCGCCTCCCTCGGCATCGAGGAACGCATCCTCAGCCAGCCGCTGAAGACCCTCTCCGGCGGCCAGCGCCGTCGTGTCGAGCTCGCGCGCATCCTCTTCTCCGGCGCCGAGGTGCTGATCCTCGACGAGCCGACCAACCACCTCGACGCCGACTCGATCATCTGGCTGCGCGACTTCCTCAAGGCGCACTCCGGCGGCTTCATCATCATCAGCCACGACAACGACCTGCTCGCGGCCACCGTCAACAAGGTGATGCACCTCGACGCCAACCGCTCGGTCATCGACGTCTACAACATGGGCTGGAAGCACTACCTCCAGCAGCGCGAGACCGACGAGGTCCGCCGCCGGCGCGAGCGGATGAACGCCGAGAACAAGGCCAAGACCCTCACCGACCAAGCCAACAAGATGCGCGCCAAGGCCTCCAAGGCCCAGGCCGCCCAGTCGATGCTCAAGCGCGCCGAGAAGATGCTCGAGGGCGTCGAGGGGGAGCGCGCCTCCGACAAGGTCGCCCGGATCGCCTTCCCCAAGCCCGCCGCCTGCGGCAAGACCCCGTTGACGGCCCGCGAGCTGTCGAAGTCCTACGGCTCGCTGGAGGTCTTCACCGGCGTCGACCTGGCCATCGACAAGGGCTCGCGGGTGGTCATCCTCGGGCTCAACGGCGCCGGCAAGACCACGATGCTGCGGATCCTCGCGGGCGTCGACCAGCCCGACACCGGCATGGTCGTGCCCGGGCACGGGCTCAAGGTCGGCTACTACGCCCAGGAGCACGAGACGCTCGACACCTCGCGCACCGTCCTGGAGAACATGCAGTCCGCGGCGCCGCAGCTCACCGACACCGAGGCGCGCAGCGTGCTCGGGTCGTTCCTGTTCTCCGGCGACGACGCCCACAAGCCGGCCAAGGTGCTCTCGGGCGGCGAGAAGACGCGACTCGCGCTGGCCAGCCTGGTCGTGTCCAGCGCCAACGTGCTGCTGCTCGACGAGCCCACCAACAACCTCGACCCCGCCTCCCGCGAGGAGGTGCTCGCGGCGATCCGCTCCTACGAGGGAGCGATCATCCTGGTCACCCACGACGAGGGCGCCGTGCACGCCCTCGAGCCCGACCGGGTGCTCCTGCTGCCCGACGGTGACGAGGACCTCTGGAACGACGGGTACGCCGACCTCGTCTCGCTCGCCTGACCGACCCCGGTGCGAGAGGGGCCGGGCGGCGACCGGTGGGGCCGCCCACCCGGTTGGTTCCTAGACTCCCGGACATGACGCCCACCGCCGTACCCCGTCCCGATGCGCAGGAGCTGGCCGCGGCCGGGCTCGCCCTCTCCGTCGAGGGGCCGGTCGCGACCGTGACCCTGGACCGCCAGGAGGTCCGCAACGCCCAGACCCCCGCGATGTGGCGGATGCTCGCCACGCTGGGGGAGTCGCTCGTCACCGACGACGCGGTGCGCGTGGTCGTGCTCCGGGGTGCCGGCAGCACGTTCTCGGCCGGCCTGGACCGGGCCATGCTCGACCCGGCCGGGGCCGGCGACGGCGTGGAGACCGTCGCCTCCCTGCTGGCCCTCGACGACGCCTCGATGTCGGCGGTGATCGACGACTACCAGCGCGGCTTCACCTGGCTGCGCGACCCGCGCATCCTCTCGGTCGCGGCCGTGCAGGGCTACGCCGTCGGCGCCGGCTTCCAGCTCGCGCTCTCGTGCGACATGCGGGTGCTGGCCGAGGACGCCCAGCTGTGCATGAAGGAGTCGGCGCTCGGGCTCGTCCCGGACCTGACGGGAACAAAGCCGCTGGTCGAGGCCGTTGGGTACGCACGAGCACTCGAGATCTGCGTGTCGGCCCGCATGGTCGGCGCCGCGGAGGCCCTGCGGATCGGGCTGGCGCTCGAGGTGGTGCCGACCGAGGCGCTCGACGACACCATCGCGGGCCTGGTGCAGGCCCTCACCTCGGCCGCGCCGGACGCGGTCCGCGAGACCAAGGCGCTGATGCTCTCGGCGGCCGCCACGCCGCTGGAGGACCAGCGTCGTCTCGAGCGCGAGGCCCAGGCGCGGCGCTTCCGCGCCCTCGCCGGGGGCTGAGCCGGGGGGACCGGTCCCTCGAGGCCCGTGCCCCACCGGGACGGCTCACAACAGCAGGAGGACACGTGTCGGGGATGATGAACGCCGGGGCCGCCTGGCGGCACCTGCGCTCGGACCGCAGCGCGCTCGACAAGCGCGTGGGCCGAGCCACCCTGCGCCGGGTGCTCGGCTTCGCCGTGCCGCACCGCCGCACCATCTCGGTGTTCCTCGCGCTCACCGTGGTCGACGCCAGCCTCGTGGTGGCCTCGCCCCTGCTGGTCCAGCGCATCGTCGACGACGGCATCCTGGACGGCAACCGGTCGTTGGTCGCCTGGTTGGCGCTGGCCATGGCCGGTCTGGCGGTCTTCACCGCGGGCATGAGCATCCTGCTCGCCTGGCTGTCGGCCCGGATCGGCGAGGGGCTGATCTACGACCTGCGCACCCAGGTCTTCGGGCACGTGCAGCGTCAGTCGATGGCGTTCTTCACCCGCACGCAGACCGGGGCCCTGGTCAGCCGCCTCAACAACGACGTCATCGGCGCCCAGCGTGCCTTCACCAGCACCCTGTCCACGACGGTGTCCAACGCAGTGGCCGTGCTGGTCGTCGGGATCACGATGCTGGCGCTGAGCTGGCGGGTGACGCTGCTGTGCCTGGCGCTGTTCCCCCTGCTCATGGTGGCCTCGAAGTGGGTCAGCACCAGGCTGGCCGGACTGACCCGGCAGCAGATGGACGGCAACGCCGACCTCGGCAACATGATGACCGAGCGCTTCAACGTCGGTGGCGCCCTGCTGCTCAAGCTCTTCGGCCGACGCGACGAGGAGGACGAGGCCTTCGCGTCCAAAGCCGGCCGGGTGCGCGACCTCGGTGTCCGCATCACCCTGACCACCCGGGTCTTCGGCGCCGCCATGCTCGCGGTGCCCGCGCTCGCGACGGCCCTGGTCTACGGCGTGGGCGGTCAGCTCGCCATCTCCGGGACCCTGTCGGTCGGCACCCTGCTCGCGCTCGCGACGCTGCTGCTGCGCCTGCTCGGGCCGCTGCAGGGCCTCTCGAACGTGCGCATCGACGTGATGACCGCGCTGGTCTCCTTCGAGCGGGTCTTCGAGGTGCTCGACCTGCCGTCGCTGGTCCAGGAGAAGGACGACGCCGTCGACCTGCCCCGCACCGCCGGCCGGCTCGAGCTCGACAGCGTGGACTTCACCTACCCCGGTGCCGACGAGGTGTCGCTGCCCTCGTTGGAGGGCGTGCAGCGTCCCGACGTCTCCAGTCCCGGGGGACCGGTGCTGCGCGACGTCTCCTTCGTCGCCGAGCCCGGGCAGATGGTCGCGCTGGTCGGGCCGTCGGGGGCCGGCAAGACCACGGTGACGCACCTGGTCGCCCGGCTCTACGACGTCACCGCCGGTGCGGTGCGCGTCGGAGGTGTCGACGTGCGCGACGTGTCGCTGCAGTCGCTGGAGGACGTCGTCGGCTACGTCACCCAGGACGCCCACATGTTCCACGACACCATCCGGGCCAACATGCTCTACGCGCGTCCCGGGGCGGACGACACCGAGATCTGGCGAGCCCTGGAGGCCGCCCAGGTGGCGGCCCTGGTCCGGCGGCTGCCCGAGGGCCTCGACACCGTCGTCGGGGACCGTGGCTACCGGCTGTCCGGCGGTGAGCGTCAGCGGCTCGCGATCGCGCGCCTGCTGCTCAAGGCCCCGAGCATCGTGGTGCTCGACGAGGCCACCGCCCACCTGGACTCGGAGTCCGAGGCTGCCGTGCAGCGTGCCCTGGACGCCGCGCTGGAGGGGCGCACGTCGCTGGTGATCGCGCACCGTCTCTCCACCGTGCGCGACGCCGACCTGATCCTGGTGCTCGAGGACGGTCGGATCGCCGAACGCGGCACCCATGCCGAGCTGCTCGCCCGGGGTGGGCTGTACGCCGACCTGCACCGCACGCAGTTCCTCGACGACACCTCGGACGCACCGGCCTGACCGGCCCCGACCCCGGCCGCGCTCAGTCCGCAGCGGAGGGAGCGGCGCCCGGCGTGCCGCGCGAGCTGCGCCGCGGCCGCTGGCCGCGTGGACCGCGACGGCGCTCGTCGTAGGCGAGGTAGCCGAAGCCGAACACGGCCAGGACGCCGAAGAACCACCACTGCAGCCCGTAGAAGAAGTGCGGGCCGTCGTTGAGCTCGGGCAGCTCGACCGGCTCCAGCGCGGTGGCGGGGGCCGGGTCCTCCGAGCGCAGCTCCACGAAGCCGCCGTAGACCTCGCGGTCCAGCGCCTCGCCCACCTTCTCGCTGTCGATCGCGCGCGTGGACCGGTTGCTCACGGTGGTGCTGTCGCCGGAGCCGTCGGCTCGGACGTAGCCAGACACCGTGACCGTCCCGGACGGCGGAGCGGGCACGTCGTCGGGCTCGGCGGTGCCGGCGTTCTGGGTGCGCAGCCAGCCGCGGTCGACCAGCAGCGAGGTCCCCGAGTCGGTCACCAGCGGCACCACCACGTCGACGCCCGCGATGCCGTCACGGGTGCGGTAGCGGACGATGACCGTGTCCTCGACGGCGTACTCCCCGGTGGCGGTGACGACCCGCCACTCGTCCGCCTCGCGGACCTCGCGGCCCGGCGCCAGGACGTCCGCGACGGGCGCCGGCTCCTGGGTCTCGTTGGCGCGGATGATCGCGTTGTCCGACTGCCGCTCCTCGAGCCGGTCGAACTGCCACTCACCGAGCCACCAGGCACCCCAGGACAGCAGGGCGACGGCGAGGGCGAAGAGCAGCCACCGCCGCGACAGCAGGAAGCCGAACGAACGCACGCCCCGAGGCTAGCGAGCCGCCGGGAACCCTCAGGCACCGGCCGTATGCTTGCGGCCATGGTCACCCGCCCCCTCGCCGACCGCTTCGGCCGAGTCGCGACGGACCTGCGGGTCTCGCTGACCGACCGGTGCAACCTCCGCTGCAGCTACTGCATGCCCGCCGAGGGCCTCGACTGGCTCCCGGGCGAGCAGGTCCTCACCGACGACGAGGTGGTCCGGCTGATCAGGATCGCCGTGGAGCACCTCGGTGTCGACGAGGTCCGGTTCACCGGGGGAGAGCCGCTGGTGCGACGCGGCCTCGTCGACGTCGTACGCCGGACGCGGGCTCTGGGCGAGCACCTCAACCTGTCCGCCACGACCAATGCGCTCGGGCTCGCGAGGACGGCCACGGCGCTGGCCGGGGCGGGCCTGGACCGGGTCAACGTCAGCCTGGACACGGTGCGGCGCGACACCTTCGAGACCATCACGCGGCGCGACCGCCTCAACGACGTGCTCGAGGGGCTGGCCGCCGCCCGTGACGCCGGGCTGGGCCCGGTCAAGGTCAACGCGGTCCTGCTGCGTGGGGTCAACGACGACCAGGCGGGCGAGCTGCTGCGGTGGTGCCTCGCGGAGGGCTACCACCTGCGCTTCATCGAGCAGATGCCGCTCGATGCCCAGCACGGCTGGCACCGCGAGGCGATGGTGACCGCCGACGAGATCTTCGCGCTCCTCGAGCGCGAGTTCGTGCTGGCCCCGGCCGCCGAGCCGCGCGGCAGCGCGCCCGCCGAGCTGTTCACCGTCGACGGTGGACCGGGCACGGTCGGGGTCATCGCCTCGGTCACGCGCCCGTTCTGCGGCGACTGCGACCGGGTCCGACTCACCGCCGACGGGCAGGTGCGCAACTGCCTCTTCGCGCGCGAGGAGTCCGACCTGCGCACCGCCATGCGCGAAGGCGCCAGCGACGAGGAGCTCGCCGACCGCTGGGTCGTGGCCATGCGCGGCAAGGCCGCCGGCCACGGCATCGACGACGAGACGTTCCTCCAGCCCACCCGGCCGATGTCCGCCATCGGCGGCTGAGCCGCACCCCCGACCGCCTGACCGCTGTCGAGCCGGCGTGTTGATACGCCGGTTCGGCATGCGGGCCGGGTCAGACGGTGTGGTCGGCGCCCTTCTCGTGCTCGACGACGTCACGGATGAAGCCGCGGGACCCCAGGAACGACCGCAGCGACTCGAGGTGGTCCGGGCACGCGAGCCAGGCCTTGCGGCGCTCGGGCGTGTGGATCTTCGGGTTGTTCCACAGCAGCGCGTGCGTGGCCGCCGCGCGGCAGCCCTTGCCGGAGCAGACGTCCGGCTCGTCCAGCGCGCCCACTCAGCGCTCCGAGGACACGCCGAGGGGGCTCTGGGAGGAGCCCGAGCCGCCCAGGACCCGGTGGGTGAACGCGGCGTCGCGCAGGTCGTAGTCCTCCATGCGGGTGGCCCGGACGTTGGCCAGCACCACCGCGATGTAGGGGAGCACCAGCGCGCCGGCGATGAGGATGGGCCACAGCCAGTCGATGCCGGCCAGGCCGGCGACGACCGCGCCCACGAAGCAGGCCGAGCGCAGGCTCATCGAGAGCAGGTAACGACGTTGCCGGCGGCGCAGGTCCTCGTGCGGGCTGGGCGCCGCGGAGGTGATGCGGACCGCGGTGTCGCGGTCCTCGCGCTGGCGTGCCATGCGTCGATCCTACGGGGGCGCCGGTCGACGCCCGAGGCCTCGCGGGGTGAGGAGCGCCGCACGGGAGTAGGGTCGGCGCGTGACGAACCGCACCTACCGCATCACCGAGATCGTCGGCACGTCCCCGGACGGGATCGACCAGGCCATCCGCAACGGCATCGAGCGCGCCGCCCAGACGCTGCGCCACGTCGACTGGTTCGAGATGACCCAGGTCCGTGGCCAGGTCAAGGACGGCGCCGTCGAGCACTTCCAGGTGGGCCTGAAGATCGGCTTCCGCCTCGAGGACGACTGAGCGACGTCGCCTCCACCGCCGGTCGACGACGGGTCGACCGGCTCCGCCGCGGTGCCCGTGACGCGCGCTGCTGGGACGCTCATTTCGGGTACCCCTCGGTAATCACTAGCGTCGATCCGCGTGAGCGACGCACCAGTTCCCGAGCCCCGTTCGGTCCTCGTGACCGGAGGCAACCGCGGCATCGGCCGCGCCATCGCCGAGGCCTTCCTCGCGCAGGGTGACAAGGTCGCCGTGACCACCCGCAGCGGCGGCGCCCCCGAGGGCGCCCTCGACGTCCGCTGCGACGTCACCGACCCCGACGCCGTCGAGGCGGCCTTCGCCGAGATCGAGGCCGCGCACGGTCCGGTCGAGGTGCTGGTGGCCAACGCCGGCATCACCGCCGACACGCTGCTGCTGCGGATGAGCGAGGGCGACTGGTCCTCGGTGCTCGACACCAACCTCACCGGCTCATTCCGACTGGCCAAGCGGGCCTCGAAGGGCATGCTGCGCCTGCGGCGCGGCCGCATCGTCTTCATCTCCTCGGTCGTGGGCCTCCTCGGCTCGGCCGGGCAGGTCAACTACGCCGCCTCCAAGGCCGGCCTGGTCGGCATGGCCCGCTCGATCGCGCGGGAGCTGGGTTCGCGCTCGATCACCGCCAACGTGGTAGCGCCGGGCTTCATCGAGACCGACATGACCGCGGTGCTCAGCGACGAGCAGAAGGACACGATCAAGTCGCAGGTGCCGCTGCAGCGGTACGGCACCACCGACGAGATCGCGAGCACGGTGCTGTGGCTGACCGGCCCCGGCGCGACGTACGTCACCGGGGCCGTGATCCCCGTCGACGGTGGACTGGGGATGGGGCACTGACATGGCAGGGATTCTCGAGGGCAAGCGGATCCTGGTCGCGGGCGTCACGATGGACTCCTCGATCGGCTTCGCCACCGCCAAGGTGGCCCAGGAGCAGGGCGCGACGGTCCTGATCTCCAACTTCGGTCGGGCACTGGGCATCACCCGCCGCATCGCCAAGCGGCTGCCGGTCGAGCCGGCCGTGCTCGAGCTGGACGTGACCGACCCCGATCACCTCGAGCGGCTCCCGGAACTGGTCCGCGAGCACCTCGGTCCCGATGCCGGGCTCGACGGGGTCGTCCACTCGATCGCCTACGGCAACCCCGAGACCCTGCTGGGCGGGAAGTTCCTCGGCGGCCCGTGGGAGGACGTCGCCCAGGCCGTGCAGGTCTCGGCGTACTCCCTGAAGTCGCTGGCCACCGCCTGCCGCCCGCTGATGGGCCAGGGCGGCTCGATCGTCGGCCTCACCTTCGACGCGACCGTGGCGTGGCCGGCGTACGACTGGATGGGCGTGGCGAAGGCCGGTCTCGAGTCGTGCTCGCGCTACCTCGCCCGCGACCTCGGCCCCGAGGGCATCCGCGTCAACCTGGTCTCCGCCGGGCCGCTGCGCACGCTGGCGGCCAAGGCGATCCCCGGGTTCACCGAGCTCGAGGACATGTGGACGACCCGGGCGCCGCTGGGCTGGGACAACACCGACCAGGAGCCCACCGCCAGGGCCGTCTGCGCCCTGCTGTCGGACTTCTTCCCGGCCACGACCGGCGAGATCGTCCACGTCGACGGCGGCTTCCACGCCATGGGCGCCTGAGGCCGACGGCCGGCACCCCGCTGTTGAGCGGGGCCCTCCGGCCTGGGAGATTGGGCCCGTGCCCGACAACGCCCGCAAGGACACCCCGCGTCGCATCGTCGTGATGCGCCACGCCAAGGCCGAGCAGCACGGCCCCTCGGACTTCGACCGCCACCTCGCCGACCGAGGCGTGGAGGAGGGGGCGATGGCCGGACGCTGGCTGGTCGAGCAGGGCTTCGAGCCCGACCACGTGCTGGTCTCGGCGGCCCTGCGCACCCGCGAGACCTGGGCCGCGGTCGCCGACGGCGCCGGCTGGGACGCCGACACGATCGAGACCGACGAGAACGACACGCTCTACGAGGCCGGTCCCGAGACCGCCCTGGACCTCGTCCGCGAGGTCCCCGAGGACGCGGTCGCGCTGCTCGTCATCGGTCACAACCCGACGATGGGCTACCTCGCCCAGCTCCTCGACGACGGCGAGGGCGACGAGGAGGCCTCCAACGCCCTGGTCATGGGCTACCCCACCAGCGCGATGACGATCTTCGACCTCACCGGTGACTGGAGCGACCTCGACGAGCAGGGCGGCACCGTCGTCGCCCACCACGTCCCGCGCTCCTGACCGCCGAACCGGCGCAACCTTCCGGAAGGACGCGCCCGTTCGGAATGTCGGCGGGGGAGTCAGACCGGGGGAGCAGGGGTGGTGACGCCGGCCGCGCTGTCGGCGGCCTCGATCTCCTCGCGGGAGATGCCCAGGAGGTACATGATCGTGTCGAGGTACGGCACGTTCACGGCCGTGTCCGCGGCGTCGCGGACGGCCGGCTTGGCGTTGTAGGCGATGCCCAGGCCGGCGGCGGCGAGCATGTCGAGGTCGTTGGCGCCGTCGCCGATGGCGATCGTGGACGCCACGTCGACGCCGACCTCGGCGGCGAACTCCCGCAGGGCCGCGGCCTTGCCAGCCCGGTCCACCACCTGGCCGACGATGCGGCCCGTCAGGCGGCCGTCGACGATCTCGAGCTCGTTGGCGCGGGCGAAGTGGATGCCGAGGTCGACCGCCAGCCGGTCGGTGATCTGGCTGAAGCCGCCGGAGACGATCGCGAAGCGGTAGCCCAGCCGGCGCAGGGTGCGCACCATGGTGCGCGCGCCCGGCGCGAGCTGGATGGAGTCGTAGACCTCGTGCAGGGCGGAGGCGGGCACACCCTCGAGGAGCGCGACCCGCGAGCGGAGCGACTCCTCGAAGTCGAGCTCGCCGCGCATCGCCCGCTCGGTGACCTCCGCGACCTCGGCCTCGCAGCCGGCGTGCGCGGCGATCATCTCGATGACCTCGCCCTGGATCAGCGTGGAGTCGACGTCCATCACGATCAGGCGCATGCCGCGACGCAGCAGGTCGGCGGGCTGGACCGCGACGTCGATGCCCTGCCGGGCGGCCTCGGCGGCCAGCTCCGCGCGCAGCGCGTCAGGAGCCGCGCCCGAGACGTGCAGGTCCAGTGCGGTGACCGGGTAGCGCGCCATCCGCTCGATGCGGTCGATGTTGGCGCCGGCATCGGCGATGCGACCGGCCACCGCGGCCATCGCGGCAGCGGTGAGCGGGGTGCCGAGCACGGTGACGTGCGCGCGTCCGTGCGAGGGCTGGCTGGTGTCGCCGCTCCCCGGCTCCACCTCCAGGGTCATCGACAGCTCGTCCGCCGTCGCTTGGAGGTCCTGGCGCAGGCTCTGGACGTCGTCGGGGGCCGTCACCAGCAGGCCGAGGATGAGCCGACGCCGCAGCACGATCTGCTCGAGGTCCACGACCTCGACCCCCGCCCTGCCCAGGGTCGCGAAGACCGCCGAGGTGACGCCGGGGCGCTCGCGGCCGGTCAGCGTGACCAGCAGGGTGTCGGGTCGGTGGGCCCGGTCCGGGGCGCTGTCAGAGGTGCTCATCGCGGCACGAGGCTATCGGTGGCCGCTCCCGTGCTCACGCGGGCGGCCAGACCTCGGGCGAGCAGGCCGCGACGAGGGCGCGTCGTGCCGCTGCCCCCAGCGGGAGGATCGCCTGCTCTCGGCGCGTGATCTCGTGCAGGCTCAGCGCCCCGCCGTCGTCCTGAAGGGCGAGCTCGACGACCTCCAGCGCGTGCAGGGCGCGGGCGGCGAGGGAGACGCAACGCTCGGGCACGCCCGGCGGCGCGGCCAGCGGGTCGCGGTGCCGCAGGTCGGTGAGCCGGTCGGCGACCTCGGGGCGCCAGCGCGCCACGTCGAGCGCCGCGAGCGCGTCGGCGCTCCGGAGCAGCGCCGAGCGCAGGCCGCGGTCGGCCTCGCCGACGTCGGGCAGCTGCCGGCGTACGCCGCGGTGCGCGACCCACGTCGTGGTCGGCCCCACCCGCTCGGGCACCAGACCGACCGCGGACCCGTCCTGCAGCAGCACCACGACGGCCTCCCCGGCCTCGATCGCCGCGTGGTTCAGGTCGGGGGGCCCGCCCAGGCCGACCGGGTCGCCCTCGACGGGGAACGCCGCGCCGAACGAGGCGACCCCCTCGGCGCGCAGCCGCGCCAGGCCGCCGAGCAGGGTCTCGGAGACGTCCTCCGACCCGCCGAGCCCCAGGCCGGCCAGACCGGCGACGGCGTGGGTGACGTCGTCACCCACGACCTCGTCGAGCAGCAGGTCGGTGACCACGTGACCGGCCAGCCAGGCGGTGCCCCACCACGCGAGGCGTGCGGAGGCGGGCAGCGACGAGGTCACGGCGGCAGAGGCTACGCGCACGACCCCGGCGGGGGAGCGCCGACCGGGGTGGCGGCTCGTTAGGGTGACGCCATGGCTGCGGTTCTCGAGCTCGTCGACGTCACCGTGCGCCGTGGGGACTCCGTCCTCCTCGACCGGGTCAGCTGGACCGTGGAGGAGGACGAGCGCTGGGTGGTGCTAGGTCCCAACGGTGCGGGCAAGACGACCCTGCTCCAGATCGCCTCGGCGCAGCTGTTCCCCACCCAGGGGTCGGTGGAGGTGCTCGAGGAGCGGCTCGGGTCGGTCGACGTCTTCGAGCTGCGCCCGCGCATCGGCCTGACCAGCGCCGCGCTCGCCGAGCGGATCCCCCGGCACGAGACCGTCCACGACGTGGTGGTCTCGGCGGCGTACGGCGTGCTGGGCCGCTGGCGGGAGATGTACGACGACCTCGACCACGACCGTGCCGAGTCCCTGCTGCGCGAGCTCGGCGCCAAGCACCTGGCGCCGCGGACCTTCGGCACGCTGTCCGAGGGGGAGCGCAAGCGGGTCCAGATCGCGCGGGCGCTGATGAGCGACCCCGAGCTGCTGCTCCTCGACGAGCCCGCTGCCGGGCTCGACCTCGGCGGCCGCGAGGACCTCGTCTCGACGCTGTCGATGCTGGCCTACGACCCCGACTCGCCCGCGACGGTGCTGGTCTCCCACCACGTGGAGGAGATCCCGCCCGGGTTCACCCACGCGCTGATGCTGCGGCAGGGCCGTGTCGTGGCCGCCGGGTTGCTGGACCAGACGGTCACCGAGCAGAACCTGTCGGCGACCTTCGGCATGCCGTTGACCGTGAGCCACGACGAGGGCCGGTGGGCGGCGCGACGGCGCACCCGGGCCCGTTGACCGCCTTGTAGGGTCGGGTCATGGACTGGCTGAACGACCACGCGTGGGCCGCCTGGCTCGGGCTCGCCGCGATGTTCGGCGTGGCCGAGATGTTCAGCCTCGACCTCATCTTCCTGATGCTCGCCGTCGGTGCGATGGGCGGCGTGGTCGCCGGCGCCTTCGACGCACCGCTGGCCCTGCAGGTGCTCGTCGCGCTCGGTACGTCGCTGGCGACCCTCACCCTGCTCCGACCGCCCCTGGTGGCCCGCCTGCACGGTGGCCCCGACCTGCGGCTCGGCACCGGCAAGCTGATCGGCACCCAGGGCGTGGTCACCGCGCAGATCACCGGCACCGAGTCGGGCCGGGTCCGCCTGGCCGGGGACGTCTGGTCCGCCGCCCCCTACGACGAGCACCTCGTCATCGAGCCCGGCCAGACCGTCGAGGTGCTCGAGATCCGCGGTGCGACGGCGTACGTGCACCCGACCGGCGCCCCGTTGCCGCCGGCGCCGCCGGTGCCCCCGGCCGGCCCCACCCCCTGACCCCCGACCGATCTCGGCGTTCCCGGGATCGCCCCCCCGTCCGTCCACACGAAGGAGCACCATGGGTCTCGCGATCCTGATCCTGCTCGCACTGATCTTCCTGTTCGTCCTGACCGTCCTGGCCAAGACGATCCGGATCGTGCCGCAGGCTCGGGCCGGCATCGTCGAGCGGTTCGGCAAGTACCGCACCACCCTCGACCCCGGCCTCAACGTCGTCGTGCCGTTCATCGACAAGGTCCGCTACGTGATCGACATGCGCGAGCAGGTCGTGAGCTTCCCGCCGCAGCCGGTGATCACCGAGGACAACCTCGTGGTCTCGATCGACACCGTCATCTACTTCCAGGTCACCGACCCGGTGGCGGCGACCTACGAGATCGCCAACTACATCCAGGCCATCGAGCAGCTGACGATGACCACGCTGCGCAACATCGTCGGTGGCATGGACCTCGAGGAGACGCTGACCTCGCGCGAGTCCATCAACGGCGGACTGCGCGGCGTCCTCGACGAGGCGACCGGCAAGTGGGGCGTGCGCGTCAACCGCGTGGAGATCAAGGGGATCGACCCGCCGCCGTCGATCAAGGACTCCATGGAGAAGCAGATGCGCGCCGACCGTGACAAGCGCGCGGCGATCCTCACCGCTGAGGGTGACCGGCAGTCGGCCATCCTCACCGCGGAGGGCAACAAGCAGTCCGCGATCCTCAACGCCGAGGGTGAGCGGGAGTCCTCGATCCTGCGCGCCCAGGCCGACCGTGAGGCCGCGATCCTGCGGGCCCAGGGTGAGGGGCAGGCCATCCAGACGGTCTTCCAGGCGATCCACGACGGCCGCCCCGACCAGTCGCTGCTGGCCTACCAGTACCTCCAGATGATGCCGCAGATCGCGCAGGGCGACGCCAACAAGGTGTGGATCGTGCCGAGCGAGATCGGCAAGGCGCTGGAGGGCCTCGGCTCGACGATGAACAACCTGCAGGGCATCCCGCAGGAGACCTCCGGCCCCGCCAAGCGGGTCGACATGGGTCCCAGCGAGCCGGCCGTCCCGGCCAGCGGGAAGTCCTCGGCCGACGACGCGGTCCAGGCCGCGATCAAGGAGGCCCAGGCGGCGGCCAACCCGCGCCGCGGCTCCGGTGGCTCCAGCGCCGCCGGTGGCACGGAGCAGTCGGGCCCCGCCGGCGGGGAGGACCCGCTCAGCTGAGCGCACCGGGACGCACGACGGCCCGCACCCCCAGGGGTGCGGGCCGTCGTCACGTCCGAGCGGTCAGCCCTTCTTCGCGGCCTTCTTGGCGCTCTTCCTCGCAGCCTTCTTGGCGGCCTTGGCCTCGGCCTTGGTGACCGTGGCCGCCTTCGACCCGCCGCGCACGACGAGGCCGAGCAGGCCGGAGAGCACCGCACCGCCGGCCACGCCGGTCATCATCATCCCGGCCTTGGCGTCGATGCCGTCGGCCTTCGGGCCGACGTAGCCGGCGTAGGCGTCGGCGCCGTCGACGCCCACACCGAGCAGCACCAGGCCGGTGCGGCCCTTGCCGGACGCCACGAGCGTCGCCGCGCCCAGCGCGATCTCGCGGGCACCGAAGAGACGGGTCATGAACGCGGTCTGCGGGTTCGCCGCCACGTCGAGGCCGAAGGCCTTGGTCACCATCGTCGGGTTGGCCACCGAGGCGGCGCCTATGATGATGCGGCCGAGGGAGAGTCCGGTCACAGGGTTCATGCAGCGACCATAGCGATGACGGCCAGCCGTGTGGGGGAGGTCCGCCCCGGTGCGGGTCAGTCGGCGACGTACGCCGCGTGCCACCGCTGGATCTCGGCGTAGACGCGGTCGCGCGCGGGTCGCCGCGACAGCACGACGTCGTGCCGGGCCCCGGGGACGGCGACGTAGGTGACGTGCGGGCCGACGGCCGTGGCCCAGCGGCGGATCTGCGGCACCTCCAGGACGACGTCGGACTCGTGGACGTCGTCGGTCATGTCGGTGGGCAGCGAGGAGCGGTCCGAGGACAGGACCAGCACCGGCGCGGGCACCTCCAGGCCCTGCTGCAGCCGGGCGTGGCCGTCGCGGATGGCGCGGAGCCAGCCGGCGTGGATCCGGAAGGACTCCAAGGGCTTCCAGTCCAGGTCGAAGTCCCACTCGCCGTCGTGGTCGCGGTGCAACGAGCGCCCGTAGAGACCGTTGACCTCCCGCTTGATCTCCTGCAGCGGCCGCCGCCGGCCGAGCTCCTTGAGCACGACCGTGCCGATGGTGCGCAGCAGGACGCTGCCCTGCAGGTCCAGCCACGGGGAGTTGAGGACCAGCCCGGCCAGCTGCGGGGGACGCCGGCGGTCGAGCCACAGCGGCAGGGTCAGGCCGCCGGTGGAGTGCGCCGAGGCGACGACGTGGTCGTGGTCGTCGCGGGAGGTGATGAGACCCCAGGCGGCGTCCAGCTCCTCGTCGTACGCGGCGAGGTCGGTGACGTGGTTGGCGGTCTGCCCCGGCAGCAGCGACCGGCCGTACTTGCGCAGGTCGAGGGCGTAGAAGTCGTAGCCGCGCTCGAGCCACCACGCGGCGTACTCGACCTGGAAGAAGTAGTCGGCGAACCCGTGCACGTGCAGCACGGCGCGGCCGGTGGGCCGGGCGGCACGCCGGGAGACCAGCGTCGCGACGACGGGCCCCTCCTCGTCGTGGCCGAGGTCGATGGTCTCCGCGAGCCAGGGCTCCCCGAGGACGTCGGTGCGCTGCGCGGGGTCGTGGTCCGGGCGAGGGGTCACGGCCTCATCCTGGCAGCAACGCGCTCACGGGTGCGCAGGGCCACCTCGGGGCGGTTGCTCGTGACCAGCCAGGCGCGTCCGGGACGCATCCAGTAGCGCAGCGAGCGCTCCGTGTCGACGGTCCACACCAGCAGCGGCAGCCCGCGGCGGCGGGCGTAGGCGGCCACGCCGAGGCGGGCCAGGGTGTGCTTGGCGACCACCAGGTTGGCGCGCGAGCCCGACAGGCGCAGGTGCGGCCGCAGCTCGGACCACCGGGTGCGGACCTGACGCACCACGGGGAGCCCCTTGACGCTGCGCCCCAGGGACAGCCCGACCAGCAGGTCCAGGCCCGCGGCGTCGGCCCAGTCCCTGACCGCACGGACCGAGGCGTCCTCCAGCGTGGTCACGACCAGGTTCTCGGGCCCCAGCACCTCCACGGCCCGGCGGGCGGCGCGCACCTCGTGGGTGGCGGCCGGGTCGCGGTAGGCGGCGTGGGGCGAGGTGAACTTGAGGTCGATGTGCGCCCGCCGGCGGCCGGCGAGGGCAGCGAGGACCTCGTCGTAGCGCAGCAGCGGACCGACCAGCTGCTCGAGGCGCGCGACGGTCAGGTCGCTCAGCGGCGTACGTCGCCCGTCGACCTCGATCTCGTGGTCGTGGAAGAGCACGAAGGTGTCGTCGGCACAGCGCTGCACGTCGAACTCCACGAAGTCGACGTCCAGGGAGAGCGCCCGCTCCAGCGCCGGTCGGGTGTTCTCGAGGTGCCGGTCCTCGCCGGCACCGCAGCGGTGCGCGCTGACCAGCACGGGCTCGGAGGTCCTGCGTCGCGACGGCACGGGCCGCCAGCCTAGTGCGGCGACACGGGTCGTCACGACCGAGCCACGCCCGACCCCCGCAGGGCCTAGGGTGCGACTCGTGCCCGACCGCCCCAGACCCAGCCACACGCTCGTGGGCGAGTGGCGCAGCGGCACCTCGCGCAGCCAGTGGACGGTGCTGGCGCTGCTGCTGGCGGCCGTGACGGTCTGCTTCGGGATCTCGCTGCCGTTCTACTCCGTGATGCCGGTCGGCACGTACTTCGTGTGGCTGGTCGTGGGGATGCTGCTGCTCAAGCACCGCCAGCTCACGGTGCTGGTGGCCTACACGGTGCTGGGCGCCCTCACGCTGGCGGTGGTGGACGGTCTGCACGACGGCCAGTTCGGCAGCGCCCGGGCCTCGGGCATGGCCGCGCTCGCGCTCGGCGGGGCGCTGATCCTCTACCAGTCGCGACACCAGCGCTCCGGCCTCCCGGTGCCGTTGGGCGGGGCGATGCTGGCGGACCTGCGCGACCGGCTCCAGCGCCAGGGCACGGTGCCCCCGTTGCCGGACGGCTGGCACTGCGAGACGGCGATGGTCGCCGCCCACGACGTGGGGTACGCCGGCGACTTCATGGTGGCCCGACTCGACGAGTCCCGCGGCCAGCTGGAGATGGTGCTCGTCGACGTGGTCGGCAAGGGGGTCGCGGCCGGGACGGACGCGCTGCAGTTCGCCGGTGCGCTCGGTGGACTCATCGGCGCGCTGCCCCCGGTGGCCCTGGTCGAGGCGGCCAACGACTTCCTGCTGCGCCAGGACTCCGACGAGACGTTCGCGACGGCGGTGCACGTGCTGGTGGACCTGCGCACCGGTGCCTACGAGCTGCACTCGGCCGGCCACCCGCCCGCGCTGGTGTGGGACCACATCGACCGGCACTGGGTCGCCGACTCCGCGCGGGGCACGGCCCTGGGGGTGCAGCCCCGCCCCGAGCTGCACCACAGCACGGGCGTGCTGCAGCCCGGCGACGGCCTGCTCTTCTACACCGACGGCGTGGTGGAGCGTCCCGGTCTCGACATCGACGCCGGCATCGACTGGCTGCGCGAGACCGCCCGCACCGCGGTGCTCGGCGGCTTCGAGGGCGCCGGACGGCGGGTGCTGCGCAAGGTGCGCCGCGGCGACGACGACCGCGCGGTCCTGGTCCTGCACCGTCGGTCGATGCGCTGAGCCCCGGGTCGCACCTCGGCTGCAGGCACGGGGGGAGCGCCCTGGCGGGTGTCGGCGACCGGTCATCGGGCACAGTGGGGCCGTGCCCCCCGCGTCCACGCCCCCGTCCCGACCTGCCCGCGCGCTGTCCGCTCTCCGCGGCGGGCTGCGGACGCCCCGGGGCGCATGGACCGGCGGTGCGCTCGTCCTCCTGGTCGCCGTGGTGCTCACCGTGGTCCTGCTGACCCGGGGTGAGGGCGGGCCCACCCCTGCTGCCCCGGCGCCCACGTCGCCCAGCAGCACCACGACGGGGCCACCCGGCGTCGACACGACCGAGGACGCGACGTACGCCTCCGCTCGACCGGGGTACCCCGACCGGCTGGTGGTTCCCGCGCTGGACGTCGACGCCCCGATCCGTCCGATCAGGGCGCCGGATCGCACCCTGGTGCCTCCCGCCGACCCCCAGGTCCTCGGCTGGTGGGCCGACGGCGCCCGGCCCGGGGCCGACACCGGCAGCGCCCTGGTGGTCGGGCACACGGTGCACACCGGCGGTGGCGCCCTCGACGACCTCGAGACCCTCGCGGAGGGTGACGAGGTCCTGGTGCACAGCCACCGTGGCTCGGGGGAAGAGGGCCCGGAGCGGACCGAGAGCTACGTGGTGCAGGACGTCGAGGTCTATCGCAAGGGCACCCTGGCCCGTCGCGCCGCCGACCTGTTCAGCCAGGAGGTCGACGGCCGCCTGGTGCTGCTCACCTGCGAGGACTGGGACGGCACCCGCTACCTCTCCAACGTGGTGGTCACCGCGGTGCCGGCCGCCGACGAGGACGACTCCGAGGGCACCGCCCGTGGCTGAGGACCCCGTGGTCGACGAGGCAGCGACGCTCGACCCGGCGGTGCTCGACCTGCTGCTCGCCGAGGCCGAGCGCGACCGCACCGGCGTCATCGCGACGCCGCCCGAGTGGGCGGCCGTGGTCTCGGTGGAGCGGGTGAGCCTGGTCAGCGGGGTGCACGACCCCGGGACGCTGCGGCTGCTCCTGCAGGGGCAGGCGGAGGGGGACGTGCTCGTCGAGGTGCAGCGGGCGTGGGCGCGGGTGGCCGACACGGTGCAGCGCAACCGCATGGGCCGCTCCCCGGACGCCGGTGCCTCGCACCGCGACGCGGGGCACCACTCGGTGACCACTGATGCCGAGCGTCTTCGTGCCGCACTGCGGGCAGCCCACCGGACCTTCGAGGCCGAGGCCTACTACCGCGCGAGGTACTCCGATCGCGGCGCGCGCTTCGCCGGCACCGACTCCGCGTGGCTCGTGACGCTGGGCGACCTGCCGACCGACGGGTGCCTCGGCCAGGTCGCCTGGCTCTCCCGGGTGCTCGCGACGCGTGGGATGCCGAGCTGGCTCCTCGAGCGCCACCTCGGCGACCTCGCCGCCGAGCTGGAGGCGGCCTGTGGTGCTGGTGCGGCGGGCACGCTGCCGGAGGCGGCCGCGCACCTGCGCAGCACCCGCGTGGCCGTCGCGGGAGATGACGACCTCACGCAGGCGGCGGACCGCCTGCGTGCGGAGACCGGGGCTGCCGAGCCGCTCGCGGGGGCGGCAGCACTGGTCCTGGCGGCTGGCGCGGACGTCGCTGCCGGCGTGACCGGCTCGTGGGCGCCGTGCGTGGACTGGCTGACCGACGCGGACCGGTGCGACCCCGACGCCGCGGCCTGGCTGCGGGCCGAAGCGGCACGGATCGCACCGGACGGCGGCGTCAGTGCTGGTAGGTCCCGTGGACGATCGCGCGCCCAGCGGTCTTGAAGACCAGGTTGAAGGACACGACCGCCGGGCTGGCGTCGGAGTCGACCCCGAGGGTCTCCTCGGTCACCGCGTGCACCACGAAGAAGTAGCGGTGCACCTGGTCGCCCTCGGGTGGGGCGGCACCCATGAACGCCTTCGGGCCGCCGTCGTTGCGGCACATGAAGGCCGACCCCGGGAGGTCGGCGTCCTCGGCGCCGAGGCCCGCGGGCAGCTCGGTGCAGTCGGCCGGCAGGTCGACCAGGACCCAGTGCCAGAAGCCGCTGGGGGTGGGTGCATCGGGGTCGAAGCAGGTCACGGTGTAGCTCTTCGTGCCCTCGGGGCCCGGCTCCCACGACAGGTGCGGTGAGGTGTTGCCCTCGGCGGCCACCTGCGCCGGGGCCAGCGGCTGGCCGTCGGTCACGTCGTCGCTGCGCACCGAGAAGGACGGCACGCTCGGCAGCAGGTCGTACGGGTTCGGGGTGACAGGTCGATCCAGGGACGTCATAGCGCGAACCTAGTCCGGCGCCGACACGTGGACCACCACCCGGGCAGTGCGATCGGGTCGCTCCGGCCGCGGGAGGATGGGGGCATGCTCGGAGACCACACGGACGCCCCGCCGTACCCCGTCGGACTGCGCCTGGCCGGACGCCGGGTCGTCGTGGTGGGCGGCGGCCACGTCGCCCAGCGCCGGGTACCCGCCCTCATCGGCGCGGGTGCGGACGTCCTGCTGGTCTCGCCCGAGGTGACTCCCGCCCTCGAGGGGCTGGCGGGGGAGGTCACCTGGGTCGAGCGCCGCTTCGAGCTCGCCGACCTCGAGGACGCGTGGTACGTCGTCGCGGCGACCGACGACCCGGAGACCAACGCGCTGGTCTCGGAGGAGTGCGAGCGCCGACGGATCTTCTGCGTCCGCGCCGACGACGCCGCCGGGGGGACGGCCTGGACCCCGGCGGTCGGTCGCCACGGCGGGCTCACCGTCGCGGTGCTGGCCAACCGGGAGCCCCGCAAGTCCGCCGGGGTCCGTGACGAGATCATGACGGCGCTCCGTGACGGCACCCTGACCGCACGCACCACCCTGGACACCACCGCCGGCGTGGTCCTGGTCGGTGGTGGTCCCGGCGACCCGGAGCTCGCCACGGTGGCCGCCCGGCACGCGCTCGCCTCGGCCGACGTCGTGGTGGCGGACCGGCTGGCGCCCCGCGAGCTGCTCGACGAGCTGCCCGCCCACGTCGAGCTCGTGGACGTGGCCAAGCTGCCCCGTGGACGCTCGGCCACCCAGGAGGCCATCAACGAGGTCATCGTCGCGCGTGCCCGGGAGGGCAAGCGGGTCGTGCGCTTCAAGGGCGGCGACGGCTTCGTCTTCGGTCGCGGCTACGAGGAGGTGCTGGCCTGCCAGGCCGCCGGGGTGCCCGTCACGGTCGTGCCCGGCCTCACCTCCTCGATCGCCGTGCCTGCGTCGGTGGGCATCCCCGTCACCCACCGGGGCGTGGCGCACGAGTTCACCGTCATCTCCGGGCACCTGCCGCCGGGTCACCCCGACTCGCTCGTCGCCTGGGACGCCGTCGCCCGGATGCGCGGCACCGTCGTGCTGCTCATGGCGGTCGAGAACGCCCCGGCCATCGCCGAGGCGCTGCTCGACGGAGGACGCGAGCCGACCACACCGGTGGCGGTCATCCAGGAGGGGACGATGCCGGGGGAGCGCACCGTGCTCTCCACGCTCGCCATGCTGGCCACCGACCTGGCCGAGCACGCTGTGCGGCCGCCGGCGATCATCGTCGTGGGGGACGTCGTCGGCGTCGCGCGCCCCGGTCACTACCGTTCGTGACGTGGCACGACTGATCGAGATCGACGACCCGGCCGACCCCAGGCTGGCCGACTACCGCGACCTGCGCGACGTCCAGCTGCGACGTGCCCTGGAGGCCGAGCACGGGCTCTTCCTCGCCGAGGGCGAGAAGGTCGTCCGCCGTGCGGTCGAGGGCGGCTTCGAGGCGCGGTCGTTCCTGATGGCGCCGCGGTGGCTCGACGGCCTCGCCGACGTCCTCGACGCCTCCGACGCGCCCTGCTACGTGCTGTCCGAGGCGCTCGCCGAGAGGGTGACCGGCTTCCACGTGCACCGTGGGGCGCTGGCCTCGCTGCACCGGCGCCCCGACCCCTCGCTGGAGTCGGTGATCGACGGGGCCCGCTTCGTGCTGGTCCTCGAGGACCTCGTCGACCACACCAACGTCGGTGCCGCCTTCCGCTCCGGTGCCGCCCTGGGCGTGGACGCCGTACTGCTCAGCCCCCGGTGCGCCGACCCGCTCTACCGCAGGGCCGTCAAGGTGGGCATGGGGGCGGTGTTCTCGCTGCCCTGGACCCGGGTGCCGGACTGGTACGACGCGCTGCCGACCTTGGCCGGCCACGGGTTCACCAGCGTGGCGCTGACCCTCGCGCCCGACGCCGTACCCCTGGAGGAGGCGGTGGCCGGCCTCGACCGGGTCGCCCTGGTGCTGGGCTCGGAGGGGCACGGGCTGACCTCGCGCTGGGAGCAGTCGGCCGACCGGCGGGCCATCATCCCGATGGCGGCCGGCATCGACTCGCTCAACGTCGCCGCCGCCGCAGCGGTCGCCTGCTACGTCACCGCGCGCCGCTGAGGTCGCCGCCGACGAGGCGTCCGGCTCAGCCCTCGGCGGGCCAGCCCGGCGGGAAGTCCTCGACCTGCTTGTCGTGCTCCTTGGTGAGCTTCTTGCGGGCCTTGGTCGAGAGCCGGTCGCCGAAGACCGTGCCGCGGGTGTGGTCGGTCTCGTGCTGCAGGCAGCGGGCGAGGAGCCCGTCGCCCTCGAAGGAGACGGGGGAGCCGTCGAGCCCCTGACCGGTGACCGAGGCCCGGTCGGGACGGGCGCACTCCACGAACGCGCCGGGGAAGGACAGGCAGCCCTCGTCGGCGTCGTCGAGGTGCCGGTCGCGGCCCTCGGGCAGGGTGAGCTCGGGGTTGCACACGACGCCCACGGTGCGCTCGCCGGACTCGTCGGGGCAGTCGAAGACGAACACCGCGGCGTCGACGCCGATCTGGCAGGCGGCGAGCCCGACCCCGTCGGCGGCGTACATCGTGGCGACCATGTCGGCGACCAGGGAGCGCAGCTCCTCGTCGAAGACCGTGACCGGTTGCTGCGGGCGGTGCATCACCGGCGTGCCCCAGCGGGTGATGGGTCGCACGGTGCCCCCGGTGGGGAGCTGACCGTACGGCGCGTGCTCGGGCGGCGGGATCTCGGACATGCGGGCGATCCTAGGAAGACGGACGCATGGCGCTGTGACCGGCTCCACGAGACGACCTGTAGCGCTATGTGTAACTCACAGTTACATTTCTGGCATGGACATCGGCAAGAGCCTCATGACGCGCCTGTCGCCCGGCGGCAGGCACGGGCTGGCCAGCTCCGAGCAGCGTGACCCCATCGGGTACGCCGTCGCGGCGCTGAACAAGCTGGCCCAGAGCGACCTCCTCGACCGCGTCGGCCTGCGCAAGCAGGCCGAGCAGGTCGTCTTCACCAGCACCCGCGAGGGCTTCAGGACGGTGACGGCCGCGAGCCGCCAGTTCAAGAAGGCCGGCGGCAAGGGCGCGGGCACCCGCGCTCCCGCGGCGCCGCGCAAGGGCGTCTTCGACCTCACGCCCACCGAGGACGAGCAGATGCTCGTCGACGTGGTCTCGGAGTACGCCGAGGAGGTCGTCCGCCCCGCCGCCGCCGAGGCGAACGAGGCCTGTGAGACCCCGGAGGGCGTCCTGAAGGCCGGCCTGGAGATCGGCCTGCCGATCCTCGGCGTGCCCGAGGCGCTCGGCGGCATCTCCGAGGAGCGTTCGGCGATGGCCGGCACCCTGGTGGCCGAGGCGCTGTCGAGGGGCGACATGGGCATCGCGCTGGCCGCGCTCGGCCCCGGCTCGGTCGCGACCGCGCTCGGCCTGTGGGGCACCGAGGCCCAGCAGCAGACCTACCTGCCGGCCTTCACCGAGGATGCCGCTCCTGCCGCCGCCCTCGCGCTGCAGGAGCCCACGGTCCTCTTCGACGTGCTGAAGCCGTCGACCACTGCCCGGAAGACCGCCGAGGGCTACGTCCTCGACGGCACCAAGGCCGGCGTCGTGCGCGGCGCCGAGGCCGAGCTCTTCGTCGTGGGTGCCGCGCTCGAGGGCAAGCCCGTGCTGTTCCTGGTCGAGTCCTCGACCGCCGGCCTGACCGTCGAGGCCGAGCCGTCCATGGGTGTGCGCGCGGCCTCGCTGGCCACGCTGCGCCTCGAGGGCGTCACCGTCCCGACCGACGCCGTGCTCGGCGCGACCGACGGGTCGACCTACACCGAGTGCGTCCGGCTCTCCCGCCTCGCCTGGTGCGCCCTCGCGGTCGGCACCGGCCAGGCCGTGCTCGACTACGTCACGCCGTACGTCAAGACCCGTGAGGCGTTCGGCGAGCCGATCGCCCACCGCCAGTCGGTGGCGTTCATGGTCGCGAACATCGCGATCGAGCTGCAGGCGATGCGTCTGCTCACCTACAAGGCCGCCGGCCGCGCCGCCGCCGGCCAGGAGTTCACCCGCGAGGTCGCGCTGGCCCGCAAGCTGTGCGCCGAGAAGGGGATGGCCATCGGCAACGACGGCGTCCAGCTGCTCGGTGGTCACGGATTCGTCAAGGAGCACCCGGTCGAGCGGTGGTACCGCGACCTGCGTGCCGTCGGTGTCATGGAAGGTGCGGTGCTCGTCTAAGCCCTTCCAGCTTTTCGATCCCCCGCTTCGCTCCTCCTCGAAAACCCGGAAGGGAACCCGAAGACAGTGCCCATTTCTCTGGATGACCCCAAGAAGCTCAAGCCGCTGGCCTCGCAGGCCCACCAGGTCGCGATGAACATGCTGCGTCCCATCTCGCGCAAGTACGACCGCGCCGAGCACGCCTACCCCACCGAGCTGGACATGCTCGCGTCGATGATCGACGGGCTCTCGGAGTCCG
Organism: Nocardioides sp. REDSEA-S30_B4; assembly: GCF_001627265.1. Classification (NCBI taxonomy): domain Bacteria; kingdom Bacillati; phylum Actinomycetota; class Actinomycetes; order Propionibacteriales; family Nocardioidaceae; genus Nocardioides; species Nocardioides sp. REDSEA-S30_B4. The sequence continues at coordinate 192,114 of NZ_LUPI01000008.1, read as the reverse complement.
GCGCGTCCGAGGGTGCGGGTGCCGCCGGCGTACGCCGCGACGAGAAGCCCGAGGAGAAGCAGGAGGGCACCAAGAACGGCGCCAACCTCGCCTCGGTGATGTCCATCGCCGAGATGTGCTGGGGCGACGTGGGCCTGCTGCTCTCGATGCCGCGCCAGGGCCTCGGCAACTCCGCCATCGCCTCGGTCGCGAACGACGAGCAGTCCGAGCGCTTCGCCGGGGTGTGGGCCGGCATGGCGATCACCGAGCCGGGCGTGGGGTCGGACTCGGCCAACATCAAGACCACGGCGGTCCTCGACGGTGACGAGTACGTCATCAACGGCGAGAAGATCTACGTGACCTCCGGTGACCGGGCCGACCACATCGTGGTGTGGGCGACGCTGGACCGCGAGCTCGGTCGCGCCGCGATCAAGTCGTTCGTCGTCGCCAAGGGCACGCCGGGCATGCGGGTCGAGCGCCTCGAGCACAAGCTCGGCATCCGTGCCTCCGACACCGCGGCCATCATCTTCGAGGACTGCCGGGTGCCGAAGGAGAACCTCCTCGGCTCCCCGGAGATCGACACCAAGCAGGGCTTCGCCGGCGCGATGGCGACCTTCGACAACACCCGCCCGCTGGTGGCCTCGATGGCCGTCGGCTGCGCCAAGGCCGCGCTCGACCTGACCCGCGACCTGCTCACGCAGGCCGGTGTCGAGATCGACTACGACCGGCCGGCCCACGTCCAGTCCGCCGCCGCGGCGAAGTACCTCCAGATGGAGGCCGACTGGGAGGGTGCCCGGCTGCTGATGATGCAGGCCGCGTGGATGGCCGACAACCGCGAGCCCAACAGCCTCGAGGCGTCGATGGCCAAGGCCAAGGCCGGCCGGGTCGGCTCCGACATCACGCTGTCCTGCGTCGAGCTGTGCGGCTCGGTGGGCTACTCCGAGGGCGAGCTGCTCGAGAAGTGGGCCCGCGACTCCAAGATCCTCGACATCTTCGAGGGCACCCAGCAGATCCAGCAGCTGATCATCGCCCGCCGCATCCTGGGCCTCTCCAGCGCCGAGCTGAAGTAGTCCTCGGACCGGGTAGACGCAGTCGTGCCCCTCAGCGGGCGCCATGGCGCCCGCTGAGGGGCACGAGTCGTTCTACTCGGCGGCGCGCCGCAGGGTCTCGGTCTCGGCGGCGACCTGCTTGACGGTCGCCTCGTCGAGCAGCGGCTCCGCCTCGGCGAGGCCGGTGGCACCGTCGGTGCCGAGCTCCTCGGCCGGGGCGTCAGGGCCCTCGGGCTCCGGCGGGAGGGCGGAGGCCGGGGTCGGCTCGCTCTTCAGCGGTACGTCGGCGGCCCGGCGCTTCTTCGCAGCCGGCTTCGCGGCGGGCTTCGCGGCGGGCTTGCTGGCCGGCTCGGTGCCCGTCGTCACGCCCGGCGTGACCGGCTCAGGCTCGGGCGTCGGCTCTGGCTTCGGCTCGGGGGTGGGAGGCGGCCCCGGCACGACGGGCTCGGGCTCCACGGGCGGGGCGGTCGCGTCGGGCCGCACCAGGCGGCGTGCGCCCATCGTGAGGTGGGTGGCGACCGACAGGCCGGTGCGCACTCCCGCGCCGGCCACCGTGGTGGCGGACGAGGTCAGCTGGCGGGCGCCCGGTCGAGCGGGGTGGGTGGGGCGTCGCCGCGGATGGGGCGCCGCGCGCGTCAGGAGACGGCGCGGAACGGGTCGTGCTCGGCCAGGATCTTGTCGACGCGCGCCTGGTCCAGGCGCATCGTGACCGAGGAGGACTCCTGCTGGTCGCGGATGATCTTGGCGAGCGTGAACGCCGAGGTGGTCAGGTAGAGCGTGCCGAGACCGAGGAACGCGCGGACCCACGGGTCGACGGGCAGGTAGAGCACGGCGAAGACCATCGAGAGCAGCGCGATGGCGAAGGAGATCCAGGCCTGGGCCTGGAAGGCGGCGGTGGTGCGGGACGCAGGGGCGGTGTTGTTCGTCATGCCCCCAGCCTCGGCGGGGTGGCCGGGTCCTCGCGCCCGCCGGCGTACCCGGATCCGGGTGAGTACGTGGGCTCAGCCGACGACCGGAGTCCACGCGGCACCGGCGGAGGGGGTGGCGAGCAGGTGCTGCGGGCTGCGGAAACCGGCCTCGGCGAAGCTGTCGTCGATGGCGGTGACGACCCGGTCCACCCTCTCGGTCGGGACCCACGCCACCGCGGAACCGCCGAAGCCGCCGCCGGTCATCCGGGCCCCGAGCGCCCCCGCCCCGACCGCCGCGGCCACGGCGGCGTCCAGCTCCGGGCAGGAGATCTCGAAGTCCTGGCGCATCGAGGCGTGGCTGTCGGCCGTGAGCCGGGCGAGCGCCTCCCGGTCGTCGGTCTCGAGAGCGGCCACCGTGGCGGTGACCCGGTCGATCTCGGTGACGACGTGGCGGGCCCGTCGTCGCAGGCGGTCGTCGTCGAGTCCCTCGACCTGCTCGAGCGTGGCCTTCCGCAGGCTCGGGACGCCGAGCAGCCGGGCCGCCTCCTCGCAGTCGTCGCGTCGCGACCCGTAGCCGCCGTCGACGAGGGCGTGGCTGACCCGGGTGTCCGTGACGAGCAGTGCCAGGCCGCGCTCGGTGAGCTGCAGCGGCACCGACCGACGGCGCTCGTCCTCGAAGTCGATGAGCAGGGCGTGGTCGGCGGTGCCGTGGACGGACACGGCCTGGTCCATGCCGCCCGTGGGGGCGCCGACGACCTCGCGCTCGGCGGTGATCCCCGCACGGACCAGGAGCTCGGCGGTGGCACCCACCACCGGTCGCTCGAGCAGCCCCAGGACCGCCGCACCCACCGCGCACTCGAGCGCCGCGGAGCTGGACAGCCCCGCGCCGAGCGGCACGGTGGAGTCGACGACCAGGTCGACGCCGGGCACGGGCAGGCCCTCGCGGGACAGGGCCCACAGCACGCCGGCGGCGTACCCGGTCCAGCCGGTGGGGCCGCCGGGGCCGCGGTCGGCCAGGTCACCGACGAACGCGTCGTCCTGCTGGAGGCTGAGCAGCCGGACTCGGCCGTCGTCGCGGGCACGGGCAGCGGCTCGCGTGCCGTGGGGCAGCGCGACCGGCAGGACGAGCCCGGCGTTGTAGTCGGTGTGCTCGCCCATCAGGTTGACCCGGCCCGGGGCACGGCCGAACACGGTCGGTCGAGCGTCGGTGAGGCGCTCGAACGCCGCGACGAGCAGGTCGGTGCGGTCCTCGGCCTCCAGCATCCCCATGGCCGCCACCCTAGGAGCAGCACCTCGTAGGCTCGCGACGTGCGCTTCCTCAACGACGTCATCCCACCGCACGACCTCACCTACGACGACGTGTTCATGGTGCCGGCCCACTCCGCGGTCGCCAGCAGGTACGACGTCGACCTGGCCACCACCGACGGCACCGGCGCGACGGTGCCGCTCGTGGTCGCGAACATGACCGCGATCGCGGGGAAGCGGATGGCCGAGACGGTGGCCCGGCGAGGTGGCCTCACCGTCATCCCGCAGGACATCCCCGAGCCGGTCGTGCGCGACGTGGTGCGGTTCGTGAAGTCGCGGCACCTGGTCCTCGACACCCCGATCGAGCTGGCGCCCCACCAGACCGTCGCCGAGGCGATGTCGCTGATCCCCAAGCGGGCGCACCGGGCCGCCGTGGTCGTCGACGACGGCCGCCCCGTCGGGGTCGTCGGGGTGCACGACTGCGAGGAGGTCGACCGGTTCGCGCAGGTGCACCAGGTGATGCGGCCGGCGAGCGTGACGATCTCGGCCGACACCGATCCCCGTGAGGCGTTCGACGCGATCGACCGGGCGCGGGCGGCCCTCGCCGTGGCCGTCGACGGTGACGGCCGGCTGGTCGGGGTGCTGACGCGGGCGGGGGCCCTGCGCGCGACGCTCTACACCCCCGCGGTCGACTCCGACGGCGGGCTGCGGGTCGCCGCGGCGGTCGGGGTCAACGGCGACGTCGCGGCCAAGGCGGCCTCCCTGCTGGGGGCCGGGGTGGACTGCCTCGTGGTCGACACCGCCCACGGTCACCAGGACCGGATGCTCGAGGCCCTGCGGGCCGTGCGGGCGCTGGACCCGGAGGTGCCCGTCGCCGCGGGCAACGTCGTCTCCGCCGACGGCGCCCGTGCGCTCGTCGAGGCCGGGGCCGACATCGTCAAGGTGGGGGTCGGGCCGGGGGCCATGTGCACGACCCGGATGATGACCGGCGTCGGGCGACCGCAGTTCTCCGCGGTGCTGGAGTGCGCCGCCGCGGTGCGCGACCTCGGCGGCCACGTCTGGGCCGACGGGGGAGTGCGCCACCCGCGCGACGTGGCGTTGGCCCTGGCGGCCGGTGCGTCGAGCGTGATGATCGGGTCGTGGTTCGCCGGGACGCACGAGTCGCCCGGCGACCTGGTCGAGGACGGCGGCCGGTCCTACAAGGTCTCCTTCGGGATGGCCTCCGCGCGCGCCGTCGCGCACCGGACGGCCGGCGAGTCGGCGTACGACCGCGCCCGCAAGGGTCTCTACGAGGAGGGGATCTCCGCCTCGCGGATGTACCTCGACCCCGCCCGCCCCGGGGTGGAGGACCTCATCGACCAGATCTGCTCGGGCGTGCGCTCCGCGTGCACCTACGCTGGCGCCTCGTCGCTGGCCGAGCTGCACGAGCGGGCGGTGGTCGGCGTGCAGTCCGCGGCCGGGTACGCCGAGGGGCGGCCGCTCGCGACCTCCTGGTGAGCCCTGGTGAGCCCTGGTGAGCCCTGGTGAGCCCTGGTGAGGTCCGCGCCGGTCGCCCGGCTCAGCGCCGCGAGCTGTTGGCCGTGCGGCCGCGCACGACGCCGATGAAGGTCTGCACCCGCTCGTCGTCGTGGTCGGTGCGCCAGACCAGGCCGATCGTGGTCGTCGGCAGGTCGGTCACGGGGCGGAAGGTGACGTCCTTGCGATGGTGCAGGCGCGCGACCGACATCGGCACCACGAGCACTCCGGTGCCGGCGGCGACCGTCTCGACGGCGTCCTTGACGCTCATCGCGGGCCAGTCCAGCTGCTCCGCGGCCGGTCGCCACCCCGATCGCTCGGGGTGGACCAGCTGCTCGTCGGCGAGGTCCTCGGTGGTCAGCTCCTCCACCACCGTCGCGACGTGCTCGACACCCATCACCGCGACCGGCCGCTCCTCGTAGAGCGGGATGCAGTGCAGGTCCTCGCGGTCCACGGGCAGCCGGGCCAGCACCATGTCGAGCGTGCGTTCGCGGACGCCCTGCTCCTGCTCGTCCTCGGTCACCGGGACGAGCTCGATCGCGCCGGCGCGCTGCTCGAAGATGCGTGCCCACTTGTCCGGGGTCGCACCGGTCACGAAGCCGAGTCTGAAGGGTGCGCTCACGCGGAGAGCCTAGAGGTCCCGGGTCGGGCGCAGGACGCGTCAGGGGCAGATGGGGCAGGAGTCCTCGTCCTCGAGCCCCTGCTCGAGACGCCAGGCGTGCAGGAACCGGACCGCGCCCTCGCCCTGGTCGTAGACCCGGGTCCCGTCGCCGGAGTAGGACGGCCGCGACGTCGCGACGACCCACAGGTAGACCAGCAGCATCTCCAGGGTCTCGCCGCCCTTGGGCGAGTGGCCCGCGAACACGTAGCGCGTCGTGGCGACGGCGCACTCGTCGATCTCGACGAGCTCACGCGGGGGACGCAGGTCGCTGATGCACCAGCCGCACTCGACGTCGCGGGCCTGGCGGGCGCGGTGGCCGTGCAGGAACGCGGCCGCCTGCCCGGCGGTCGGGTAGATCTGCAGCCCGGCGGGGAGGCCGGAGGTGCCGGAGAGGATCCAGTGGTAGACGGTGACGGCGTCCTCGATGTCGTGCCAGCCGACCTGGTGGTCGGCCATCACGAACGCCGTCGTGGTCGCGGCGGCGACGTCGAGCTCGGGGGCCACCCCCAGCCTGGGCGCCGGCTGGGGCGCGCGCGTGGCCGTGGCGAAGGGGTCCTCGTCGAAGGAGGGGTTGGGGGACGGAAGCGCTGTCATGGCGACGGCTCTCAGGTGGGGGTGGGGGAGGTGCAGCGGGGGTCTGCACCGGAACGGGTCCTCAGCGGGCTGATCGACCTCCAGGATGCCCTCCTGAGGCTTTCACATCCGGGGATCGCCGACTGGTCCAGACCGGCGGGTGCTACCGGTAACCGCCCACGGTGCTCCCCGCTGCCCAGGTGAGTGACCGCACGACACCGCCGAGGGAGGGCACCGGTGCCGCGAGGATTCCCCCCACTGCTGGACCCCGCCGACCGTCATGTCGCCGAGCGGTTCAGCTACGGCGTCAACGCGCGCCTGGCCGGGGTGCGCGGCGGGCGCTACCACTCTCGGTGGCCGACGCTGCGCGACGGACGACTGGAGTCCGGTGACCTCACCGTCACCACCGACTACCGGCACCTGCTCATGGAGATCGTGCAGGCACGCTTCCCCGGCGTGGACGCGCATCGGGTCTTCCCGCAGGCGGGCTACCGCCGGCGGCTCGGCGTCATGCGCTGACGCCTAAGGCCGTCGTCCTCACGCCAGCAGGACGGTGAGGACGCCCAGGCCGTAGAGGCCGATCAGCCCGACGCTCTCGAAGCCGATGCCGCCAGGACCACGCGGCTCACGGCGGATCAGCCCGAGCATGAGCACCGCGCTCATCACCGCACCCAGCGCCGTCCACGTCACGACCCGGTCGGAGACGGCGTGGTAGATCGAGCCCTCGGTGTAGGCCACGTCGGAGAACGCGGCGAAGAGCGTGTCGAAGGCGTTGCCGCCGATGATGCCGGCCACCGCCAGGGTGAGGGCACCGCGGCGGACGGCCGCCAGCGTCGTCACCAGCTCAGGGAGGGAGGTGGCGACCGCGGTGAACAGCACGCCCATGAGCGCCTCGTCGAGCCCGGTCGCGTCCACGATGCCGGTGGCCGAGCGCTGCATCAGGAAGCCCGCGACGCCCATGAACGCCACCAGGACCGCGGTGACGCCGAGGAGGCCGGCCAGGGAGCGCTCCTCGCCCGAGGGGTCCGGCTCGTCCTCGCGGGTCTCGCGCGTCCTCTGCGGCACCCACATCGGCTCGGCCCGCGCATCGCGTGCCAGCCGCAGTCCGTAGACGTAGGACACCAGCAGCAGGGGCGTCACCACGTGCACCGGGCCGATCGTCCACTGCGGCATCGCGAACGCCAGCAGGAGCCAGGACAGCTGGGTCAGCAGCAACGCCCCCTGCAGCAGGTTCCCGAGGGAGGCAGCCGCGTGCTCGAGGTTCGCCCGCCGGTAGGCGAGATCGGCGACGGCGAGGAACAGCGTCTGCACGGCGATGCCGCCCACGGCGTTGGACATCGCCAGCTCGGGGTGGCCGCTCGCGGCGGCCGAGGTGGACAGCACGCTGCCGCTGAGGGAGGTGGCCAGTCCCATCAGGACCGCCCCCATGATCGCCTCGCCCAGACCGGTGCGGTCCGCCAACCGGTCGACGACGCCGGCCAGGCGCGTCCCGGTGATGGCGATGACGAGCGTGCACGCCACGAAGAGCACGATGGACGGTCCGAGCGCGAGGCTCTGCAGCACGGGACCCCCTGGTCCTGGTTGCCGGCGGGCTCGGACCAGCACGCCGGGGACGGCGCGCCGGGGGACGAGCAGGTACGAAGGACTCTTTCGACCGTAACCGGTCGCGCGGGCCGCAGGTCACCCCCGTGGGTCCCCTCCGACGCCCCCTGCGGAGCCGTCACGCCAGGTGGCCGCCGGGAGGGGAAAGCGAAAGGCCCAGGTGCTGTGACCTGGGCCTTTCGTGCTTCTGGTGTCCGAGGGGGGACTTGAACCCCCACGCCCTAATACGGGCACTAGCACCTCAAGCTAGCGCGTCTGCCAATTCCGCCACCCGGACGAGTGCGGGCGCAACAGTAGCAGCGGGTCGACCGGACCACCGCATCGGGACCGCTTCCCCGGTGATGCCATGCTGGAGGGCATGTCGACGCCCCACTCGGACGCCCCAGGACAGCGCGACTACGACCCCGCGTCGGAGGTCGTGGAGCTGTGTCGCGACCTCATCCGCATCGACACCTCCAACTACGGCGAGGCCGAGGGACCGGGGGAGCGCAAGGCCGCTGAGCACGTCGCGACGCTCCTCGACGAGGTCGGCATCGAGTCGACCGTCGTGGAGCGGACACCCGGCCGCACGAGCCTCGTCGCGCGCTGGGGCGACACGTTCAGCGACCGTGACGCCCTGCTGCTGCACGGCCACCTCGACGTCGTACCGGCCGCGGCGGAGGACTGGCAGGTCGATCCGTTCTCCGGGGAGGTCCAGGACGGCTACGTCTGGGGTCGTGGCGCGGTCGACATGAAGGACTTCGACGCGATGCTGCTCAGCGTCGTCCGGGCCCGCACGCGCGCGGGCCAGGTGCCGGACCGCCCGATCGTCCTCTGCTTCACCGCCGACGAGGAGGCCGGCGGGCACCACGGCGCCCAGGTGATCGTGGAGGACCACCCCGACCTGCTCGAGGGCTGCACCGAGGCCGTCGGTGAGGTCGGCGGGTTCTCCACCACCGTGCGCGGGCGGCGCGTCTACCTCGTCGAGGCCGCCGAGAAGGGCATGGCCTGGATGAAGCTCACCGCTCGCGGCCGGGCCGGGCACGGGTCGATGATCAACACCGACAACGCCGTCTCCCGGCTCACCGCCGCGGTGGCTCGCATCGGCGCCCACGAGTGGCCGGTGCGCCTCACGCCGACGATGGAGGTGCTCCTCGCGACCGTCGCCGACCTCGCCGGCACCGAGGCGACCCCGGAGAACGCCCGCGACCTCATCGAGGAGTTCGGCGGCGCGGCCCGGATGCTCGGCGCGGTCATCTCCAACACCACCAACCCCACCATGCTCGACGCCGGCTACAAGGTGAACGTCATCCCCACCGAGGCCACCGCCCACGTCGACGGCCGCTTCCTGCCCGGCTTCGAGGACGAGTTCTTCGCCACGCTGGCCGAGCTGACCGGCGAGGGGATCGACATCGACTTCGTGTCCCACCAGCAGCCGTGGGAGACGCCGTACGACGGGGACCTGGTCGCCGCGATGAACCGCTCGATCCTCGCCGAGGACCCCGACGGCATCGTCGCGCCCTACCTCATGTCCGGCGGCACCGACGCCAAGCACTTCCGCAAGCTCGGGATGCGCTCCTACGGCTTCGCGCCGCTGCGGCTGCCCGCCGACCTGGACTTCACCGCGCTGTTCCACGGCGTCGACGAACGGGTGCCCGTGGACGCACTGGAGTTCGGCGCCCGGGTCTTCGACCGGTTCCTCGACCAGGTCTGAGCGGGTCCTCAGGCGGTCCGCACGGCCCTGATGATCTTGCGCCGCAGGATCACCCGTCGGATGCCGTCGGCCCCGATCCGGACGCGGTCGAGCTCCCAGCCACCGTGCTCCGCGCGGTCCACGAGCAGCTTGGTGACCACGTTGCGGCTCAGCTCGCGGGAGAACGCGACCTGCTCGAACTCCCACTCCACCCCGGCACGGGGTGGTCGGCGGTCGATCCTCATCGGTCCTCCCTCCGAGCGGGGAGCGTCAGTCCGCGCTCACGTCGTCGAGCGCCGCCACGATCTCGGACGGCAGGGTGAGGTCCTCCACGCTGAGGGCGGTCCGCAGCTGGGCCGCGGTCCGTGCCCCCACGATAGGCGCCGTCACCCCGGGCCGGTCCCGGACCCACGCGAGCGCCACCTGGACCGGTGAGAGGTCGAGCCCCTCGGCGGCCCGGCAGACGGCCTCGACGACCGCCATCGTGCGGTCGTCGTCGAGGTAGGGCTGCACGAAGCGGGAGAACTGGCTGGTGGCCGCGCGGGAGTCGGCGGGCGTGCCGGTGCGGTACTTCCCGGTCAGCACACCGCGTCCCAGCGGGGACCAGGGGAGAACGCCGAGGCCCATGGCAGCGGCGGCCGGCAGGACCTCGTGCTCCACGGCACGGTTGACGAGGGAGTACTCCACCTGGGTGGAGGCCAGCGCGACCCGGCCGGGCACCGCCCGCTGCCACGTGGCGGCCTGGGCGGTCTGCCAGCCGGTGTAGTTGGAGATGCCGACGTGCGCCGCGCGTCCGCTGCTCACCGCGAGGTCGAGCGCGCTGAGCGTCTCCTCCAGGGGGGTGCGGGGGTCCCAGGTGTGCACCTGCCACAGGTCCACGTGGTCCACGCCGAGACGGCGCAGCGAGGCGTCGAGGGTCGAGAGCAGCGAGCCGCGCGAGGCGTTCACCTGGGTGCGGCCGTCGCGGGCGCTGATCGCCGCCTTGGTGGCGATGACGAGCTCGTCGCGGTGGACCACGTCGCCGAGGAGCGAGCCGAGCAGCTGCTCCGAGCGGCCCTCCGCGTACGCCGCGGCCGAGTCGACCAGGGTGCCGCCCGCCTCCACGAACGCGACCAGCTGGTCGCGTGCCTCGTGCTCGTCGGTGTCGCGGCCCCAGGTCATGGTGCCGAGCCCCAGTCGGGAGACCCGGAGTCCCGTGCTGCCCACGGATCGCTGCTGCATGGAGCGAAACCTATCGGCCCCGCCCCGCCGTGCCGCCGACGGCTCGCCGAGCCCTACCCCTACGCTTGGTGCCCGTGCTGGACCTCCTCAAGGCCGTCGTCCTCGGGACCCTGCAGGGGCTCACCGAGTTCTTGCCGATCTCCAGCAGCGCCCACCTGCGCATCTACCCCGAGCTGTTCGGGTGGGGCGATCCGGGCGCTGCGTTCACCGCCGTCGTCCAGATCGGCACCGAGCTCGCGGTGCTCATCTACTTCCGCGAGGACATCTGGCGCATCGGCAGCACCTGGGTGCGCTCCCTGTTCCAGGCGGAGTACCGCGGCCACCTCGACGCCCGGATGGGCTGGTTCATCATCGTCGGCTCGCTGCCGATCGTGGTGCTGGGCATCGCGCTGAAGGACGTCATCGAGGAGGACTTCCGCAGCCTGTGGATCGTCGGCTGCACGCTGATCGTGTTCGGCATCCTGCTCGGCCTGGCCGACCGCTTCGGCCGCAACGAGAAGGAGATCCGCAAGCTCACGCTGCGCGACGCGGTGCTGATGGGCGTCGCCCAGGCCTGCGCCCTCGTGCCGGGCGTCTCCCGCTCCGGCGCCACCCTCTCGATGGGCCGTCTCCTCGGCTACGAGCGGGCCGCCGCCACCCGCTACGCGTTCCTGCTCGCGATCCCCGCGGTCGTGGGCGCCGGTCTCTTCGAGCTCAAGGAGATCCCGAACGGCGACAACTCCTACGGCTGGGGACCGACGCTGGTCGCGACGATCGTCTCCTTCGTCGTCGGGTACGCCGTCATCGCCTGGCTCCTGAAGTGGGTCACGACCCGCACCTACACGCCGTTCGTGGTCTACCGGGTGATCCTGGGTGGCGCCGTGCTGGCGCTGCTGTCGGCGGGCGTCCTGACCGCCTGAGCGCTGCCGAGCCTCCCGGTCGTAGCCGGACGGACCGAAGGCCGTGCCCGAAGCCACCGGAGGGGGCTCCCCGCCCCCGAGCAGCGGTTCGGTCCGTCCGGCTGCGCGCCCCGGGGCTACAACCAGCCCGAGCGCCGGAAGAACCACCACAGCAACCCCGAGACCCCGCCCATCAGCAGCAGCGCGAACGGGTAGCCGAGCGTCCAGTCCAGCTCGGGCATGTGGGTGAAGTTCATGCCGTAGACGCCGGCGATGAGCGTCGGCACCACCACGAGCGCGGCGCCGGCGGAGATCTTGCGCATGTCGTCGTTCTGCTGCATCGAGATCCGGGCCACGTGCGCCTCGAAGGCGGTCGAGAGGAGCGCGTCGAGGGTGTCGACGTCCTCGGCGGTGCGGGCGAGGTGGTCGAGCACGTCGCGGAAGAAGGGCGCGGCCGCGGCGTCGACCTCCGGGACCTGTCCGGCGGCGAACCGAGACATCGGCTCGCGCAGGGGGAGCACCGCTCGGCGTACCTCGGCGATCTCGCGCTTGAGCCGGTAGATCCGTGCGGAGTCGTCGGTGCGCTCCTCGGAGAAGACCGAGGCCTCGACCTCGTCGACATCGACCTGGAGCTCGTCGACGACCTCGACGTACTCGTCGACCACCCGGTCGCACACGGCGTAGACCACGGCGGCGGGTCCGTGCTCCAGGACCCGGGTGTCGCCCTCGAGCCCCTCGCGCGCGGCGGCCAGCCCGCTGCCCCGCCCGTGCCGCACGGTGACCACGAAGTCGTGGCCGAGGAAGATGCTGATCTCGCCGGTCTCGACGGCGTCCTCCTCGTCGACGTACCAGAGCGTCTTGAGCACGAGGAACAGGTTGTCGTCGTAGCGCTCGAGCTTGGGCCGCTGGTGCGCCTTCACGGCGTCCTCGATGGCGAGCTCGTGCAGGCCGAAGACGCGCGCCACCTCGCTCAGCTCGTCCTCGGTGGGCTCGTGGAGCCCCACCCAGACGAACCCCGGCTCCTGCGCGGCGGTCGCTTTCAGTGCCGCGAAGTCGTGCGGATCCCCGTCGGGGGCGACACGGTTCCCGTGCCGGTACAACGCGCTGTCGACGATCACGTGCCGAGGCTACGGTCCCAGGGCGCTGGCTACAGTCGCCCCCATGGCCACCGTCGTCCTCCTGCGCCACGGCCGCACGACCGCCAACGCCACCGGCGTCCTGGCCGGGCGCACCCCGGGCGTCCGTCTCGACGACCTCGGGCGGGGGCAGGCCGAGCGCGCCGGCGCCCGTCTCGCCGGGGTCCCGCTGGCCCGGGTCGTCAGCAGCCCGCTGGAGCGCTGCAAGCAGACCACCCGCGCCGTGCTGGCCGCCCAGCCCACCGAGCCGCCGCTGCTGACCGAGCGCGGGATCACCGAGTGCGACTACGGCGAGTGGCAGGGGCGCACGCTCAAGGAGCTGGCCAAGGAGAAGCTGTGGCGCACCGTCCAGGCCCAGCCCTCGGCCGCGGCCTTCCCGGGCGGTGAGTCGATGTCGGCCATGCAGGCGCGCGCCGTGGAGGCCGTACGCCGTCACGACGCCGAGGTCGAGTCCGAGCACGGTCCGGGCGCGGTCTGGGTGGCCGTCAGCCACGGCGACATCATCAAGTCGGTGCTCGCCGACGCGCTCGGCATGCACCTCGACCTCTTCCAGCGCATCTCGGTCGACCCGGCGTCGCTGTCGATCGTGCGCTACTCCGAGCAGCGCCCCTACGTGCTGGCCAGCAACACCCACGAGGGCGACCTGTCGTGGCTGGCCCCGCCCGCGAAGGGCAGGGGGCGCCGGTCGCGGCGCGCTGCGACCACGGACGCCGCCGTCGGCGGGGGAGCCGGTCCGGGGGAGCAGCGGACTGGGGCGCACCCCTAGGGTGGATCACATGCCTCTCGTCCACGGATTCGACCCGCCGGAGCGCTTCGTCGCGGGCACCGTCGGCCCCCCGGGCTCGCGCACGTTCTTCCTGCAGGCACGCAGCGGAACCCGCCTCGTCAGCGTCTCCCTGGAGAAGCAGCAGGTCGCCGCCCTCGCCGAGCGCATCGACGAGCTCCTCGACGAGGTGATGGACAGCGAGGCGGCCGCGTCCGTGGTGCCCGCGGTCGCGCCCGTCGCGCTGCAGGACAACGCGCCGCTGGAGCAGCCCATCGAGGAGGAGTTCCGCGCCGGCACCATGACGCTGTCGTGGGACCCCGACGACGAGCGCGTCGTGGTGGAGGTGTTCCCCTTCACCGAGGCGGCCGTGGTGAGCCCCGACCAGCTCGACGAGGACTTCGAGGAGCCCGAGCCCGAGGAGGTGCTGCTGGTCCGGATGCCACCGGGCCTGGCCCGTGCCTTCGTGGCGCGCAGCGAGAGCGTCCTGGGCGCCGGGCGCCCGAACTGCCCCTTCTGCGGCAATCCGATCGACCCCGACGGCCACCTGTGCGTCCGGGCCAACGGCTTCCGTCGGCGCGACCCGGTCTGACGCGACGTGACGATCGGGGGCGACGTGCACGGGATGACCTCCAGCGCGCACGACGGTGTGCCGCAGGGCGAGCTGGTCCTCGACGGGCGCGTCATGCCGGCCTCCAACGCCACCTTCGTCGGGAGCATCGGCACGGGCGACGGCGAGGTCCAGGTCGTCTACAAGCCGGTCGCGGGGGAGCGGCCGCTGTGGGACTTCCCCGGCGCGGTTCTGGCACAGCGCGAGGTGGCGGCGTACCTCGTCGGTGCGGCCTTCGCCGGTGACGACTTCCGCAACCCGGTGCCGCTGACCTGGCTGGCCGACGGTCCGCACGGCCCGGGGATGGTGCAGACCTGGCAGGAGCCCGACGAGGACCAGGAGGCGGTCACGCTCGTGCCCGCCGGCGCGGTGCCCGGCGGCATGCTGCACGTCTTCGACGGCTACGACGCCGCCGACCGCCCGATCTCGCTGGTGCACGAGGACACGGCCGCCCTGCGACGCATCGCCGTGCTCGACGTCGTCCTCAACAACGCCGACCGCAAGGGCGGCCACGTGCTGGAGGCCGCCGACGGCCACCGGTGGGCGATCGACCACGGCATCGCGTTCCACGCCGAGCCCAAGCTCCGCACGGTGCTGTGGGGCTGGACCGGGCAGCCGTTGACGGCCCAGGAGTGCGCCGCCGTCACGCGCGTCCGAGACGTGGCGCAGGGCGAGCTGGCGGGCACGCTGGCGGAGCTGCTCGACGACCGCGAGGTCGCCGCGCTCGTGCGTCGTTGCGAGCGCCTGCTGGCGCGCGGTGCCCTGCCCGGACCCGGTGGCGAGGGCCCGGCCATCCCCTGGCCGCCCTTCTGACCACGTCGCGCGGGCGCCCGTCTAGGCTCGGGTCCATGCGCGCCTGGCCTGCTCCCGACCTCCCTGACCTGAGGGTCGTCGCCCCGCCGGTCTCCCTGCACGACACCGCCACCGGCGGCCGTCTGGTGCTGGAGCCCGAGGGCCCGGCCCGCCTCTACGTCTGCGGCATCACGCCCTACGACGCCACCCACATGGGCCACGCCGCGACGTACGTCGGCTTCGACCTCCTCAACCGTGCGTGGCGCAACGCCGGGCACGAGGTCACCTACGTCCAGAACGTCACCGACGTCGACGACCCGCTGCTGGAGCGCGCCACCAAGGTCAACGTGGCCTGGGAGGAGCTCGCCGAGCGCGAGACCGAGCTGTTCCGCCAGGACATGACGGCCCTGCGGGTGCTGCCCCCCGCGCACTACACCGGTGCCGTGGAGTCCATCCCGCTGGTGATCGACCTGATCCAGCGCATGGACGCCGCCGGCGCGGTCTACCGCGTCGACGACGACCTCTACTTCTCCGTCACCGCCGACCCCGCGTTCGGGCAGGAGTCCGGGCTCGACCGGGCCGCGATGCTCGAGATCTTCCCCGAGCGCGGCGGCGACCCGGACCGTCCCGGCAAGAAGGACCCGCTGGACTGCCTCGTGTGGCGTGCCGAGCGCGAGGGCGAGCCGTCGTGGCCCAGCCCCTTCGGGCCCGGCCGCCCGGGGTGGCACGTGGAGTGCACCGCCATCGCGTGGGAGCACCTCGGTGGCACCCTCGACGTCCAGGGCGGTGGGTCCGACCTGGTCTTCCCGCACCACGAGATGTGCGCCGGGCACGCACACGTCGCGACGGGCACGCCGTTCGCCAGGGCCTACGCCCACGCCGGCATGGTCGGCTACGACGGCGAGAAGATGTCGAAGTCGCGGGGCAACCTGGTCTTCGTCTCCGCACTGCGGAACTCCGACGTCGACCCGATGGCGATCCGGCTCACCCTGCTGCGCCACCACTACCGGGCCGACTGGGAGTGGACCGACGCCGAGCTCTTCGACCAGGTCGACACCCTGGACCGCTGGCGCCGTGCGCTGGCGCTGGGGGCCGGCGCCCCGGCGGAGACCGTCGTGACCGAGGTGCTGGCGGCCCTGGCCGACGACCTCGACGCTCCCCGCGCGGTCGCGGCCGTGGACGCCTGGGTCGACGCTACCCTGGGCACCCACGGGCTGGCCGACACCTCCGACCCCGACGCTGCGGTGCGCGTCCACGCGCTCCTCGACGCCGCGCTCGGCCTCTCCCTGTAGGGGCGAGCGGGCTCAGTCGTCCTCGCCGCGCCGCTTGAGGTAGCGCTCGAACTCCCGCGCGATGGCCTCGCCCGAGGCCTCGGGGAGGTCGGTCGTGTCGCGGGTCTCCTCCAGGGAGCGCACGTAGTCGGCGACGTCCTCGTCCTCCTCGGCCAGCTCGTCGACGCCGCGCTCCCAGGCGCGGGCGTCCTCGGGGAGGTCGCCGAGCGGGATCGAGATCTCCAGCAGGTCCTCGATCTGCCCGATGAGCGCCAGCGTGGCCTTCGGGCACGGCGGCTGCGCGACGTAGTGGGGGACCGCCGCCCAGTACGACACCGCGGGCATGTCGACCCGGACGCAGGCGTCCTGGAAGACCCCGACGATGCCGGTGGGTCCCTCGTAGGTCGACTGCTCGAGCTTGAGCCGATCGACCAGCTCGGGCTCGGTGGCGGTGCCGGTCACCGGGATCGGGCGCGTGTGCGGGGTGTCGGCGAGCAGAGCGCCGAGGGTGACGACCAGCTCCCCACCCAGCTCGTCGGTCGCAGCCAGCAGCTCGGCGCAGAACTGGCGCCAGCGCATGTTCGGCTCGATGCCGCGGATGAGGATCACGTCGCGCTCGAGGTCCGGGGGAGAGGCGACGGCGATCTGCGTGGTCGGCCAGGTGATCCGGCGGTGCCCGCGCTCGTCGCTGCCGACCACCGGTCGGTTGACCTGGAAGTCGTAGAAGTCCTCGGGGTCCACGGCACCGACGATGCGGGCGTTCCAGACACGGATCAGGTGGTCCACCACCGAGGAGGCGGCGTCGGCGGCGTCGTTCCACCCCTCGAAGGCGGCGATGACGATGGGGTCCACCAGGTCCGGGGCGTCGTCGATCTCGATCACCCACCCAGCCTAGGCACTGGGGCGGTCGCACCCCGAGGATTTCGGACTCGCTCCGCCGCGGTGTCAGGATCTGGATACGAGCCGCACAGCGTCGTACGGCGTTCCTAGGCTGGTCCGTCCGCCCGAGAGGAGCCCCTGCGATGACCTCCGCCACGACCCCGTCGTCCGGCCAGGACTGGCGCCCCGACGTCACCGAGGAGCTCAGCGAGCTGCTCAGCCGGAGGATCCTGGTGATCGACGGCGCCATGGGCACCGCGATCCAGCGCGACCGGCCCGACGAGGCCGGCTACCGCGGCGAGCGCTTCAAGGACTGGACCGGCGAGGACCTGCAGGGCAACAACGACCTGCTCACGGTCACCCAGCCCGCGATCATCGCCGACATCCACCGGGAGTACCTCCAGGCCGGCGCGGACGTCATCGAGACCAACACCTTCAACGCCAACGCGGTCTCGCTGTCCGACTACGGGCTGGAGGAGCTGGCCTACGAGCTCAACCTCGAGTCCGCCCGCCTGGCGCGCCGCGTCGCCGACGAGGTCGCGACCCCCGAACGCCCGCGGTACGTCGCCGGGGCGCTCGGCCCGACGACCCGCACCGCCTCGATCAGCCCCGACGTCAACGACCCGGCGGCCCGCAACATCACCTGGGACGACCTCGTCCCGGCCTACCTCGAGGCCGCACGCGGCCTCGTGGACGGCGGCGCCGACCTGCTGCTGATCGAGACGATCTTCGACACGCTCAACGCGAAGGCCGCGATCTTCGCGGTGGAGACGCTCTTCGAGGAGGCCGGTCGCCGCTGGCCGGTCGTCATCTCCGGCACCATCACCGACGCATCGGGCCGCACCCTGTCCGGCCAGACCACCGAGGCGTTCTGGAACTCGGTGCGCCACGCCCGTCCGCTGGCCGTGGGCCTGAACTGCGCCCTGGGTGCGCGCGAGATGCGGCTCTACCTCGCCGAGCTCTCGCGCATCGCCGACACGTTCGTCTCGTGCTACCCCAACGCCGGCCTGCCCAACGCCTTCGGCGAGTACGACGAGGCCGCCGAGGAGACCGCGGCGATCATCCGCGAGTTCGCGCAGGAGGGCCTGGTCAACCTCGTGGGCGGCTGCTGCGGCACCACCCCCGACCACGTGCGCGCCATCGCCGGCGCCGTGACCGAGCTGCCGCGCCGGGAGGTGCCCGACCGGCCGGTGGCCATGCGCCTGTCGGGGCTCGAGCCGTTCACGATCGACGACGACAGCCTCTTCGTGAACGTCGGTGAGCGCACCAACATCACGGGCTCGGCGAAGTTCCGCAACCTGATCAAGGCCGGCGACTACGACACCGCCCTCTCGGTCGCCGCCCAGCAGGTCGAGAACGGCGCGCAGGTCATCGACGTCAACATGGACGAGGGCATGATCGACGGCGTCGCGGCCATGGAGCGCTTCCTGCGCCTGGTCGCCTCCGAGCCCGACATCAGCCGCGTCCCGGTCATGGTCGACTCCTCCAAGTGGGAGGTCATCGAGACCGGCCTGAAGTACGTCCAGGGCAAGGCGATCGTCAACTCCATCTCCCTGAAGGAGGGGGAGGAGCCGTTCGTCGCCCAGGCCCGGCTGTGCCGCAAGTACGGCGCCGCCGCGGTCGTCATGGCCTTCGACGAGGACGGCCAGGCCGACAACCTCGAGCGCCGCAAGGCGATCTGCGAGCGCGCCTACCGCATCCTGGTCGACGAGGTCGGCTTCCCGCCCGAGGACATCGTGTTCGACCCCAACGTGTTCGCGGTCGCCACGGGCATCGAGGAGCACGCGACGTACGGCGTGGACTTCATCGAGGCCACCCGGTGGATCAAGGAGAACCTCCCCGGCGCCAAGGTGTCCGGCGGCATCTCCAACGTCTCCTTCTCGTTCCGGGGCAACAACCCGGTCCGCGAGGCCATCCACGCGGTGTTCCTCTTCCACGCGATCCGTGCGGGCCTGGACATGGGCATCGTCAACGCCGGTGCGCTGGTCGTCTACGACCAGGTCGACCCCGAGCTGCGCGAGCGGATCGAGGACGTCGTCCTCAACCGCCCCACCCCCGACGGGCGCAGCGCGACCGAGCGGCTGCTCGAGGTCGCCGAGGCCCACAAACGCGGCGGCGAGGAGGCCGAGGCGGTCACCGAGGCCTGGCGCGAGCTGCCCGTGGCCGAGCGGGTCACCCACGCCCTGGTCAAGGGCATCGACGCCCACGTCGAGGCCGACACCGAGGAGCTGCGCCGCGAGATCGAGGAGCGCGGCGGTCGTCCGATCGAGGTCATCGAGGGCCCGCTGATGGACGGCATGGACGTCGTCGGCGACCTGTTCGGCTCCGGGAAGATGTTCCTCCCACAGGTCGTGAAGTCCGCACGCGTGATGAAGAAGGCCGTTGCCTACCTCATCCCCTTCATCGAGGAGGAGAAGCGGACCAACCCGGCGCTGGCCTCGCAGAAGGACACCAACGGCACCGTCGTGCTCGCGACCGTGAAGGGCGACGTCCACGACATCGGCAAGAACATCGTCGGCGTCGTCCTGGCCTGCAACAACTACGAGGTCATCGACCTCGGGGTCATGGTGCCGGCGCAGAAGATCCTCGACGCCGCCGCCGAGCACGGCGCCGACGTCATCGGGCTCTCGGGCCTGATCACCCCGTCCCTGGACGAGATGGTCGGGTTCGCCGCCGAGATGCAGCGCCTGGGGCTCGAGCTCCCGCTGCTCATCGGCGGTGCCACCACCTCGCGCGCCCACACGGCGGTGAAGGTCGACCGGAAGTACGACGGGCCCGTCGTGTGGGTCAAGGACGCCTCGCGCTCGGTGCCGACGGTCTCCGCGCTGCTCAACGCCGAGCGTCGCGAGACGCTGCTGGCGGGGGTGAAGGAGGACTACGACGCCCTGCGCGCCCGGCACGCCGCCAAGTCCGACCGCCCGCAGCTGGCCTACGCCGACGCGGTCGCCAACGCGACCCCCGTCGACTGGGAGGGCTACGTCCCGCCGGTGCCCAAGACGCCGGGTGTCCACGTGCTCGAGGACTACGACCTCGCCGAGCTGCGCGAGTTCATCGACTGGCAGCCGTTCTTCAACGCCTGGGAGATGAAGGGCAAGTTCCCCGACATCCTCAACTCGCCCAGCCACGGCGAGGCCGCCCGCAAGCTCTACGACGACGCCCAGACCATGCTGGACACGCTGATCGCCGAGAAGTGGCTGACCGCCCGCGGCGTCTACGGCCTGTGGCCGGCCAACAGCGACGGGGACGACGTCGTCGTGTGGGCCGACGACTCCCGCACGGAGAAGCGCGCCGTGCTGCACCAGCTGCGCCAGCAGGGGCAGCACCGGTCGGGCATCCCGAACCGCGCGCTGTCCGACTTCGTCGCCCCCACCTCGACGGGCCTGGCCGACCACGTCGGCGGCTTCGCCGTCACCGCCGGCATCGGCCTCCCCGAGCGGGTGCAGGGGTTCAAGGACGACCTCGACGACTACAACGCGATCCTCCTCGAGGCGCTCGCCGACCGGCTCGCCGAGGCGTTCGCCGAGCGGCTGCACCAGCGGGTCCGCACCGAGTTCTGGGGGCACGCCGCCGACGAGACGCTCAGCAACGACGACCTGATCGCCGAGCGGTACGCCGGCATCCGGCCGGCCCCGGGCTACCCGGCCTGCCCCGATCACACCGAGAAGCTCACGCTGTGGAACCTCATGGACGTCGAGGCCAGCACCGGCATCAGCCTCACCGAGTCGATGGCCATGTGGCCGGGGGCCTCGGTCTCCGGTGTCTACTACAGCCACCCCGACAGCCAGTACTTCGTCGTCGGCCGCCTCGGGCGCGACCAGGTCGCGGCGTACGCCGAGCGCAAGGGCTGGAGCCTCCAGGAGGCCGAGAAGTGGCTGTCCCCGAACCTCGGGTACGACCCCGATGACTGAGCCGACCACGACGGTGGTCCCCGAGCAGGCCGGGCTGCCGGCCGCGGTGCTGTGGGACATGGACGGCACGCTGGTCGACACCGAGCCCTACTGGATCGCCACCGAGTACGCCATGGCCGAGAAGTACGGCGGCACCTGGTCGCAGGAGCAGGCGCTGTCCCTCGTGGGCAACGACCTGCTGTCCTCCGGGCGCGTGCTCAAGGAGGCCTGGGACCTGCCCCAGAGCCCGGCCGAGGTCGTCGAGGAGCTGCTCGACGGGGTGGTCGCGCGCGTCGAGGAGTCGGTGCCGTGGCAGCCAGGGGCACCGGAGCTGCTGGCCGCGTTGCGCGAGGCGGGCGTCCCGTGCGCGTTGGTGACGATGTCCTACGAGCGCTTCGTGGCGCCGATCCTCCGTCACCTGCCGCCGGAGACGTTCCGCGTGATCGTCACCGGGGACAAGGTCGAGCAGGGCAAGCCCCACCCCGAGCCGTATCTCACCGCCGCCGCCTCCCTCGGCCTCGAGCCGCAGGACTGCGTCGCGATCGAGGACTCCAACACCGGTGCGAAGTCCGCGGAGGCCGCGGGGTGCGCGGTGCTCGTGGTGGAGAACCACGTCCCGGTGCTCGAGGGTCCGGGGCGTGTCTTCCGTCCCACGCTGGTGGGTCTCGGGCCGGCCGACGTCGCAGCCGTGCGCGACGAGGTCGCAGCACGCGGCTGACAGTCGGTCCGGACCACCCGCACGGACTACCCGGTGACTACTCGGCGCATCGTCGGGGTGCTAGGACCACCGGACAAGTGGCGCCCGGGCTTTACTTTCGGTCAGGATGGGGCCACGCAGGGCGAACACCCCGGTCCTCAGCGGCGGACCGGGCGCCCTGGCCAGACCCAACCCCGTCGTCATGGGCATCGCGGCTCAGGCGCGGTGCCCGCACAGCGGCCCCGGGTGACCGGGATTGACGGCGGGGTTGGGCATGGCCGTTCCCTGTGTTTCTCGGATGCTGCCGTGAGACCCTGGGACGATCGTCACACCGGACATCCTTCGAAGGGCACCATGGACCACCTCAGCACCCGCCGCGCACGTGGTCGGCGTGCCGCCGTCGCACTGGTGGCGACCATCGGTCTCCTCCTCGCCTCCCCAGCCGCGGTCGCCAAGAAGGACGACGCGAAGAAGCTGAAGGAGGACTGCCGCGAGAGCAGCTCGGTCAAGCTCAAGGTCGAGCCCGAGAGCGGCGGGGTCCTGCAGGTCACCGCGGTCGTCTGGAGCGACGACAGCGACGAGTGGGACTGGCGGATGAAGCACAACGACGACGTGTCGGCACGGGGGACCGTCAAGGCCAAGGATGCCGACAAGTCCTTCAAGATCGTGCGGGACATGGCCGACTTCACCGGCCCCGACGACATCGACTTCCGAGCGCAGAACACCGTGACCGGCGAAGTCTGCAAGAACCAGATCACGTTCTGACCGGTCGTGACCCGCTCCCGTTCTCGGCTCGGGACAGCTCTGCGGACGCCGCTGACGCTGTTCCTGGTGGTCAGCATGCTGCTGGTCTGCGGCATCTTCGTCGCGACCAACGCGATCGCCACCCGTGCCGCTGAGCGTGCGGCGCTCGAACAGGCCGAGTCGGTGACCCAGTCGCTGGCCGGGTCGGTGATGCCGGGCAACCTCCGCGAGGGACTGCTCAACGGCCGCCCGGGAGCGGTGGACAAGTTCTTCCGCCGCATCAGGCCCTTCAGCACCGGGGACATCGACAGCTTCGACGTGCTCACGACCGAGGGTCGCCTGGCCTTCGACTCCTCCGATCCGGGCGCGGCGCTCGACGACCACGTCTACGCCCTGTCCTCGGCCCAGGAGCGCGTCCTGGAGTCCGGCGGCACGGTCGCCGAGTTCGCGGACCCGGGCTCCTCCCGCAGTGACGACCGGCCGGGCTCGGAGGTGGGGCTGGTCAAGATCTCCACCCGCGTCTACGCCACGCGTGACTCCAAGAGCCGCGACACGGGGCTCAACCGGGGACAGAGCGTGACCTCGCCCGCCCTGTTCGTCGCCTACTGGGACCTCGACGACGTCGAGCAGCGTCGTGAGGACATCTTCGGGGACTTCCGCTGGATTACCCTGGGCCCGCTCCTCCTGCTGGTCCTGCTGTCCACGGTGCTGCTGGCCCTGCTGACCGGACAGGTGCGCCGGGGAGGGCGCGAGCGCGAGCGGCTGCTGCAGACCGCGATCGACGCCTCCGACGCCGAACGACGCCGCATCGCCCGGGACCTGCACGACGGTGTGGTGCAGGACCTGGCCGGCTCGGCGTTCGCCCTCTCCGGTGCTGCTCGCGACCCGGCGACGACGCCGGCCACTGCCGAGGTGCTGTCCTCGGTCAGCGCCTCGATGCGCGACAGCCTCAAGCAGATGCGGTCGCTGCTGGCCGAGATCCATCCGCCGGACCTGCACGGCCAGGGCCTGCAGTCCGCGCTGGACGACCTGATCGCCCCGGCTGCCGCTGCGGGGATCCACGCCTCCACCAGCGTCGACGGCGTCACCGACGCCTCCGACGCCGAGGTCGGCCTGGTGTGGCGGGTGGCCCAGGAGGCGGTGCGCAACGCGATCCGGCACTCCGGCGCCTCGACCCTCGCGGTGACCGTGCGTGGCGATGCCGGGGGGCTGCTCCTGGAGGTCGTCGACGACGGTGTCGGCTTCGACACGACTGCCCCGAGTCCACCGGACCGTTTCGGCCTGCGCGGCCTCCGCAGCCTGGTCCGCGACGTGGGTGGGGAGTTGGACGTGACCTCCGCGCTGGGCGAAGGTACCTCCGTGCGAATGGCGGTACGACGATGAACGGGCACTCCGGGACCATCCGGATCGTGCTGGTCGACGACCATGCCGTGATCCGGGCGGGTCTGGCGCAGCTGATCGCCACGGCCGAGGACATCGAGGTGGTCGGTCAGGCCGCCGACGGTGCCGAGGCGGTCGAGCAGGCGCGTGCCCTGACCCCTGACGTGGTCCTGATGGACCTGCAGATGCCCGGGGTCGACGGGGTGAGCGCCACCCGGGAGATCGTCTCGGCCGGGCTCGGCGTGGACGTGCTGGTGCTGACGTCGTACTCCGACAACGAGCGGATCCTCGACGCGCTGGACGCCGGTGCGGTGGGCTACCTGCTCAAGGACGCCGACCCCGACGACGTGCTCAGTGGGGTGCGTGCCGTCGCCCGCGGCGAGTCGCCCATCCACCCCAAGGCCGCCCGGGCGCTGCTGGGCGCCCGCTCGGCCGGTGGCCGGCCGCAGCTGACCGCCCGGGAGGTCGAGGTGCTGCAGCTGGTGCGCGACGGACTAGCCAACAAGCAGATCGCGCGGCAGTTGGAGATCAGCGAGCGCACGGTCAAGGCGCACCTGACCAGTGCTTTCTCGCGGATCGGAGTCTCCGACCGCACGCAGGCCGCCCTCTGGGCACAGCGCAACGGCCTCTGAGCCGGGCTGCGTCCTCAGCCGCCCGACGGCATCGGCGGGGGAGTGCCGCCCCAGGAGGGGCACAGTGCCTTGTGTGCGCACCAGCTGCACAGCGGCCCCTTGCTGGGCCGCCAGTCCTGCTCGTCGGTGGCGCGCTTGATCGCCTCCCAGACCGCCTGCACCTTGCGCTCGGTCGCGAGCAGGTCGTGCTCGTCGGGCACGTAGCGCACCAGCTCGCCGTTGCCGAGGTAGACCAGCTGCAGCATGGCGGGCACCACGCCGCGCAACCGCCACAGCACCAGGGCGTAGAACTTCATCTGGAACAGCGCGCGACCCTCGAAGCCCGGCCCGGGGGCGCGGCCGGTCTTGTAGTCCACGACCCGGACGGCACCGTCCGGGGCGACGTCGACCCGGTCCACGAACCCACGCAGCAGGAGCTTGGAGTCGAGCAGCCACTCGACGTACAGCTCGCGCTCGGCCGGCTCCAGACGGGTCGGGTCCTCCAAGGTGAAGTAGCGCTCGAGGACGGTGCGGCAGGTGTCCCACCAGCGCTCGCGGTCCACCGCGCCGTCGCCGTCGAAGATCTTCCCGAGGCCCGGCTCGTCCTCGAGCAGGCGGTGCCACGACGGCTCCAGCATCTGCTCGGCGCGCACGGGGGTGCGCTCGAGCGCGGGCAGGTCGAAGAGGTCCTCGAGCACCTTGTGCACCAGGGTCCCGCGCACCGCGTCCGGCGACGCCGGCTCGGGCAGCTTGTCGATGGTGCGGAAGCGGTAGAGCAGCGGACAGGTCATGAAGTCCCCGGCCCGGCTGGGGGACAGGGCGCCCAGCACGTCGACGCCGTCAACGGGTGTCGAGTGGCGCTCGGCGGGGCTGGTCGCCGGGACCTCCTCGCGCTGCTGCGTGCCCAGGACCTCCGTGCTCATGGCGTTCACGCTAGGCGATCGCACCGACAGCCCGCGCCAGGCCGACCGGTGCGCCCACCGGTCGGATAGCCTCCCCGGGTGAGCGAGCAGCGACCGCCGGGGACCTTCAAGGTCGGCACCGTGGCGGGCAGCGACGTGCTGGTCAGCACCTCGTGGTTCCTCGTCGCCGCGCTCATCGCGATCATCATGGCTCCGCTCGTCGAGCAGGTGCAGCCCGGCCTGGGCGCCCTGAAGTACGTCGCCGGGCTGGCGTTCGCGGTGCTGCTCTACGGCTCGGTGCTGCTCCACGAGGCCTCGCACGCGATCGTCGCGAAGCGGCTGGGCTACCCGGTCAGCTCGATCACCCTGCACTTCCTCGGCGGCATGACGTCGATCGAGGGGGAGGCGAAGCGACCGCGTGAGGAGTTCTTCATCGCCGTGGTCGGTCCGCTGACCTCGATGGCCGTCGGGGTGGCGGCGCTGCTGCTGCTCCCGGTCACCCCGGACGGCCTGACCCGCCTGGCGATGGAGGGTCTCGCCGGGGCCAACCTCCTCGTCGGCGTCCTCAACCTGGTGCCCGGGCTGCCCCTCGACGGCGGCCGGGTCCTCAAGGCCGGTGTGTGGGGCCTGACGGGCAGCATCGTCCGCGGGACGGTCGTGGCCGGCTGGGGCGGGCGCCTGGCGGCCGTCGCCGTGCTGGCCTGGCCCGTGGCGCAGGAGTCCGTGTTGGGCACTCCGCCGGACGTCATCGACTTCGTCCTGGCCTTCGTGGTCGCCGCGTTCCTGTGGTCGGGTGCCACGGCGTCGATGTCGGCTGCGCGTCTGCGCAGCCGGATCCCGCACCTGGTAGCCCGCGACCTCGCGCGGCGTACCCTGGCCGTCCCGGCCGACCTGCCGCTCTCGGAGGCGGTGCGCCGCGCGCAGGAGGCCCAGGCGGGGGGCATCCTCACCACGACGACCGACGGACGGACCACCGGCCTGGTCTCGGAGGCGGCCCTGCTGGCCACCCCCGAGGACCGGCGTCCCTGGGTGCCCACCTCCAGCGTCGCACGCACGCTCGAGGAGGGTCTGCGGCTGCCGGTCGGGCTGCGCGGGGAGGACCTCGTGCGGGCGCTGACCCGCACGCCTGCCGCCGAGTACCTCCTGGTCGAGGACGACGGCACCGTCTACGGCGTGCT
The DNA here is from genome assembly GCF_001627265.1 of Nocardioides sp. REDSEA-S30_B4. NCBI lineage: Bacteria > Bacillati > Actinomycetota > Actinomycetes > Propionibacteriales > Nocardioidaceae > Nocardioides > Nocardioides sp. REDSEA-S30_B4. Next base: position 165,961 of record NZ_LUPI01000008.1, on the reverse strand, counting down.
CGTGACCGCCGACGTCGACCGCGCCTTCCGGCAGACGAGCGCCTGACGCCGACGCATCCGCGCTGTGGCGACTCCCGGTCGCCGGGGTCTCCGGAACTCGCTGGGCGGCGCGTCCGCGGTCTAGGGTGCGCGCGTGTCCGAGCCCGTCCAGCCGCAGTCCCAGGCCCCTGAGGGCCAGTCCCTCGAGGGCCCGTCCCTCGACGACGTCCCGCAGGAGGCCTGGTCCGGTGTCCACCGGGGCCCGCTCCGCGCCGGTGAGTGGGTGCGCCTGGTCGACGGCAAGGGACGCAAGCACAACTTCGCCCTCGAGGCCGGCAAGCGCTTCTTCTCCAACCGCGGCCACCTCGACCACGACGAGCTGATCGGCCGCGAGGAGGGCTTCACCGTCACCACCTCCGGCGGTGGTGACTACCTGGTGTTCCGGCCGCTGCTCTCGGAGTTCGTCGTCTCCATGCCCCGCGGCGCGGCCGTCATCTACCCCAAGGACGCCGCACAGATCGTGGCGATGGCCGACATCTTCCCCGGAGCCCGCGTGGTCGAGGCCGGGGTCGGCTCCGGCGCCCTGACCTGCTCGCTGCTGCGCGCGGTGGGCCCCCACGGGCGGGTGTCGTCCTACGAGCGGCGCGAGGAGTTCGCCGAGGTCGCGCGGCGCAACGTCGACCAGTTCTTCTCCGCCCCCGAGGGCACCAGTCACCCGGCGTGGGACCTCACCCTGGGCGACCTCGCGGAGGCGCTGCCGGCCAGCGGCGAGCGCTGCGACCGGATCATCCTCGACATGCTCGCACCCTGGGAGTGCCTCGAGGCCGCCGCGGACGCCCTGGTGCCGGGCGGCATCGTCTGCGCGTACGTCGCGACCACCACCCAGCTGTCACGGTTCGTGGAGACGGTGCGGGCGCACGGTGGTTTCACCGAGCCGCACGCCTGGGAGTCGCTGGTCCGCGACTGGCACGTCGAGGGCCTCGCGGTGCGTCCGGACCACAAGATGATCGGGCACACGGCCTTCCTGGTCACCGCTCGGCGGATGGCCCCGGGGGAGAGGCCCCCGCGCAAGACCCGGCGGCCGGCGCCGGGCGCCTACGGACCCGACTACACCGGGCCCCGCCCCGCGGACGTGCCGCAGGAGCCCGTGGCGCCCGCCGATGAGTGAGGTGGAGGAGGAAACGCGGGGGTGACACCGCCGGTCCCAAATCGTGACCGACACCGTCCAGGATGGCCTTCCGTGCTTCACCGGCACGAGTAGGGTCACGGCAAGGAGGTGCTCTGATGTCGACATCCGATGGCAGGTCACGAGAAGGTTCCCCGGTTCCCGACGGCGCACGCAGCGCCGAGGAGCTGATGGGGCAGGTGCGCTTCCTGGAGGCCGAGGTCACCGACCTGCGGCGCCGCCTCAGCGATGCACCGGGCTCCCACCGCACCGTCGAGCTCCGGCTGGCCGACGCCCAGCGCTCCCTCGCGGCGGTCACCAGCCAGAACGAGCGGCTCGCCCAGACCCTGCGCGAGGCCCGTGACCAGATCACGAAGCTCAAGGAGGAGGTCGACCGGCTCGCCCAGCCGCCCGCCGGGTTCGGCACCTTCCTCCAGCGCAACGACGACGACTCGGTGGACGTGTTCACCGGTGGCCGCAAGCTGCGCGTCAACGTCAGCCCCAACGTCGACCTGGACGCGCTGCACCGCGGCCAGGAGGTCATGCTCAACGAGGCCCTCAACGTCGTCGAGGCGCTGGAGTTCGAGCAGGTAGGCGAGGTCGTGATGTTCAAGGAGCTGCTCGCCGACGGCGAGCGTGCCCTGGTCATCGCCAACGCCGACGAGGAGAAGGTCGTGCGCCTCGCGGCGCCGCTGCGCGAGGAGACCATCCGCGCCGGCGACTCGCTGCTGCTGGACTCCCGTGCCGGCTACGTCTACGAGAAGGTCCCGAAGTCGGAGGTCGAGGAGCTCGTCCTCGAGGAGGTCCCCGACATCGCCTACGAGTCCATCGGTGGGCTCGGCGGCCAGATCGAGCAGATCCAGGATGCGGTCGAGCTGCCGTACCTCTACCCCGAGCTCTTCAAGGAGCACCAGCTCAAGCCGCCCAAGGGCGTGCTGCTCTACGGCCCTCCCGGCTGCGGCAAGACGCTGATCGCCAAGGCGGTCGCCAACAGCCTCGCCAAGAAGGTCGCCGCGCGGAACCCGGATTCCGGCCAGGGCGCCGAGGTGAAGTCCTACTTCCTCAACATCAAGGGCCCCGAGCTGCTCAACAAGTACGTCGGCGAGACCGAGCGCCACATCCGCCTGGTCTTCCAGCGGGCGCGGGAGAAGGCCTCGGCCGGCACCCCGGTCATCGTGTTCTTCGACGAGATGGACTCCCTGTTCCGCACCCGCGGCACCGGCGTCTCCTCCGACGTCGAGAACACCATCGTCCCGCAGCTGCTGAGCGAGATCGACGGCGTGGAGCTGCTGGAGAACGTCCTGGTCATCGGAGCCTCCAACCGTGAGGACATGATCGACCCCGCGATCCTGCGCCCCGGACGCCTGGACGTGAAGATCAAGATCGAGCGCCCCGACGCCGAAGCGGCGCGGGACATCTTCAGCAAGTACCTCACCGCCGAGCTCCCGCTGCACGCCGACGACCTCGCGGAGTTCGGCGGGGACCGCCAGGCGTGCGTGGACGGCATGATCCGCGCGACGGTGGAGCGGATGTACTCCGAGACCGAGGAGAACCGCTTCCTCGAGGTCACCTACGCCAACGGCGACAAGGAGGTCCTGTACTTCAAGGACTTCAACTCCGGCGCCATGCTGCAGAACATCGTCGACCGGGCGAAGAAGATGGCGATCAAGGACCTCCTGGACCACGACCAGAAGGGTCTGCGGGTCAGCCACCTGCTGCAGGCCTGCGTGGACGAGTTCAAGGAGAACGAGGACCTCCCGAACACCACCAACCCCGACGACTGGGCCCGCATCTCCGGCAAGAAGGGCGAGCGGATCGTCTTCATCCGCACGCTCATCACCGGCAAGCAGGGCACCGAGCCGGGCCGCTCGATCGACACGGTGTCGAACACGGGTCAGTACCTGTAGGACGCATCGCCGCCATCGGAAGGTCTGACTGATGTCGGTCAGACCTTTCGGTGTGCGGTCGAAGGTTCGACCGCGACGTGCAAGGTCTGACTGACATCAGTCGAACCTTCCCCCTGCGGGGCTCGCGTCAGCCGCCGGCAGGCCGCCGGGCGAGGAGCCGGTAGCCGTAGACCCACGGACGGGCGACGGCCGGTCCGGGCAGGTAGCGCTCGGTGCGGTCGACGATCTCCAGGCCCGCCTGCTCGAGGAGGGCGACGGGGTCGCGGGTGAGGTGGCAGCCGCCGGCGACCCGCTTCTCGATCGGGTCGAGCCGGCGCTGCCACCGGGCGACACCGGCGTCGGGGGAGAGCCCGTGCTCCAGCACGTGGACCGTCCCGCCCGGGCGCACGGTGCGGGCCATCTCGCGAGCAGCCAGCGCGGCATCGGGGATCGTGCACAACGAGAACGTGCACAGCACCGCGTCGTACGCCGAGGAGTCGGCGTCCACGCGCTGGCCGTCGAGCCCGACCCGACTGACCGGGATGGTCGCGGTCCCGCGGCGCGCGGCGGACATCTCCCACCCCAGGTCGGACGGCTCCACGGCGTCCACGGCGGTGACCGCCGCCGGCAGGTGCGGGAGGTTCATGCCGCTGCCGAAGCCGATCTCCAGCACCCGGCCGGACAGCCCCTCGCAGACCAGCGCCCGCTCCCGGCGGACGTCGCCGCTCGAGAGCGCCTTCTCGACCAGGCGCGGGACCACGCGCTTCTCCCACCAGCTCATCGGGCCACCGTAGTGGTCGGTGCGCCCCGACCGTCGCCGCCGCCGCGTAGGCTCGAACCATGAGCGTGCGACGGGTGATGGGGACCGAGGTCGAGTACGGAATCTCCGTGCAGGGCCAGCCCACCGCCAACCCGATGGTGGCCTCCTCGCAGGTCGTCAACGCCTACGCCTCGGCGACGCTGAAGGCGCGGCGGGCGCGGTGGGACTTCGAGGAGGAGTCGCCCCTGCGCGACGCCCGCGGGTTCGACATGAGCCGCCAGGTCGCCGACCCGAGCCAGCTGACCGACGAGGACCTCGGCCTGGCCAACGTCATCCTCACCAACGGCGCACGCCTCTACGTCGACCACGCGCACCCGGAGTTCTCCACCCCCGAGGTCACCAACCCGCTCGACATCGTGCGGTGGGACAAGGCGGGGGAGCAGGTGATGCTCGACGCCCAGAAGCGCGCCGCCGCGCTCCCCGGCGGGCAGCCGATCCTGCTCTACAAGAACAACACCGACGGCAAGGGCGCCTCCTACGGCGCCCACGAGAACTTCCTGATGCGTCGGTCCACGCCGTTCGCCGACATCGTCAAGCACCTCACGCCGTTCTTCGTCAGCCGCCAGGTCGTGTGCGGCGCGGGCCGGGTCGGCATCGGCCAGGACGGTCGTGACCACGGCTACCAGATCAGCCAGCGAGCGGACTTCTTCGAGGTCGAGGTCGGCCTGGAGACGACGCTGAAGCGGCCGATCATCAACCCCCGTGACGAGCCGCACGCCGACCCCGAGAAGTACCGCCGGCTCCACGTGATCATCGGCGACGCCAACCTCGCCGAGATCTCCACCTACCTCAAGGTCGGCACCACCGCACTGGTGCTGGCGATGATCGAGGACCGGTTCATCGACCGCGACCTCGGCGTGGACGGACCCGTCTCGGCGCTGCGGGCGGTCTCCCACGACCCGAGCCTGCAGCAGCTCGTCACGCTCCACGACGGGCGCCGCCTCACCGCGGTGCAGCTGCAGATGGAGTACCTCGACCTGGCCAGGAAGTACGTCGAGGACCGCTACGGCTCCGATGCCGACGACCAGACCCTCGATGTGCTGGCCCGCTGGGAGTCCGTGCTCGACCGCCTCGAGCGCGACCCGATGTCGCTGGCCACCGAGCTGGACTGGGTCGCCAAGCTCAAGCTGCTCGAGCAGTACCGCCAGCGCGACGGCCTGGAGTGGGACGACCCCAAGCTGCAGATGATCGACATCCAGTACTCCGACATCCGTCCCGAGAAGGGGCTCTACCAGCGCCTCGTGCAGGGCGGGCGCATCCAGCGCCTGCTCACCGACGAGACCGTGGAGCGGGCGATGCACGAGCCGCCGACCGACACCCGCGCGTACTTCCGCGGCCGCTGCCTCGAGCGCTACCCGGCGGCTGTCGCCGCCGCGTCGTGGGACTCGGTCATCCTCGACCTGTCGGGGCGCGAGTCGCTGCAGCGGGTGCCGACCATCGACCCGCTGCGCGGCTCCCAGGCCCACGTGGGCGAGCTGTTCGACCGGTGCGAGACCCCGGAGGAGTTCTTCCTCGCCCTGACCCGCTGACCCGCTGACCCTCGGCCGGCACCGGGCAGCGGACACGGACCGAACGCCCTCCGCATCCACCCGGGGAGTGGATAGGGTCTGGTCATGGCACAGGAGCAGAAGCAGCCGCGACGGTCCTCGGAGACCGAGGAGGTCGTCGAGACCGCGCCCGAGACCGATGTCGCCGAGCGCAAGGAGGCCCTGGACTCCGAGGTCGACGACATCCTCGACGAGATCGACGACGTCCTGGAGTCCAACGCCGAGGACTTCGTGAAGTCGTTCATCCAGAAGGGCGGCCAGTGAGCGACCCGAGGCTCCCCGCGTCCTACCTCCAGCCCGGCTCGTCGTCGTTCAGCGACTTCCTGGCCCAGCAGGCGCCCGACCTGCTGCCGGGCCGTCGCAGCGTGCCGCAGGGCAACGCCGCGGACCTCGCGCCGCACGGCACGACCATCGTCGCGGTCGCCTTCCCCGGCGGCGTCCTGCTGGCCGGTGACCGTCGCGCGACGATGGGCAACATCATCGCCAGCCGTGACATCGAGAAGGTCTTCCCGACCGACGAGTTCTCCGCGGCCGGCATCGCCGGCACCGCCGGGCTCGCGGTCGAGATGGTGCGCCTGTTCCAGACCGAGCTCGAGCACTACGAGAAGATCGAGGGCACCACGCTGTCCCTCGACGGCAAGGCCAACCGGCTCTCGGCGCTGATCCGGGGCAACCTCGGGATGGCGATGCAGGGCCTCGCGGTCGTGCCGCTCTTCGTCGGCTACGACCTCGACCACGCCGCGGGCCGGATCTTCTCCTACGACGTGACCGGCGGGCGCTACGAGGAGACCGGCTTCCACGCCGTCGGCTCGGGCTCGTTGTTCGCCCGCGGCTCGCTGAAGAAGCTCTTCCGCTCCGACCTGTCGCAGGACGAGGCGGTCCGGGTCGCCGTCGAGGCGCTCTACGACGCCGCCGACGACGACTCCGCCACCGGTGGACCCGACGTCACCCGCGCGATCTACCCGATCGTCCACGTCATCACCGCCGAGGGCGGTGCGCGCGTGGCGCCCGACACCGTCGCCGACGTCGCCGGCGCGGTGATCGCCGGCCGGATGGGCCGACCCGGCGGCCCGCACGCTCCCATCTCCACGGACGGAGGCCAGGCATGAGCACCCCGTTCTACGTCTCGCCCGAGCAGCTGATGAAGGACCGGGCGGACTTCGCGCGCAAGGGCATCGCCCGCGGCCGCTCCGTCGTCGCCGTCCAGTACGCCGACGGCGTGCTGTTCGCCTCGGAGAACCCCTCCCAGGCGCTGCACAAGGTCTCGGAGATCTACGACCGGATCGCGTTCGCCGCGGTCGGTCGCTACAACGAGTTCGAGAACCTCCGCATCGCCGGCGTGCGCCTGGCCGACATGCGGGGCTACGCCTACGACCGGCGCGACGTCACCGGTCGCGGCCTGGCCAACGCCTACGCCCAGACCCTCGGCACGATCTTCTCCTCCGGTGGCGAGAAGCCCTACGAGGTCGAGATCTTCGTCGCCGAGATCGGCGCCGACGCCGCCGACGACCAGATCTACCGCCTCACCTACGACGGCCAGGTCGCCGACGAGCACGACTACGCCGTGATGGGCGGAGCCGCCGACGTGGTGGGCACCTACCTCAAGGAGCACTACACCCGCGGCGCGTCCCTGGAGGAGGCGCTGCGCCTGGCCGTGGCGGCGCTGGGCCACAGCGAGTCCGAGGACCGCACCATCCCCGCCGACGACCTCGAGGTCGCCGTGCTCGACCGCACCCGCACCCAGCCGCGCAAGTTCGCCCGGCTGCGACCCGAGCGGCTCGAGACCCTGCTGGGCACCCCCGCGGCCGACACGCCGCAGTCGTCGGGCACCGGGTCCCCGTCCGGCTCCTCGACCCCGCCGGACGACGAGCCGCCGGTGGCGCCGCCGGTCAGCTGACCCCGGGCGCGCGGCACGCCTGCTCCACCCTGTTCGCAGCTGAGGGCTTTGATCACCGTTCGGTGACCAAAGCCCTCAGTTGCGTCCACGGCCACCGGCCGACCCGTAGTGTTCCGGTATGGAGCGTCGGATCTTCGGCATCGAGAACGAGTACGGCGTCACGTGCACGTTCAAGGGCCAGCGCCGTCTCAGCCCCGACGAGGTCGCCCGCTACCTCTTCCGCAAGGTCGTGAGCTGGGGCCGCAGCAGCAACGTCTTCCTCCGCAACGGTGCGCGGCTCTACCTCGACGTGGGCAGCCACCCGGAGTACGCCACGCCCGAGTGCGACGACGTGGTGGACCTCGTGACCCACGACAAGGCGGGGGAGCGGGTGCTCGAGGGGCTGCTGCTGGACGCCGAGCAGCGCCTGCACGACGAGGGCATCGCCGGCGAGATCTACCTGTTCAAGAACAACACCGACTCCGCCGGCAACTCCTACGGCTGCCACGAGAACTACCTCGTCTCGCGCAGCGGGGAGTTCACGCGGCTGGCCGACGTGCTCATCCCGTTCCTGGTGACCCGGCAGATCGTCGTGGGTGCCGGCAAGATCACCCAGACCCCGCGCGGGGCCGGCTACAGCGTCAGCCAGCGCGCCGAGCACATCTGGGAGGGCGTCAGCAGCGCGACGACGCGCAGCCGCCCCATCATCAACACCCGCGACGAGCCGCACGCCGACGCCGAGAAGTACCGCCGGCTCCACGTCATCGTGGGCGACTCCAACATGAGCGAGACCACGACCCTGCTCAAGGTCGCCTCCTGCGACCTGGTGCTGCGGATGATCGAGGAGGGCGTGGTGATGCGCGACCTCACGATGGAGAACCCCATCCGCGCGATCCGCGAGATCAGCCACGACGTCACCGGCCAGCGCAAGGTGCGGCTGGCCAACGGCCGCGAGGCCAGTGCCCTGGAGATCCAGGCCGAGTACCTCGCCAAGGCCCGGGACTTCGTCGACCGCCGCGAGATCTCCACCCCCGTGATCGAGCAGGTGCTGGACCTGTGGGAGCGCGGCCTGAAGGCCGTGGAGTCCGACGACCTGGGCCTGGTCGACACCGAGATCGACTGGGTCATCAAGTGGAAGCTGATCGACGCCTACCGCGCCAAGCACGGGCTGCCGCTGGGCCACCCGCGGATCGCCCAGCTCGACCTCGCCTACCACGACATCCACCGCCAGCGCGGCCTCTACTACCTGCTGGAGAAGCGCGGCAAGGTCGCCCGGGTCACCAGCGACCTGAAGATCTTCGAGGCCAAGTCGGTGCCCCCGCAGAACACCCGGGCCCGGTTGCGCGGCGAGTTCATCCGCAAGGCCCAGGAGCGCCGCCGCGACTTCACCGTCGACTGGGTGCACCTCAAGCTCAACGACCAGGCCCAGCGCACGGTGCTGTGCAAGGACCCCTTCCGTGCCTACGACGAGCGGGTCCAGCGTCTGATCGACAGCATGTGAGCGGTAGGGTTCCCCTGCTCTGCACGCCACCTCGCGAAGGAATCCCCGGTGCCTCGACGCGTACGCCGACCGCTGGCCCTGCTGGTCGCCCCTGCTCTGCTGATCCCCGCCCTCGCGGCGTGCGGCTCCGACGACGCCGACTCCGGCGCCGGCCTGGAGGCCGTGGAGGTCACCGGGGCGGTGGGCGAGCCCCCGCAGGTCACCTGGGGCGATGACTTCAGCGCGACCGCAGACCCCGAGGTGGAGACCGTGGTGGCCGGCGACGGCCCCGAGCTCGCCGCCGACGGCGACGCGCTGGTGCACTACTGGATCGGCAACGGCTACGACGAGTCCGAGGCGCTGTCGACGTACACCTCGCTGCCGGAGGTCGTCGACCTCGCCGACGAGCAGCTGACCGAGGTCTTCTCCACCGCGCTCGAGGGCGCCACCGTCGGCTCGCGGATCGCGGCCAGCGTCGTCGCCGAGGAGGTCGTGGGGCCCTCGGGCAACTCCCAGCTCGGCATCTCCAACGCCGACCCGCTGCTCCTGGTCTTCGACGTGCTGGGCCCCGACAGCGTCGACGAGCCGTACGCCGAGGAGGGCACCGGCTTCGCGCCCGACCTGGTCCTCGACGAGGACGGCAAGCCCGAGTCGATGCGGTTCAAGGACCGCCCCCGCCCGACCGGCCGCCTGCAGGTCCAGGTGGTCGTCGAGGGTGACGGCGAGGTCGTGAAGAAGTCCGACGTCGTGATGGTCGACTACCTCGGCTCGGTCTACGCCAAGCCCAAGCCCTTCGACGGCAGCTACGACGGCGACCCGCTGGTGCAGAGCCTGTCCGGCCTGGTGCCCGGCTGGCAGGAGGCCCTGGCCGGCAAGACCGTCGGCAGCCGGGTCTGGATGGCCCTCCCGCCGCGCTTCGGCTACGGCGCGTCCGGCAACGAGGGCGCCGGCATCAAGGGCACCGACACCATCTACTTCCTCGTCGACATCCTGGCGCGCGCCCCGAAGCCGGTGCAGCCCGAGCCGGAGGAGACCGAGGAGCCCCAGGAGCCCGAGCAGCCCCAGCAGTCCGGGTCGTCCCAGCCCAGCCCGAGCGCGGACGCCTCCGAGAGCCCCTTGGACGACGAGTCCTGACCACCACCGTCCAGCACCCCCACCCCTCCCGGGACCGAGCATGAGCGTCCGCAAGAGCGAGCGGCTGATGAACCTGCTCATCATGCTGCTCGTGCAGCGGCACTACGTGCCCAAGCAGCGGATCCGTGAACTGCTGTACCCCGGGTCCTCGGACGAGGCGTTCGAGAAGATGTTCGAGCGGGACAAGGACGAGCTGCGTGCCCTCGGGGTGCCGATCGAGATCGGGCAGATGGATGCCTACTTCGACGACGACCCGGGCTACCGCATCCGTCCCGACCACCTGGCGCTGCCCGACATCGACCTGACCGCCGACGAGGCCTCCGTCATCGGGCTCGCCACCCGTGTGTGGCAGCACGCCAAGCTGGCCGAGGCGACCACCGACGCCGTGCGCAAGCTCAGCGCGCTCGGTGTCCCGGTCGACCCGGGCGCGCTCGACATCGTCGAGCCGCGCCTGAGCGCGGACGAGCCGTCCTTCGACGTCTTCTGGGAGGCGGTGCAGGAGCGCCGCGCCGTCGCGTTCGACTACCGCACCGCCTCGGCCACGGAGACCACGACGCGGCACCTGCAGCCGTGGGGCGTCACGCGCTACGCCGGCCGCTGGTACGTCGTCGGGCTGGACACCGACCGCGGCGAGGAGCGCGTCTTCCGCCTCTCCCGCGTCCAGGGGCAGGCCCGTCCCGAGGGGCCGGTGGCGGCGTACGACATCCCGGCCGGCACCGACGTCAAGGCCCTGGCCCGCCGCCTGGCCCCGGACCCGGTCCGCGTCGAGGCGACGCTGCTGGTCCGTCGCGGGGCGGGCCACACGCTGCGGCGCGGCGCCGACCACGTCGAGGAGGACGTCGCCGGACCCGACGAGCGCACCCGCTGGGACCGGGTGCGGCTCACCCGCACCCACCTGGGGCTGGCCGACGAGGTGCTGACCCACGGCGACTCGGTGGTCGTCGAGGAGCCCACCGAGCTGCGCGACCAGGTCGTCGACCGGCTCACCAGGGCCCTCGGCCACGAGACCCCGAGCGGAGGAGGGGCACGATGAGCGCGACCCCGGTCCCGCAGGCACGCGACCAGGTCGGCCGCCTGCTGACCCTGGTGCCCTACCTCCACGCGCGCGGCACCGTCCACGTCGACGAGGCCGCGCGGGACCTCGGCACCACGCCCAAGCAGCTGGTCAAGGACCTCAAGGTGCTGCTGATGTGCGGGCTGCCCGGTGGCTACCCCGACGACCTGATCGACGTGGACCTCGACGCGCTGGAGGAGGACGGCGACGGCGTCATCCGGGTCTCCAACGCCGACTACCTCGCCCGGCCGCTGCGCCTGACGCCCACCGAGGCGAGCGCGGTGATCGTGGCGCTGCGCGCCCTGCGCAACAGCGCGGGCCCGGAGACGCGCGAGGTGCTCGACCGCACCCTCGCCAAGCTCGAGGCCGCCGCCGCCCACGGCGGGGTCGACCAGATCGACCCCGGCCAGGGCGCCGCCGACGCCGACGTGGCCCTGCTGGCGCGCCGGCTCCAGGAGGCCGTGGAGCAGCGCCGACAGGTGCGGCTGCGCTACTTCGTGCCGAGCCGCGACGAGGAGACCGAGCGGGTGGTCGACCCGCACGCGGTCACCCGCGGCCAGGGCTACGCCTACCTCGACGCCCACTGCCACGCCGCCGGTGCCCCGCGGTTGTTCCGCCTCGACCGCATCCACCACGCCGAGGTGCTCGACAGCCCGGTGAGCACGAGCCCGCGGCCCGGTCGCGACCTGCCGGCCGGGGTGATCGACGAGCAGGAGACCGTCGTGGTCACGCTCCGGCTGGCGCCCGAGGCCCGCTGGGTCGTCGACTACTACCCGGTGCTGGCCACCCGCCCCGTGGACCCGCAGGACCCCGAGGGACCGCTCGAGGTCGACCTGCGGGTCGCCGACGAGCGGTGGCTGACCCGGCTGCTGCTGCGCCTGGCGCCGTACGCCGAGGTGGTGGCGCCCCAGGAGTTCACCGACTCTTTCACGACCGCCGCGCGGGCCACGCTCAGCCTCTACTCCTGACCCGACGTAGGATGGGCGGCAGCAGCCCGCGGTGCCGACGGCGCCGCATCCCCGAGAGAAGGCAGTGCCCCAGATGTTCTCGCTGATCGCCATGCCCCAGGGCGCCGAGTGGCTCGTGATCCTCGCGATCGTGATCCTCGTCTTCGGTGCGGCCAAGCTCCCCGACCTGGCCCGCGGCACCGGGCAGGCGCTGCGGATCTTCAAGGCCGAGACCAAGGGCCTGCGCGACGACGAGGACGACGACGCCACCAAGGAGGCCAAGCCGTCCGGCGAGCTGCCGACCTCCACCACGCAGGAGACCTCCACGGACTCGCCCACCGTCGGCGAGACCAACCGCGACCAGCAGCACGGCTGAGTGGCGCTCCGCGGGATCGTCGGCCTCTTCGTCGGCAAGCCCCACCACCCCGTCGGTCCTGACGGGAGGATGGCCCTCAGCGACCACCTGCGTGAGCTGCGCGCGCGCATCCTCAAGGTCGCGCTGACGCTGCTCGTGGCGCTGGTCGTCGCGCTGTTCTTCTTCGACCAGCTCTTCGACCTCGTCTACGGCCCCTACGAGGAGGCCGTGGCGCGGCTGGAGGACAAGCAGACCCTCGCCACCACCACCGGAGCCGGTGGCGGCCTGATGCTCTACCTCAAGCTCTGCGGCTTCGCGGCGCTGGTGGCGACTGCACCTGTCTGGCTCTACCAGATCTGGGCGTTCATCATGCCCGGGCTGCACGCCCACGAGCGCAAGTGGACGCGCGTCTTCGGTGCGGTCGCGACGCCGCTGTTCCTGCTCGGCATCTGGATCGGCTACGTCACCCTGCCCAAGGGCCTGGAGATCCTCATCGGGTTCAATCCCGACGGCATCACCAACATCTTGGAGTTCTCGGGCTACCTGCAGTTCTTCACCCGCACCATGCTGGTCTTCGGCATCGCCTTCGAGATCCCGGTCTTCGTGGTGCTGCTCAACCTCGCCGGCGTGGTCAAGGGGCGCCAGCTCGCCGACCACCGGCCCTGGATCATCGTCGGGCTGTTCGTGTTCGCCGCCGTGGCCACCCCCTCGGCCGACCCGTTCACGATGACGTTCATGGCCGTGCCGATGGTGCTGCTCTTCTTCGTCGCCGAGATCATCGCGCGGTGGAACGACAAGCGCCGGGCCCGCAACAAGCCCTATGCCGGGCTGTCGCCCGACGAGGCCTCCCAGCTGTGACGCCCCGCGCCGAGGAGGGCCGGTCGTGAAGGCCCCGCACCCCGACGAGGTCGACCCCTTCGACCTGCCCGAGTGGCTCGGCACCGACGAGGTGACCTGGACCTCCGCCTCCGGGCTGCGCTCGGGTCACCTCGTCACCGGCACCCTGTACGACGGTGAGCGGGCGCACCCCGAGCACCCCTGCGACCTGCTGGCGGTCGACGAGGCCTACCCGGCGCCGGTCGTCGACGACGACACCCGCACCCGGGCCCACCAGGCGTGGCGGCACGGGCAGGTGCTCTGCGTGACCCACCCGCCGGGTCCCGAGGGACGCCTGTCGCTCGCGGTGCCCGGTCGCGACCTGACCGCCGGACGCGCGCTGGACGCCCTGGCGCGCCTGTCCAAGGCCGTGGGCGCCTCCGCCGACGACTGGAGCGTCGTGTTCCGCATCGGCGAGGAGCGCGCGGCGACCCGCCGCCGTCGGTAGGGCTGGCACTAGTCTCGCCCGGGTGACCGATGCCGCACCCCGCGTGGCGCTCCTGACCAACCCGACCTCGGGCAAGGGCCGGGGCGCGCGTGCCCGCGAGGCCGCGCTCGACGTGCTCCGCGGGACCGACGTGGAGGTGCTCGACCTGGTCGGCGCGGACGCCGACGAGGCCCTGGCGCTGGCGCGCTCGGCCGTCCCGGACGTCGACGCGCTGGTCGTCTGCGGCGGCGACGGACTGGTGCACCTGGCCGTGCAGGCGCTGGCCGGCACCGGCACGGCCCTCGGCGTCGTACCCGCCGGGACCGGCAACGACGTCGCCCGCTACCTCGACCTGCCGCGCCGGGACCCGGCGGCCGCGACCCACGTCGTGGTCGACGCGCTGCGACGCCCCGAGGACCCGCGCCGCCGACGACGCATCGACCTGGCCCGCGCCGGGGACAAGCACTTCGTCACCGTGCTCGCGGCCGGCTTCGACGCGAAGGTCAACGAGCGCGCCAACGCGATGACCTGGCCGCACGGGCAGATGCGCTACAACATCGCCACCCTGGCCGAGCTGCGCACCTTCACCCCGATCTCCTACACCCTCGACCTCGACGGTGAGACCCGCTCGCTGGAGGCGATGATGGTGGCGGTGGGCAACGGGCCGTCCTTCGGCGGCGGCCTGCGGATCACCGAGGGCGCGCTGCTCGACGACGGGCTGCTCGACGTGGTCGTCATCAAGCCGATGGGCAAGGGCGAGCTCGTCCGCACCTACCCCAAGCTGTTCACCGGCACCCACACCACCCACCGGCAGTACGAGCACCACCGGGTGCGCCGGGTCACCGTCGCTGCGCCCGGGATCGTCACCTACGCCGACGGTGAGCGCTTCGGACCGCTGCCGATGACCGTGGAGTGCGCGCCGGGGGCGCTGGAGGTCTTGACCCCCGCGTAGGTTGGGGACCGTGAGTGACGCGACCGGTGACCAGAGCCCGGCCGAGCGGTACGCCGCCTTCCGCCGCAGCCAGTCCCACCCCGTGCTCGCGGACTTCCGCGAGCTCTACCGCTTCCCCCTCGACGAGTTCCAGATCGCCGCGTGCAAGGACATCGAGGACGGCCGCGGCGTGCTCGTGGCCGCCCCGACCGGCTCGGGCAAGACGGTGGTGGGGGAGTTCGCCATCCACCTGGCGCTCTCGCAGGGCCGCAAGGCGTTCTACACCACGCCGATCAAGGCGCTGTCGAACCAGAAGTACGCCGACCTCGTGGCCCGCTACGGCCCTGACCAGGTGGGGCTGCTGACCGGTGACAACACCGTCAACGGCGAGGCGCCGATCGTCATCATGACCACCGAGGTGCTGCGCAACATGCTCTACGCGGGCTCGCGCACCCTGGACCGGCTCGGCTTCGTCGTGATGGACGAGGTCCACTACCTCGCCGACCGCAGCCGCGGGGCCGTCTGGGAGGAGGTCATCATCCACCTGCCGGAGTCGGTGGGCCTGGTGGCGCTCTCGGCGACGGTGTCCAACGCCGAGGAGTTCGGCGAGTGGCTGGAGACCGTGCGCGGCGACACCTCCACGATCGTCGAGGAGCGGCGCCCGGTGCCGCTGTTCCAGCACGTCATGGTCGGCCGACGGCTGCTCGACCTCTTCGCCTCCTCCGACGTCGACGCCGCGGCCGGCTTCGTCAAGGAGGGTGCCCCGGTCAACGACGAGCTGCTCAAGGTCGCCCGCGACGACTGGGCGGCCTCCCGGATGCGCGACCGGCGCTCACCGCGCGACCGTCGCGGCGGGGGTCGCTCGGGGCCCAAGTCCGGGCCGAGGTCGGGCAACGGGCGCCGGGTGTGGGTCGCCAGCCGTCCCGACGTCATCACCCGCCTCGAGCGCGACGGCCTGCTGCCGGCGATCGTCTTCATCTTCAGCCGGGTCGGTTGCGACGCGGCCGTCACCCAGTGCCTCGCCGCCGGGGTGCGGCTCACCACGCCCGAGGAGCGCGACGAGGTCTTCGCCTTCGTCGAGGACGCCACCAAGCACCTCGACCCCGACGACCTGCACGTGCTGGGCTACCACGACTTCCTCGACGGGCTCACGCGCGGCGTCGCGGCCCACCACGCCGGGATGCTGCCGGCCTTCAAGCAGATCGTGGAGGAGCTCTACGTCCGGGGGCTGTGCAAGGTCGTCTTCGCCACCGAGACCCTGGCGTTGGGCATCAACATGCCCGCGCGCACCGTGGTGATCGAGAAGCTCACCAAGTGGAACGGCGAGACCCACGCCGACATCACGCCGGGGGAGTACACCCAGCTCACCGGCCGTGCCGGTCGACGCGGTCTCGACACCGAGGGCCACGGCGTCGTGCTGTGGCAGCCCGGCACCGACCCGCGCGAGCTCGCCGGCCTGGCCTCCACCCGCACCTACCCGCTGCGCAGCTCCTTCCGTCCCTCCTACAACATGGCCGTCAACCTGGTCAGCCAGTTCGGCCGCGTCGTGGCGCGCGAGCTGCTCGAGCAGTCCTTCGCGCAGTTCCAGGCCGACAAGGCCGTCGTCGGGCTCGCCCGGCAGCTCCGCAAGGCCGAGGAGGCGCTCGACGGCTACGCCGAGGCCGCGGCCTGCGACCAGGGCGACTTCATCGAGTACGCCGGCCTCCGGCACCGCATCAACAAGCTGGAGAAGGGCGCCAGCCGGCAGCGGCGCGAGGACCAGCGCCAGGAGGCGATCGCCTCGCTGAAGTTCCTCAAGCCCGGCGACGTCATCGAGGTCCCGACCGGCAAGTTCGCGGGGTACGCCGTCGTCATCGACCCGGGCTGGTCGCCCGAGGGACCGCGCCCCTACGTGGTCACCCAGGAGCGCCAGGCACGCCGGCTGGCGATGATCGACTTCCCCGTGCCGGTCGAGGCGCTGACCCGGATGCGGGTGCCCAAGACCTTCAACCCCCGCAACGCACAGATGCGCCGCGACCTCGCGCACCAGCTGCGGGAGCGCACCCGGGACCTCCCGCGCGGGAACGCGGCCGCCCAGCGGCGTACCGGGCAGCCGGCGCCGTGGGAGCAGGAGATCACCGACCTGCGGCGCGAGCTCAAGGCGCACCCCTGCCACGGCTGCCCCGACCGCGAGGACCACGCCCGCTGGGCGGAGCGGTGGTTCAAGCTCGACAAGGACGCCGCGACCCTGCGGCGGCGCGTCGAGAACCGCACCAACACCGTGGCCCGGCAGTTCGACCGCGTCTGCGACGTGCTCACGTCGTTGGGCTACCTCACCGCCGACGGCGACGACACGCAGGTCACCACCGAGGGCGCGCACCTGCGCCGGCTCTACTCCGAGCTCGACCTGGTGGCCGCGGAGTGCATCCGGCGCGGCATCTGGGCCGACCTCGATCCCTCCGGGCTGGCCGCGGCCCTGTCGACGCTCTGCTTCGAGGCGCGCCGCCCCGACGACGCCCGCTCGCCGCGGGTGCCCGGCGGCGCCACCAAGGCGGCCATCGGCGCGACGATCAGGCTCTGGGGCGAGCTGGACCGGCTGGAGAAGGAGAACCGGCTGGACTTCCTGCGCCAGCCCGACCTCGGCTTCGCGTGGATCGCCTACCGCTGGTGCGAGGGCGACGACCTCGACGAGGTGCTCGGCGAGAGTGAGCTCTCGGCCGGCGACTTCGTGCGCTGGATGAAGCAGCTCCTCGACCTCGCCGGACAGGTCGCCGACGCCGCCGGCGACACCCCGCTGCGCCACACCGCCCGCCAGGTGGTCGAGCGCCTGCGCCGCGGCGTGGTCGCGATGTCCGGACTCGCCGAGTAGGGGGCCCCAGAAGCGCGGGGACGCTCAGACGAGGGCGCGTACGGCGTCGGCGACCGTGTCGTTGCCGGCGACGAGGTCCACCTGCTGGCCGACGGTGCCGGGCTCGTCCAGCACCGCGGCCAGGACGGCGCCCACGTCGGCGCGCGGGATCTCGCCGTACTCCACCTCGGGGGCCAGCCGGACGGCGTCGGTCGCCGGGTCGTCGGTGAGCCGACCGGGACGGATGATCGTCCAGTCCAGGCCGGAGTCACGCAGGGCGGCGTCGGCGTCGCGCTTGGCCTCGACGTAGGCGCGCCACACCGGCTCGGTGTCCTCGGGCAGGGGGTTGTCGACGCCGATGGCGGAGAGCTGGACGAAGCGGCTGATGCCGGCCCGTCGAGCACCCTCGATGGACTTCAGCGAGCCCTCGAGGTCGACGGTGCGCTTGCGCTCGATGGAGCCGTCGGGCCCGCCGCCGGCAGCGAACACCACGGCGCCGCAGCCCTCGAAGGCGGCGGCGAACGCGTCGGCGTCGTCGGACTCGATGTCGAGCAGGCGGACCTCGGCACCGAGCCCCTCGAGCTCCTCGCGTTGGTCCGGGTTGCGCACCAGCGCCACGGGCGTGTGCTCCGAGCGGCGCAGGGCGATGTGGAGGTGCTTGGCCACCTGTCCGTGGCCACCGACGACAGCGATCCGAGTCATGCCCTCGACGCTACGGGGCGCTGCGCGCGCCTGCTCGCCCGACCGGGTGGGAGGAGTCCTCCGGCAACCCGTCAGGCGAGCCGCGCCAGCACGGTGGTGAGTCGCTCCACCGGGCCCTCGAGGTTGTGCTCGGCGGCGAGCGTCGCCAGCCGGGCCGGGTCAGCCGGCTCGGTCGGGAGCGCGAAGCCGGTGCGCGGCACGTCGAGCGTGCGTCGCACGGCGACGACCTCGGGGGCGACGGCGAGGTAGTCGGCCGACGCCTTGATCTTCGCGCGGACCCCGGGGGCCATGTCGGCCTCGGGGTCGTCCGCGGCGGCGACGATGCCGTCGAGGTCGGTGAAGCGCTGCAGCAGCGTCGCGGCGGTCTTCTCACCGACGCCCTTGACCCCGGGGAGCCCGTCGGAGGTGTCGCCGCGCAGGGTCGCGAAGTCGGCGTACTGGCTGGCCTCGACGGCGTACTTCTCCCGGACCCACTCCTCGGTGACGCGCTCGTGGTTGCCGACGCCCCGGGCGATGTAGAGCACCCGCACCTCGTCCGCGGAGCCCTCGCCGGACGCGCCGTCGTGGACGAGCTGGAACAGGTCGCGGTCGCCGGTGACCACGTCGACCGGCTGCCCCGCCCCGGTGGCGAGCGTGCCGATGACGTCGTCGGCCTCCGCCTCCGGTGCACCCACCACCGCGATGCCGAGGGCGGCCAGGACCTCGCGGATGATCGGCACCTGCACCTCCAGCGGGTCGGGCACCTCCTCGACGTCGGCGGAGCCCTCGACGACCTCGACGACGCGGTGCGCCTTGTACGTCGGGACCAGGTCCACCCGCCACTGCGGGCGCCAGTCGTCGTCCCAGCAGCACACGAGGTCGCGCGGCTCGTACTGCTCGACCAGGCGGCTGATGAAGTCCAGCAGCCCCCGCACCGCGTTCACCGGGGTGCCGTCGGGGGCGAGGATCTCCGGCACCCCGAAGAAGGCGCGGAAGTACATCGAGGCGGTGTCGAGCAGCATCAGGCGGTCGGTTCGTGGCACGACGACACCCTAGGGTGCCTGCTCCGTGGGACGCGGGGGCCTAGGGTGTCGCACGTGAGTCAGTCCGCCGTGGAGCCCACCGACCGCAAGATCCTTCAGCTGCTGGCCGAGGACGGCCGGATGTCCTTCACCGACCTCGGGAAGGCGACGGGCCTGTCGACCTCGGCGGTGCACCAGCGCGTCAAGCGGCTCGAGCAGCGTGGGCTCATCCAGGGCTACGGCGCGACGATCAACCACGCCGACATCGGGCTGCCGCTCGCCGCGTTCATCTCGATCCGGCCGATCGACCCCTCCCAGCCCGACGACTGCGCCGCCCGGCTCGAGCACATCCCCGAGATCGAGTCGTGCTGGTCCGTCGCGGGGGAGGAGTCCTATGTCCTCAAGGTGCGCTCGACGACGCCGGCCGCCCTCGAGGACCTGTTGGCGCGCATCCGCTCGGCGGCCAACGTGTCGACGCGGACGACGATCGTGCTGACGACCTACTACGAGAACCGACCGGTGACGGGCGAGTAGGTCACCAGGCCTGGAGCGCCGCCGTACGACGCGACGCCTCGGCCACCTCGGCGGCCTTGAGCGCGGACTCGTCGAGCCGCCCGTGCTGCTCCCACCAGTCGCGGCCCGCCTGCGGCAGCGTGTGGATCGGGTCGTAGTAGGTGTAGGTGCGCTGCAGCGCCTCGGCGTCGCCGGCCTCGATCGAGGTGCGGTAGTTCTTCGTCCAGTGCGAGATGCCGCGCTCGGTGTCGTAGCCGGCGAGCTGGTGCACCCAGCGCTTGCCGACGAACGGGACGTCGCACACGATGCGCGGCGTGGCGTAGCCCGGCAGGTAGCCCATGATGTGGTGCTGCAGGCGCTGCGCGTCGGCGACCGAGACCCGCCAGTGCTCGGAGAACGGGATCATGTCGCACATGTAGAAGTAGTAGGGCATGACCTGGGCACCGTCGAGGAGACGGAAGCAGAGGTCGAGCAGCGCGTGCGGGTCGGCGTTGACGCCGTTGAGCAGCACGCCCTGGTTGCGCACGTCGCGCAGGCCGGCGTCGAGCATCGCCTTGGCGCCCCGTGCGACCAGTGGGGTGACGGAGTTCGCGTGGTTGGCGTGGGTGTGCATCGCCAGGCTGACGCCGCGGCTGCGGGCGAGGGTGGCGATCCGGTTCACGCCTTCGACGACGTCGGGCTGCAGCCAGTGCTGCGGCATCCCGATCAGCGCCTTGGTGGCCAGCCGGATGTCGCGGATGTTCTCCACGGTCATCAGCTCGGTGAGGAACGCCTCGAGCCGGGGCCAGGGCATGTTGGCGACGTCGCCGCCGGAGACGACCACGTCGCGCACGCTGGGGGTACGCCGCAGGTAGTCGATCATCGCGCCGAGCCGGTCGTTCGGCTTTCCGGTCAGCTTGAGCTTCTCCACCGTCGGCGTGGAGTTGCCGACGAGGTCCATCCGGGTGCAGTGGCCGCAGTACTGCGGGCAGGTCGGCAGCAGCTCGGCGAGGACCTTGGTGGGGTAGCGGTGGGTCAGCCCCTCCACCGCCCACATGTCGTGCTCGTGCAGGCTGTCGCGGGTGGCATGGGGGTGGCTGGGCCAGTCGGTGCGTCGGTCCGAGAAGACCGGCAGCATGTAGTGCCGCACCGGGTCGGCGTAGAACGCGTCGGTCAAGCTCCCGGCGCCACGCGGGGCGACGTGCGACGCCATCGTGTTGAGCATCTGCGGCGGCACCAGCATCGACATCGTCGCGCGCTCGGCCTGGTCGCGCTCGAGGTCGGCGTAGAAGCGCTCGTCGACCAGGTCGCCGAGCACCTCGCGCAGCTGCTTGAGGTTCTTGACGCAGTGGCTGCGCTGCCACTGGACCGACTCCCACTCCGCAGCCGTGACGTCCTTCCAGCCGGGGAACCGGGTCCAGTCGGGCTCGACCAGCTCGACGGCTCGGTAGGGGTAGGGCTGACCGGTCTCGTCCTCGACCAGGGCTGCGATGGAGGTCTCGATGCTCATACGAGCACGGTGACAGATGATTTGCGGTCTGTCGAATACCTGGCCGGAGATTCTCCTGTCCGGCTCAGGACCTGAGCCGCTCCAGCAGCGGCCCGGCCGCCTCGGACAGGAACGCCTCCTGCGTCTCGTCGCCGATCTGGACCAGGGCCACGTCGGTGAAGCCGGCCTCGGTGAACGCCGAGACGGCCTCCGCGATCTTGTCCAGGTCCGGGCCGCACGGGATGTTGTCGGCGACGTCCTCGGGCCGGACGAACTGCGTGGCACCCGCGAACCCGGCCGGCGTCGGCAGGTCGGCGTTGACCGACCACCCGCCGGCGAACCAGCGGAACTGCTCGTGGGCGAGCTCGGTGGCCTTCTCCTCGTCGGGGCCCCAGCAGATCGGGATCTGCCCGACGGCCCGACCGTCGGCACCGATGCGCTTCGCGCCGGTCACCCCGTTCCAGGTCGTGATCAGCTCCGCCTTCGGCTCCACGGCGACGAGGTGGTCGGCCAGCGGGGCGAAGGTCTCGACCGAGCGGTCGCCGGAGACCGCGACACCGATGTCGACGCCCTGCTCCGGGACGTCCCAGATGCGGGCGGAGTCCACCTGGTAGAACTCGCCGGCGTAGTCGACCAGGTCACCGGTGTGCAGACGCCGGATGACCTCGATCGCCTCGACGAGCATGGCCTGCCGGGTCTGGATCGCGGGCCACCCCTCGCCGACGACGTGCTCGTTGAGGTTCTCCCCGCTGCCCAGGCCGAGCGTGAACCGGCCGTCGGCCAGGATCTGCAGCGTCGCGGCCTTCTGGGCCACCACCGCGGGGTGGTAGCGCATGGTCGGGCAGGTCACGTAGGTCATCAGCTCCACGTCCGACGTGGCCTGGGCGACGGCGCCCAGCAGCGTCCAGGCGTACGGCGCATGGCCCTGGCTCGTGAGCCAGGGCGAGTAGTGGTCGCTGCTCACCAGCAGGTCGAAGCCGACCTGCTCGGCGCGGGCGGCGTACTCCACCAGCTGCTTGGGCCCGGACTGCTCGGTCATCAACGTGTACCCGAATCGCGTCATGTCCCCATCGCAGCGCGGTGGCGGGCTCCAGGCATCACCCGGTCGCCGACACCCCTCCGCACACACCCCTCTGCGCACACCCCTCCGAGTGGTTCACACCCTCTCCTCGGTGGGCAGCGTGGACGTCATGGACCTCGGACTCGACGGACGCACCGCCCTCATCACCGGAGGGGACTCCGGCATCGGCTGGCACACCGCCCGCATCCTCCTCGAGGAGGGCGCGACCGTGGTGCTCACCGACAAGGACGAGGAGTCGCTCGAGAAGGCGGCCGCACAGCTGGACGCCGCACCGGGTCGGCTGCACACGGTCGCTGCCGACCTCACCACCGACGCGGCGGCCCGGGAGCTGGCCCGCCACGTCGAGGAGGTCGCGGACGAGAAGGGCCTCTCGATCCTCGTGCACTCCGCCGGCGTCACCGGCGCCCAGGGCAAGTTCCACGAGATCGACGACGACGGCTGGGTGGACACGCTGACCATCGACCTGCTGGCCCCGGTGCGCGTCACCCGGGCCGTCCTCCCGTCGCTCCGCAAGGACGGCTGGGGCCGGATCGTCTACCTCACCTCCGAGGACGCGGTGCAGCCCTACGACGACGAGCTGCCCTACTGCGCGGCCAAGGCGGGCGTGCTCGCCTTCGCCAAGGGGCTGTCGCAGACCTACGCCCAGGACGGCCTGCTCGTGAACTGCGTGTCACCGGCCTTCATCCACACCCCGATGACCGACGCGATGATGGAGAAGCGCGCCGACGAGCTCGGCTGCTCCTTCGACGAGGCCATCGCCTCGTTCCTGGAGGAGGAGCGCCCCCACATGGAGCTCGGGCGCCGCGGTGAGCCCGAGGAGGTCGCGGCCGTCGTCGCGTTCCTCTGCTCCGAGCGCGCCAGCTTCGTCAACGGCTCCAACTGGCGGGTCGACTCCGGCTCCGTCGCGACCATCTGATCACCCGACCACCTGGCCCGGCGATCACCGAGGAACCCATCATGACGCACTACGACCACCTGATCATCGGAGGCGGGATGGCGGCCGACGCCGCCGCCCACGGCATCCGCGAGCAGGACGAGGACGCCAGCATCGGCATCCTGGGCGAGGAGCCCACGGCCCCCTTCCCGCGCCCCGCGCTGTCCAAGAAGCTGTGGACCGACCCCGACTTCACCGTGGAGAACACCGCCCTCGACACGGTCGGCGAGACCGGCGCGACGCTCCACCCGCGGACCAGGGTCGTCTCCGTCGACCCCGAGGCGCACGAGGTGACCACCCAGGGTGGCGAGACGATCGGCTACGGCCGCGTGCTGGTCGCCACCGGCGGCCGACCGCGCACCCTCACCGACCTCCCCGGCGGCGACCGGGTCCTCTACTATCGCTCGCTCACCGACTACCACCGGCTGCGGGTACTGGCCGACACCCGACCCCACGTCGCGGTCGTGGGCGGCGGCTACATCGGGACCGAGATCGCCGCCGCCATGGTCGGCGAGGGCTGCCGGGTCACGCTGCTGCACCCCGGCGAGGTCCTGGGCGGGCAGATGTTGCCCGCCGAGCTCGCCGCCCGCTTCGAGCGCCTCTTCACCGACGCCGGCGTCGAGGTGCGGGGCGGGGCGAAGGTCGCCGGCGGGCGCGAGCACGCCGCCGGCGTACGCCTCGACCTGGAGTCCGGCGAGCAGCTCGAGGCCGACGTGGTGGTCGTCGGCCTGGGCGTCGAGCCGGCCGGTCACTTCCTCCCCGAGTCGGTCGAGCGCGCCGAGGACGGCGGGGTCGTCGTCGACGAGCACCTGCGGACCAGCGCCGCCGACGTGTACGCCGCCGGCGACGTCGCGTCGTACCCCGACCCGATCCTGGGCCGCACCCGCGTCGAGCACGTCGACAACGCCACCACGATGGGCACGGTCGCCGGGCGGATCATGGCCGGGTCGGACGAGACCTACGACCACACCCCGATGTTCTACTCCGACGTGCTCGGCCTCGGCTACCAGGCCGTGGGGACCCTGGACGCGTCGCTCGAGACCTTCGTGGAGACCGTGGGGGAGGGGGCCGTGGCCTACTACCTCGACGACGAGGCGGTGCGCGGGGTGCTGCTGTGGGACCTCGACGAGGGCGTCGAGGAGGCCAAGCAGCTGCTCGCCCGGCACTCCCGTCCCCGGGACCCGGCCGACCTCGCCGGCTCGATCACCGGCACCACCACCGGCACCACCACCGGCTGAGCCGTCAGCAGCTCAGCCGAGCGAGTCCAGCGCCCGGAGGACCGCCGGGTGGTCGGGCGCCAGGTCGTAGCGCATCGTCATCGCGGCCAGCAGCACGTCGCGGACGGCAGGTGCCTGCGCGCCGCCGAGTGGCAGGCACATCAGCCGGAGATGCGGGGCGTGGTCATCGAGGTCGTCGCCGTGGGGCGGCGCGTAGTCGCGTACCGGCAGCAGCAGGCCGCCGGCACGCTCGTAGAACGCGATGCGGCGCCGGTGCTCCTCGACCTCGTGCGCGGCCAGGCCCGGCTCGTCGGGGTCCTCGACGTCCCAGACGAGCAGCGAGCAGCCCTCGCCGGCCAGCAGGGCCGCCAGCTCGCCCAGCATCGCGGTCCCGACACCGCCGCCCCGCACGCCCACCGCGTAGTACCGCAGGAAGACCCAGCCGGTGCCGCCCAGCGCTCGCAGGACCGCGAGCCCCTCGGGCGCCCCGCCCTCGGCGACCCGCACGACCAGGCGGTCGTCGAGGAGCGAGTCGAAGTCGGCGCGCAGGTCCGCAGGGAAGGCGTCCTCGTAGATCGCGCGCACCACCGCGAGCTGCGCGGTGTCCACCTCAGTCGTCAGCACGCCAGACCTCCTGCCCGCCCAGGTAGGTCCTGAGCACCTCGATGTCACGGATCCTGGTCGGGTCGCAGGTGGCCGGGTCCTCGTCGAGCACCGCCAGGTCGGCCAGCTTGCCGACGGCGATGGTGCCGCGGTCGCGCTCGGCGTGGGAGGCGTACGCCGACCCGAGCGTGTACGTCGTCAGCGCCTCGAGCCCGGAGACGGCCTCGTCCGGTCCGCACTCGGCACCGGAGTCGGTGCGTCGGTTGACCATGTCGTGCATCCCCAGGAGCGGGTGGCCGTCGACCACGGGCCGGTCCGAGGACCCCGGGACGACGACCCCGGCGTCCAGCAGCGACCGGTACCGGTAGGCCCACCCGGCCCGCTGCGGCCCGAGCGCGCGCAGCATGCCGTCGCCGATCTCGCCGACGAACCGTCCCTGCGGCACCGGCACGACGCCGAGCCGTGCGCACCGAGCCACCTGGTCGGGCCGGGACACCCCGAAGTGCTCGATGCGGTGCCGCACGTCGGGCCTCGGCCAGCGCCGTTGGGCCTCCTCGTAGGCGTCGAGCACCAGGTCGATGGCGGCGTCTCCGATGGCGTGGGTCGCGACCCGCCAGCCGGAGCGATGGGCGTCGAGGATGCGGGCGCGCAGGGCGTCCGCGGTGTCCTGGAGGTAGCCGCGCTCCCCGGGGGTGTCGGCGAACTCCTCGCTCAGGGCGCAGGTGTGCCCGATCAGCGACCCGTCGCTGAAGACCTTGGTCGGACCGATCCGGAGCCTGTCGTCGCCCAGACCGGTCCGGATGCCGAGGTCCAGCCCGACGCCCAGGTCGTCGGCGGCGTGCCCGCCAAGCGGGTGGAGCGCGTCCGCGGCGACCATCAGCTCCACGCGCAGCGGGAGGCGGTCGGCGTCCCGGGCGGCCTGGTAGGCCGCGACCTCGACCGGGCTCTTGCCGATCCACCCGCCGCCGACGCCCGCCTCCACGACCGAGGTCAGCCCCTGGGAGAGGTAGACCCGGCCGGCACGCTCGATCGCGTCGACCAGCTGGCTGACCGGGTAGGGGAGGACCAGGGCGTTGAGCAGCTGCTGGGCCTGCTCCTGCAGCAGCCCGGTCGGCCGACCGTCGTCGTCCACGACGACCAGGCCGCCCGGCACGTCGACGGGCGCCTCGGCCAGGCCGAGGTCGGCCAGCAGAGGCCCGTTGACCGTGCACATGTGGCCGCTGGTGTGCTTGAGCCACACGCGACGCCCGCCGGCGGCCCGGTCGAGGGCGTCGCGGTCGGGGTGGGCGCCGAGCTTGTTCTCGTCGTACCCGGCCCCCACGACCCAGTCCTCGGGCCCCAGGGTGGCGGCGCGGGCGGCGACGGCGTCGTACAACGCCTCGAGCGTGGGCACCCGCAGGTCGACCTCGGCCAACGACAACCCGAACCACGCCATGTGGTTGTGCGCGTCGTGGAAGCCGGGCACCACCACGGCACCGCCGAGGTCGACGGTCCGTGCGGCCGGCACGTCCTCGTCGACGGCCACGACCCGGTCGCGCCAGATCGCCAGGGAGCGGGCCACGTCGGCGCGTCCCGGGCCCTCGAGGGTGCGGACCCGGGCGTGGGTGAGGAGGAGGTCAGCGAGCACCCTGGGTCTCCGCGCGCAGGGCCGCCTTCTCCACCCGCAGCGAGGCGGTGAGCGGCAGCTCGTCGCGGAACCGCCAGATCGAGGGCACCTTGAAGCCCGCGAGCCGCTCCGCGCACCACGAGGAGAGCTCCTCGGCGCTCGCCTCCGGCGCCACGACGTACGCCGCCACCTCCTCGCCGCGCACCTCGTCCGGCACCCCGATGACGGCCGCCAGGTGCACGGCGGGGTGCGCCAGCAGGACCTCCTCGACCTCGACGGCGGCGACGTTCTCCCCGGAGCGCCGGATCATGTCCTTGAGCCGACCGGCGAGGTAGAGCCGACCGGCGTCGTCGGTGCGGGCCAGGTCGCCGGTGGGGAACCACCCGTCCTCGTCGTAGGGGGAGGGGTGGCCGAGGTAGCCCTGCATCATGCCCGGGCCGCGCAGCCACAGCTGGCCCGCCTCGTCGATGCGCGCCTCGCGGTGTGCCGCCGGCCGACCCAACGAGCCGGAGCCGACCAGCTCGCCGTGCTCCTCGAAGCCGACCCGGATGTCGGCGCCGGTCTCGGTCATGCCGAAGGCCTCGGTCCACGGCACGCCCCACCGCTCCTCGAGCGCGGCGTGCAGGGCAGGGGGGATCGCCGAGCACTGGACGGCGCGCACCCGGTGGTCGCGGTCGGCGGGGTCGGCGGGCATCTTCAGCAGCAGCACCGGCATCGAGGCCAGGCAGTAGAAGTAGGTCACCTGGTGCTCGCGCACCTTCGACCAGAACGTCGAGGGGTGGAAGCCGTCGAGCACGACCAGGTGAGCGCCGGCCATCAGCGAGGCCACGACGTTCCACTGCGGGTCGACGTAGTGGAAGGGCTGAGCGGTGAGCAGCACGTCGTCGGAGGTCAGGTGCGGGTGCTCGGTGAGCATCGACCCGCCCAGGGTCGTCCAGTAGGCGTGGTCGAGGAGGCAGCCCTTGGGCCGCCCGGTCGTGCCGGAGGTGTACTGCACGTTCACCACGGTCCCCGGGGTCAGCACGGGCGTCGGCAGGTCCTCGGCCCCGTGGCGCGCGAGCTCGTCGGGCCCCACGACGGTCGCGTACGCCGTCAGCAGCTCGTGGTGCTCGGACCGGGCCACCACGAGGCGGACCGCGGCGTCGGTGAGCAGGTGGGCCACGTCGTCGCGCCGGTAGCGGGGGTTGAGGGGCACCATCGCGGCACCGAGCCGCATCAGCGCCAGCCAGGTGAGCGGCATCTCGGGAGTGTTGCCCAGCATCACGCCGACCCGGTCGCCGGCTGCGACGCCGCGGGCCGAGAGGGCCGCGGCCAGCCGACGGGACCGCTCCGCCACGTCGGCGTAGGTGAGCCGGTGCCGGTCACCGGGCAGGTCGAAGGTCCAGGCCGGTCGCTGCGGGTGGTCCGCGGCGGCCCGGTCGAGGAGGTCGACGAGGGTGGTGCCGTCAGCCACGGTTGAACCCCTCCCGCGGGGCGTCGTTCTCGCCCGAGAGCGAGGTGAGCAGCGCGTGCTCGACCTCGCGGGCCATCGCGCCGTCCACGGTGGAGTCGAGGCCGGCGTCGAGCACCTGCTTGGCCAGCGACAGCGAGAGGGCCGGGCGCTCGGCCATCCGGCGCGCGAGGTCGAGCGCCGTCGACTCGTGCTCGCCGGTCGGGACGCAGCGGGCGACCAGGCCCATGGCGGCCGCGTCCGGACCGCTGACCCGCTCACCGAGCAGCAGCAGCTCCTTGGCGCGCGCCCAGCCGACCAGGGCGGGCAGCAGCCGGGAGATGCCGCCGGTGACCGAGAGCCCGACCGAGACCTCGGGGAACCCGAACACCGCGTCCTCGGCGGCCACGACGACGTCGCAGCACAGCGCGAACTCAGCACCCGCGCCCAACGCGTACCCGTGCACCGCGGCGACCACCGGGGCGGGCAGGCGCCGGACCAGGCGGGTCACCTCCTGGATCTCCTCCAGCCGAGCCCGCGTCTGAAGCACCGTCTCGACCGCCGGCTCCTCCTTGAGGTCGTGGCCGGCGCAGAAGGCACGTCCGGCGCCAGACAGCACGACCGCGCGTGCCCCGTCCTCACCGGCGTGGGTCAGGGCCGCCACCAAGCCCCTGGTCAGGCCGATGTCGACCGCGTTGAGCCGCTCCGGGCGCGAGAGCCGGATCTCGGCGACGACGCCGTCGAAGGAGTAGTCCACGCTCGCGTGGAGGGGCGGGCGGGTCACGGGGGCTCCTGGCGGTAGGACGGGTGGTCGGAAGGCGGGTCACTGTGGGTCGCATCGGCTCACCGCGTGTCGATCGATCGATCGATAGCATAGGCCCATGACCCCCACCGGCGAGCGAGTCCGCCAGGCCGCACTCGAGCTCTTCGCCGAGCGCGGCTTCCACGGCACCGGCATCCGCCAGCTCGCCGAGCGTGCCGGCGTCTCCTCGGCCTCGCTCTACCACTACATGGGCACCAAGGAGGACCTGCTGGTCGCGCTGATGACCAGCAGCCTGGAGCGGCTGGTCGGCGACGCCGAGGCCGCCGTCGCCGGCAGCGACGACCCCGTCGGGCAGCTGGGCGCGCTGGTGCGGATGCACGTCACCGCCCACGCCGCCCGGCCGCTGGAGACGCGGGTCGGCGACCACGAGGTCGAGGCGCTGTCGCCGCCGGCGCGCGAGGTGGTGGTGGCGCTGCGCGACCGGTACGAGCAGGTGTGGCAGCGGGTGCTGGCCGACGGGCAGGCGGCGGGCGTCCTGGACCTCGAGCACCCGGCTCTGGCTCGCCGGGCCCTGCTGGAGATGTGCAGCGGGGTGGCACGGTGGTTCGACCAGGCCGGGCCGCTGTCGCTGGCGGACCTCGCTGACCACTACGTGGCCCTGGCATGCAGGCTCCTCGGCGTGTCGCGCGCGACACGCCGGGGCGGTGCAGTCATTTCTGCCTGAACGTCGCTGGATCCTGTTCTCGATCGGGCTGCGCTGACCTGCGGTCTTAGGCGTCGTCGCAGGTCAGGAGGCGGTTGACATGTGATCCGCGACGCATAAGGGTGAGCCGTCCGCTCGTGCAGATCGCGGGAGACGGACCGGCGTCCGAGTGGCCGCTTCGGAGGGTGGGGGTGCCAGCCACCTGTCCGAGGTTGTTCGCGGAGGTCGGTTCGTCCTGCGAGGGCGGACGCGAGAGGGCCTGGGTCCCCCTAGACAACAGCCTGCCCCGGCCGCCCGTCGGACATCAGGCTGGACCGAAGGTGTCGCCGGGCCCTCTCGCCGCTCTGCACGGGTGCCGGGGCTCCGCTGGCTCAGGGCCCGGCCGGTAGCGTGAGCACGTGCTCCGCCTGGCCCTCGCCGTCGTCTCGGGCCTCGTGCTCTCGCTCGCCTTCGAGCCGGTCGCCTGGCCGGTGCTGCTGCCGGTGGCCGTCGCCGGCTTCTTCGCCGTCGTGCACGGCGTGCGGGCACGACGCGGACTGGCGCTCGGGCTCGCCTTCGGTGCGGCCTTCTACCTCACCCACATCTGGTGGATGCGCGCCGTCGCCGTGCCCGCCTGGATCGGGCTCTCGGCGCTGGAGACGTTCTTCTACGGGCTCGCGGGAGCGGCGGTCGCCGCGCTCACCCGTCATGCCCCGACCGTTCGGTGGTGGCCGGTGTGGGGCGCCGCGGCCTGGACGACCGCCGAGGTGGTCCGCAGCGGCTGGCCCTTCAGCGGGATGCCGTGGGGTCGACTGGCCTTCGCGGTCGTCGACACCCCGGTCGCCCCGCTGCTGCCGTGGGTGGGCATGGTCGGCGTGTCCTTCCTGCTGGCCCTGGCCTCGGCCTGCGTGGCCCACCTGGTGCTGACGCGTGCCCGCAGCTGGCGCGCCGACACCGCGGTCCTCCTCGGGCTCGTGGCCGGCGCGACGCTCGCCGGCCTGGCGCCGTACGACGCCGGCGACCCGAGCGGCACCGCGACCGTCGCCGCGGTGCAGGGCGACGTGCCGGGCCCCGGCAACGACGTGCTCTTCGACCACCGCCAGGTCACCCGCAACCACGTCGAGGAGACCGTCCGCCTGGCCGACGCGGTGGCCGCGGGCGAGCAGCCCCGGCCCGACCTGGTGGTCTGGCCGGAGAACTCCACGGCCGTCGACCCCTTCCTGGACGCCGAGACCAACCAGGGCATCGAGCGCGCGGTCGAGGCGGTCGGGGTGCCCGTGCTGGTCGGGGCGATCGTCGACGACGGACCCGAGCACGTGCTCAACCAGGGCATCGTGTGGGACCCGGTCACCGGCCCGGGGGAGCGCTACACCAAGTGGCACCCGGTGCCCTACGGCGAGTACATCCCGTTCCGGGACTACGTCGACTTCAACTTCGGCGAGCTCGCGCGCATCAAGCGGGACATGCGCGCGGGGGACCGCACCGAACCGCTCCGGATCGGCGAGATCCTGCTGGCCGACGCGATCTGCTTCGATGTCGCCTACGACGACGGCCTCCACGCCCAGGTCCGTGAGGGTGCCGAGCTGCTCACCGTGCAGACCAGCAACGCGACCTTCATCTTCACCGACCAGGTGGACCAGCAGTTCGCGATCACCCGGCTGCGCGCGATCGAGGCCGGCAAGTGGCTCGTGGTCGCCTCCACCAACGGTCGCTCGGGGATCATCGCGCCCGATGGGCGGGTCGTGGAGACCGTCGACCGGCGCACCACCGCCACGATGCTCGCCGAGGTCGAGCTGCTGCCCGGGGTCTCGCCCGGCATCCACCTCACGCCCTGGGTGACCCGCGGCGTCGTGGCTCTGACCCTGCTCGGCCTGCTGCTCGTCCTCATCGCCTCCGGCGCGGTCACCCGGCGTTCGCGCACGGTTGCTCCGGAGTACGCCGATGCGGCCTCCTGACTCCCGTACAGTCCGCCCAATGCGCGTGATCATGGTCGTCCCGACCTACCAGGAGGCCGACAACATCGCGTGGATCCTCCAGCGCCTGCGCACCGCCCGGCCCGACGTGGACGTGCTCGTCGTGGACGACAACTCCCCGGACGGCACCGGCCGGATCGCCGACGACCTGGCGGCAGCCGATCCTCAGGTGCACGTGCTGCACCGGGTCAACAAGGGCGGTCTCGGCGCGGCGTACCGGCACGGCTTCGCCCACGCGCTCGAGGCCGGCTACGACGTGATCGGCGAGATGGACGCCGACGGCTCGCACCAGCCCGAGCAGCTGCACCGGCTCCTCGACGCGATCGAGGGGACCGACGGCGGCCCCGCCGCGGACCTGGTGATCGGGTCCCGCTGGGTGCCGGGCGGCACGGTGGTGAACTGGCCGCGACGCCGCGAGACGCTCTCGCGCGGCGGCAACCTCTACGTCCGCGTGCTGCTGGGCATCTCGGTCAAGGACGCCACCGCCGGCTTCCGGCTCTTCCGCCGTGACGCGCTGGAGAAGCTGGAGCTGGAGAGCGTGCGCTCCACCGGCTACGTGTTCCAGACCGACATGGTCGTGCGTGCGCTGCGGGCGGGACTCACGGTCCGCGAGGTCCCGATCGAGTTCGTGGAGCGGGTGCGCGGTGATTCGAAGATGAGTGGCAAGGTGGCGGTGGAGTCGCTGCGCCGGATCACGGCGTGGGGGCTGCGCGAGCGCCGCGAGCAGGTGCGGCGGCTGTGGTCGCGCAGGAGTGCCCAGGAGGAGGGGAGCAGATGAGCCCGCAGAGCGGTCGGCGACGTCGTGGGGGAGTGGTCTGGCTGCTCGGCCTGGCCTTCATCGGCCTGCCGCTCCTGGAGCTCTACCTGGTCATCCAGGTCGGCCAGGTGATCGGTGCCGGGTGGACCATCCTGCTGCTGGTCCTCGACAGCGTCCTCGGCGCGATCATCGTGCGCCGCGAGGGCGGCCGCGCCTGGCGGGCGCTGCGCGAGGCCCTCGCCCAGGCGCGGATGCCGCACCGCGAGCTCGCCGACGGTGCGCTGGTGCTCATCGGCGGCACCCTGCTGCTCACCCCGGGCTTCGTCACCGACGCCTTCGGGGCGCTGCTGGTGCTCCCGGTGACGCGCCCCGCCTTCCGCGGGCTGCTGGCCCGGGCGGTCGCCTCACGGTTGGTCGTGTTCCCCGGACCCGGTGGTCCCGGCGGACCTGGTGGCCCCGCTGCCCCGCGGAGCCCCGGTCCCGGTGGCCCACGTGGCCCCGGGGACGACGAACGCCCCGGACCGGTGGTCCGGGGCGACGTGGTGGACCCGCCCGAGTGAGGACGGGTCGGAAGATCAGGCCGAGGCCTTGCCCTTCTTGCGGTTCGCGCGGTGCAGGTGCGCGGGGCCGATCTCGCCGCCGCGCAGCAGCTCCAGCCGCTCCTTGAGGATCTCCTCGAGCTCCTTCTCGGAGCGGCGCTCGAGCAGCATGTCCCAGTGGGTGCGGGCCGGCTTCTCGGCCTTCACCTCGGGCTTGATGCCGCTGACGCTCAGCGCCTCCGCGCCACAGCGCGGGCACTCCCACACCGCCGGGACCTCGGCCTCGACGGACATGGTGATCTCGAACTCGTGGTCCTGCTTGCAGCGGTAACCCACCTGCTGCCGCGCGGCGAACTCGATGCCGCGCTCGTCCTCGAAGCTCTGGCCTCCGAGTCGCGCGCCCCGTAGTGTGCGCTCTGCCATCTGAGCCCTCCAGTCTCTACCGAAGACGGTGCCGTGCCGCACCATCTCAAGTTTTCAACGGTAGCGACCCCGCGATGATTCCGACAATCGCCGAGGAGGGTGGTCGAGCCCCGGATTCTCGGGCTCCTCTCAGGAACCGGCCGGGACCGACGCCTGCTGAGCCTGCTGGATGCCCTTGGCCGTGTCGACGCGGGTCAGGATCGCACCACCGATGACGAAGAACGCGATCAGCGCGAACAGCGCCGGCCGGTAGGAGTCGGTGACGGTGTAGACGATGCCGAACACCAGCGTCCCCAGCCACGAGGTGCCCCGCTCCATGGCGTGGTAGAAGCTGAAGTACTCCGCCTCCTTGCCCGTGGGGATGAGGAGCGAGAAGTACGACCGGGCCAGGGCCTGGGTGCCGCCCAGCACCACGCCGATCGCCGCGCCCATCGCGAGGAACGGCACGCCTGGACGAGCAGGTAGGTCGCCAGGACGGTGCCGGTCTCGAAGCCCAGCTCCTCGACGCCGTAGACCGAGGCCGAGGCGATGACGGTCTGGATGCCGTCGTTGAAGAAGAGGTAGGCCACCAGGAACGTGAGCGCCACGGGGTAGCTCCGCAGGTCGCGCAGGGTGTGCCAGAGCTGTCCGAAGCTGCGCTGCAGCAGCCCGCCCTCGGCCGGCTCCACCGCCAGCGGCGGACGGTCCTTGATGCCGAGGTAGGGCACGAAGGTGAACAGGCCCCACCAGATCGCGGCGGAGAGCAGCGAGAGCCGCACGGCCATGCCCTCGGAGAGCCCGAAGGTGTCGTGCATGCTCACGACGACGAAGTTCAGCGCCAGCAGCAGCCCGCCGCCGGCATACCCGGTGGCCCATCCGCGCGAGGAGACCCCGTCGCGCTCGTCGGGGTCGGCGATC
Source organism: Nocardioides sp. REDSEA-S30_B4 (assembly GCF_001627265.1). NCBI lineage: Bacteria > Bacillati > Actinomycetota > Actinomycetes > Propionibacteriales > Nocardioidaceae > Nocardioides > Nocardioides sp. REDSEA-S30_B4. The sequence goes on along the minus strand of NZ_LUPI01000008.1, from coordinate 132,069 downwards.
AGGCACAGGATCGAGTCGTTGACCACGGCCGCGGCGCCGAAGCAGAGGTTGGCCACCAGGAAGGCGACGACGCCGAGCTCCCAGTTGTCGTCCTTCATGAAGAACAGCAGGGCGGCGGCCAGCGCCCCGGCCCACGCGAAGCCGCCGAGCAGCTGCCGCTTGTGGGAGGTGCGGTCGGCCACGGCGCCCAGCAGCGGCAGCAGCACCGCCGAGAGCAGGGTGGAGGCGGTGATCGTGAACGAGGGGAGCGCGCCCGGGGCCACCGAGATCCCGAGGACCGAGATGCGGTCGTCGACCGCTGCCTCCTCGGCGATCGCGATGAGGTAGGGCCCGAAGAGGACGCCGGCGACCGTGGTCGAGAAGGCGCTGTTGGCCCAGTCGTAGACGTACCACGCGCGGTGCTCGCGGCGCCGCTCGCGCGTGGTCGTGGGTGCGATGGTCATGTGGTCCCCTCCCAGAGTCCCTGCTCCTCCAGCACCTCGCGCAACAGGTCGGTGCGGTCGGTGAACAGCCCGTCGACGCCCTTGGCGAGCAGCTCCCGCATCTCCTCGGGATCGTCGATGGTCCACACGTGCACGTGCTTTCCGGCGGCGTGCGCGCGGCGCACGAAGCCGGTGGTCACGACCGGGACGGTGACGCTGAGCCCGGCGAGCCGCAGCGTACGCCGGTGCGGCACCTGCAGGGCCGCGACACGACCCCCGGTGACCCGGTCGGCCAGGCGCCCGGGCAGCAGCGCGAACGCGGCCGCCTCCAGCGGGTGGGCCGAGGTCGGCACGCGACCGTCGGTGATCCGGCGGAAGCGGCGAAGCCGGGAGGCGGAGAACGACCCGACCAGGACACGCTCCCAGTCGCCGCGCTCGGCGACGAGTGCGGCGAGCGCGTCCACGGCCCCCTCGGACTTCAGGTCGATGTTGAACCGGGCGTCGGGGAAGGCATCGAGCAGCTCCACGAGGGTCGGCACCGACTCACGTCCGCCCACCCGGGCACGGCGCACCTCGGCGTGGGTCAGCGCGGCGACCTCGCCGGCGCTGTCGGTGACCCGGTCCAGCACCCGGTCGTGGAAGGCCAGCAGCACCCCGTCGGCCGTGAGGTGTACGTCGGTCTCGAGGTAGCGGTAGCCGAGGTCGACGGCGTGCTCGAACGCCACGAGCGTGTTCTCCAGGCCCTCGATCTCGGGGTGGTAGGCGCCGCCACGGTGAGCGAACGCGATCACCCGGCGCGATCCCGCGGCGCCGCTGCGACGCCCGGACGGGCGCACGTCTAGGTAGGCATGGCCCGTCACCGGTGACGTCACCTGGGCAGTCTGGCAGGTCAGATGTCGCGGAAGGGCTCGATCTGCGCACCCAGCTCGTTGAGGCGCTCGGCGAGGTCCTCGTAGCCGCGGGCGATGACGTAGGTCGAGCGCAGCACCGAGGTGCCCTTCGAGGCGAGCATCGCCAGCAGGATGACCACCGCCGGCCGCAGAGCGGGCGGGCAGACGATCTCGGTGCCGGAGAAGTGCGTCGGGCCCTCGATCATCACCCGGTGCGGGTCGAGCAGCTTGACCTGCGCCCCGAGCTTGGTGAGCTCGGTGAGGTAGATCGCGCGGTTCTCGTAGACCCAGTCGTGCAGCAGCGTCTGCCCGGTGGCGACGGCCGCGATCACCGCGAAGAACGGCAGGTTGTCGATGTTGAGGCCCGGGAACGGCATCGGGTGGATCTTGTCCAGCGGCGCGTGCAGGTCCGAGGGGTACGTCGTGATGTCGACCAGACGGGTGTGACCGTTGGCGGCGACGTACTCCTCGGTGCGGTCGTAGACGAAGCCCATCTCCTCCAGCAGCGCCAGCTCGATCTCGAGGAACTCGATCGGCACGCGGGTGATGGTGATCTCCGAGCGCGTGACGATGGCCGCCGCGAGCAGCGACATCGCCTCGATCGGGTCCTCGGCCGGGGCGTAGTCGACGTCGACGTCGATGCTCTCGCGGCCGGTGACGGTCAGGGTGGTGGTGCCGACGCCCTCGACCTCGACGCCGAGGCGCTGGAGGTAGAAGCAGAGGTCCTGGACCATGTAGTTGGACGAGGCGTTGCGGATCACCGTGGTGCCCGGGTGCAGCGCGGCGGCCATCAGGGCGTTCTCGGTGACCGTGTCGCCGCGCTCGGTCAGCACGATCGCGCGGCTCGGCGAGACCGAGCGGTCGACGTTGGCGTGGTAGCTGCCGTCGGTGGCCTTGACGTCGAGCCCGAAGGGGCGCAGCGCCGACATGTGCGGCTCGACGGTGCGCGTGCCGAGGTTGCAGCCACCGGCGTAGGGCAGGTCGAAGGTGTCGGCGCGGTGCAGCAGCGGGCCCAGGAACATGATCACCGAGCGGGTGCGGCGGGCCGCCTCCTCGTCGATGGCGTCCAGGCGCAGCTCCTTGGGCGGGATGATCTCGAGGTCGCCCTCGTCGCCGAGCCAGCGGGTCTGGACCCCGAGGCTGCCGAGCACCTCCAGGAGCCGGTTGACCTCCTCGATGCGCGCGACCTTGCGCAGCGTGGTGCGGCCGCGGTTGAGCAGCGAGGCGCACAGCAGCGCGACGCCGGCGTTCTTGGAGGTCTTGACCTCGATGCTGCCCGAGAGCGTGGTGGGGCCGGTGATGCGCAGGTGCGTGGGACCCGCCCCGAGCGCCACGATCTCGGAGTCCAGCGCCGCGCCGATGCGGGCGAGCATCTCCAGCGAGAGGTTCTGCTGGCCCTTCTCGATGCGGTTGATCGCGCTCTGGCTGGTGCTGAGCAGGTCGGCGAGCTGGCTCTGGGTCAGCCCGCGGTGCTTGCGTGCGTCCCGGATCAGCAGGCCGATGCGTCCCTTGTACCCCTCCGTCATGGCAGCGACGGTAACTCACATGTGAGATAACGCGACATCGCCGCGCAGGGTGGGGTCGGGTGCACAAGGGGTGACGCGGGAGGTGGCGCCGGGGGTGAACGACGGGCGCCGCCGGAGGTGCGATGCTCGGCTCATGCGAGCCACCACGATCCACGCTCCGCGCGACATCCGTCTCTCCGAGGTCCCCGACCCGACCATCGAGAAGCCGACCGACGCCATCGTGAAGGTCACCAGTGCCTGCATCTGCGGCTCGGACCTGTGGCCCTACCGCGGGGAGAACGACATCACGCCCGGCGACACCATCGGGCACGAGTGCATCGGCGTCGTCGAGGAGGTCGGCCCGGAGGTCAGCGACGTGCGTCCCGGCGACTTCGTGGTCGTCCCCTTCGACCACTGCGACAACACCTGCGCGCACTGCCGGGCCGGCATGCAGTCGGCCTGCGTCGAGCTGTCGATGACCAGCTCGGGGCAGGGCCAGTACGCCCGCGTGGGCCACGCCGACGGCAGCCTGGTGAAGGTCCCCGACGTGGGTGCCTCCGGTCCCGACGCGGCGCTCGTGCCGCACCTCGTGGCGCTCTCCGACGTGATGCCCACCGGCTGGCACGCCGCCGTGGCCGCCGGGGTGAAGCAGGGCGGGACCACCGTGGTCGTCGGCGACGGCGCCGTCGGGCTGTGCGGCGTGCTCGCCGCGGCCCAGATGGGCTCGGAGAAGGTCGTGCTGATGTCGCGGCACGAGCCGCGCCAGGAGATCGGCCGCGCGTTCGGCGCCACGCACGTGGTGGCCGAGCGGGGCCGTGCGGCCGCGGCGGCGGTCAAGGAGATCACCGGGGGCGTCGGCGCGGACGCGGTCCTCGAGTGCGTCGGCACCGACCAGGCCATGGGAACCGCGTTCGCGGTCGCCCGCCCCGGCGCGACGGTGGGCTTCGTGGGCGTGCCCCACGGCGTGGAGCTCCCGGTGCGCCGGATGTTCCAGAAGAACGTCGGGCTGGCCGGCGGGATGGCGCCGGTGCGCGAGTACCTCCCGCACCTGCTCGAGCTGACGCTGACCGGCGCCATCGAGCCGGGCCGGGTCTTCGACCTCACCCTGCCGCTGGACGAGGTGGCCGAGGGCTACCGGGCGATGGACGAGCGGCGCGCGGTGAAGGTGCTGCTCGACGTCGACGGCTCGCTGGGGGCCTGAGGTCGTCGTGCCCGCCCTGGTCCTCGGGCCGCTGCTGCGCCACTGCGACGAGACCTCCGCGACCCTGTGGGTCGAGGTCGACTCCGCCTGCCGGGTGACCGTCGAGGCGGGCGGTCGCCGCTGGAGCACCGGCACCTTCGCCGTCCACGGCCACCACTACGCCCTGGTCGCCCTCGACGGGCTGGCGCCCGGCACGTCGCTGCCCTACACGCTGAGCCTCGACGACGACCCCGTCTGGCCCGAGCCGGGGTCGCCGCACCCGGCACCGGTCGTCCGGACGCTCGACCACGACCGGCCCGTCCACCTGGCGTTCGGGTCGTGCCGGGTCAGCGTCCCGCACGACGCGGAGCACCATGCGGCGTACGGCGTCGACGCGCTGCGCTCCTGGGCGCTCGACGCCTCTGCCGCCCCCAGGGACCGGCGCCGCCTGCCGGACCTGCTGCTGTTCCTGGGCGACCAGGTCTACGCCGACGAGACCAGCGAGGAGATCCGCTCCTTCATCGCGGCGCGGCGCGACCCCGAGCAGCCGCCGTGGTGGGAGCTGCAGGACTACCAGGAGTACGCCGAGCTCTACCGCATCGCCTGGAGCGAGCCGGCCAACCGTTGGCTGCTCTCGACGGTGCAGAGCGCGATGATCTTCGACGACCACGACGTCCGCGACGACTGGAACACCTCGGCCCGGTGGCGCACCGACATGGCGCGCAAGGAGTGGTGGCACGACCGGATCGTGGGTGCGCTGGCGTCGTACTGGGTCTACCAGCACCTGGGCAACCTCTCACCTGCCGAGCGCGAGCAGGACCCGCTCTGGCGGCTCGTGCTGGACCACGACGGCCCCGGCGAGCCCGACATCGGGGCGGCCCTGGACGCCTTCGCCGAGCGCGCGGACGACGACCCGGCGACCTACCGGTGGTCGTTCGCGCGGGAGCTCGGGCCGCAGGCGCGGCTCGTGGTGGTCGACTCGCGGGCCGCACGGGTGCTGGAGCCCGAGCACCGCTCGATGATCGACGACGAGGAGATGGCCTGGCTCGACGCGCAGCTGCGAGGCGACGTCGAGCACCTGCTCGTCGGGACCTCCCTTCCCTACCTCCTCAGCCCGGGCCTGCACCACGTCGAGGCCGTGGTCGAGGCGTTGGCCGAGGGAGCCCTGGGGCGCCCCGGGCACGAGGTCGGGGAGTGGGTGCGACGCGCGGCCGACACCGAGCACTGGGCGGCCTTCCAGGACGGGTTCCGCCGCGTGGGCGAGATGGTGGTCGACGTGGCGACCGGCGGCCGGGGGAGGGCGCCGAGCTCGGTGGTCTTCCTCTCCGGCGACGTCCACCACTCCTACGTGGCGGAGGCCTGGCCGGCCGAGGAGGCCACGAGGGACCGAGCCGGGAGGACCCGGATCCTGCAGGCGGTCTGCTCGCCGATCCGCAACGAGCTGCCGCGGGTGATGCGTGGGGCGGTGCGCCTGGCCAGCCGCGGGACGGCACGCCCGACCGGGCGCCTGCTGGGCCGCTGGGTCCCAGCCTCTCCGCTGCACTGGAAGGTGACGCAGGGGCCGTGGCTGGACAACCTCGTCGCGGAGCTGGTGCTCGACGGCGACGACCTGCGGATGTGGTGGTCGACCGGGGCCGTCGAGGGCGACGACCACGACCACCCGGTGCTGCGTCGGGTGGCTGCGCTCAGACCGCGGCGCTGACCGGCACGGCGGTCGGCACGGCGGCGGGCTCGCAGCCGCACGAGGCGTCGCACGCCAGGAAGGTGTGCATCGCGTGACCGCAGCGCACGCACGGCCGGTCGTGCGAGAGGTGCTCGTCGGAGCCCTGTCCCCACTGCTCTTGAACGGTGTCCCACATGGTGCTGTCCTTCGGTCCGAACTTCCTGCCTACGACGGTAAGGAACCCATCGGCCGATCCGTGGCAGATCTGCGGTCAACGCGCCGGTCGGGGACCAGGTCGGCCCGAGCGGGGCGGCGGGCATGGCCCGAACGGGCCATCCCTAGGCTGTCCGGGTGACCTCCGCACCCGACCTGCACACGACCGAGATCGGGGACACCGGCGAGCGTGTGGTGTTCCTCCACGGCCTCTTCGGGCAGGGACGCAACTTCACCCAGGTCGCGAAGGCGCTGCAGCCCGAGCTGCGCTCGACCCTGGTCGACCTGCCCAACCACGGGCGCTCGGCCTGGACGGGCAGCGTGGACTACGTCGACGTGGCCGACGCCGTGGCCACCTGGCTGCGGGCGGCGTACGACGGTGAGCCGGTGCACCTGGTGGGCCACTCGATGGGCGGCAAGGTCGCCATGGTCCTGGCGCTGCGGCACCCCGAGCTCATCGACCGGCTGGTCGTCGTCGACATCTCACCGGCGCCCAGCGGGGGAGCGGGGGAGTTCGAGCACCTGCTCACCTCGCTGACCGGGCTCGACCTCGACGGGCTGGAGCGGCGCTCGGACGCCGACGAGCAGCTGGCCGGATCGATCCCGGACGAGCGGGTGCGCGGCTTCCTGCTGCAGAACCTGCGCCGTGAGGAGGGGCGCTGGCGCTGGCAGGCCGACCTCGACCTGCTGCTGCGCGAGCTGCCGACCATCGCCGGCTTCCCCGGGGTCGACGCGACCTTCGACCACCCGGTGCTGTGGATGGGCGGGGAGCGCTCGGACTACGTGCGCCCCGAGCACGAGGCGCGGATGCGCGAGCTCTTCCCCACGACGTACACCGTCACCGTCAAGGGCGCCGGTCACTGGGTGCACTCCGAGCAGCCGGAGGCCTTCGTCTCCGCGCTGCGCTACTTCCTGCTCGCTGACTGAGGGACGGCTGACGGGGCGACCCCGCTGGCCCCGGTGGGGTGACATCGGCCGTGGACCCGCGGGGTAGGAATGTGCCCATGCAGACGCGAGAGATCGGCAACGACACCGTCGGCCGGGTCACGGTGGGCGCCGTGGGCCTGGGCCTGATGACCTTCGACCAGACCGGGGCGCAGCCCCGCGAGCAGCTCCTCGACACCGTGCGTGCGGCCCTGGACGCCGGCGTGACGCTCTTCGACACCGCCGACGCCTACGGGCCCGGCGAGGAGAAGGGTTCCGACGCGCAGGGTGAGAACGAGCGGCTCATCGCCTCCCTGCTCGCCGAGCTCGGTGTGCGGGACCAGGTGTTCCTGGCGACCAAGGCCGGGCATGTGCGCACCGAGGGCGGGGGCTGGGACGTCGACAGCTCCGCGACCCACCTGGAGTCCGCGGTGGAGAAGAGCCTCGAGCGGCTCGGCGGCGACCACATCGACCTGTGGCAGCACCACCGCCCGGACCCGAAGGTGCCCTACGAGGAGGTCGTGGCGACCCTCAAGCGGGTCCACGACGCCGGCAAGGTGCGCATGGTCGGGCTCTCGAACGCGAACCCCGAGCAGATCCGGCTCGCGCACTCGGTGCTGGGCGACGCGCTCGTCAGCGTGCAGAACCAGTTCTCACCCGCCTTCCGCTCCAGCGCCCCCGAGATCGAGGTGTGCGCCGAGCTCGGCCTGGCGTTCCTGCCGTGGAGCCCGCTGGGTGGGCTCAACAGCGCCAAGGGGCTCGGCGACGAGCACCCCGCCTTCGCGGAGATCGCCGCCGAGCGCGGTGTGTCGCCGCAGCAGGTGGCGCTGGCCTGGGAGCTGGCCCAGGACCCCTGCGTGATCCCGATCCCGGGTGCCAAGCGTCCGTCCTCGATCACCGACTCCGCCGCGGCGGCCGACCTGGAGCTCGGCGCCGAGGAGCTGGCTCGGCTCGACGCCTCCTGAGTCCGCCGACCGTCGGGGCGGCTCAGAGCGGGCGCTTGAACCCCTTGTGCGAGGCGGTGTAGCCCAGCCGCTCGTAGAACCGGTGGGCATCGGCGCGGGCGGAGTCCGTGGTCAGCTGCGCGAGCGTGGCGCCACGGGCCCGCCCGTGGTCGTGGGCCCACTCCAGCATCGCCGCGCCGAGCCCGAGGCCGCGCAGGCCCCTGGCCACCCGCACGCCCTCGACCTCGAGCCGGGTCGCGCCGGCGCGGGAGAGCCCCGGGATGATGCTCAGCTGCATGGTGGCCACGACGGTCCCGGCGTGGTCGCGCACGACGGCGAGGAACTCGCCCGGGTCGCGCGCGACGGCGTCGTACGCCGCTTCGTACCGCACCACGTCGTCGACCTCGCGCGCCCCGCTGATGGGGTCGTCGGCCAGCAGCGCCACCACGGCGGGAACGTCCGTGCGCCGGGCGCGCTGCAGCCGGAAGCGCCAGCCGCCCACGTCCAGGACCCCGCCCACCTGCTCGGCCGCCTCCTCGCGCAGCCGCTCGACCAACCTGTCCAGCCAGCGGCCGACACCGGCGCGGGCCGGGGGAGTGTCGGGGTAGCGACAGCGCAGGTGCAGCCCGGACTCGTCGAGGACGAACCAGAGCATCACGCCGTCGGTGAGGATCGACGCCCCGAGGTACTGCGCCTCGAGGCCGACGGAGTCCACCCGCACCGGCAGGCGGCGCAGGTCGAGCCAGGAGATCGCGAACATGCCCGGCGCCTCGGGCATCCCGCCCCAGGGCTCCAGGACGTCCTCCAGCGGCCAGGAGCCGAGGCGCACGGCCTCCTTGACGGCCTCGGCGCAGGCGGTCGGGTCGGGGTCGGGTGACTCGAGGACGGAGTTGGTGATGAACCAGCCCACCGAGTCGTGCCAGGTGGCGTCGTAGCGGCTGTGGACGGGGAAGACCGCGCGCAGCGGCTGGTCGGCGACCTCACGGGTCACCTCGGTCATGGCGGCGACGACGAGGGAGAGCGTGGAGACGCCGAGCTCCTTCGCGCGGACGCCGAAGGCGCCGCTGTCGTCGACGTCGAGCACGTCGCGGACCTCGACCCGCTCCGGTTGCGGGCCGTCGGACTCGCCCAGCGGCATCGGGAAGCGCGGCATCACCTGGCCCGACGCCCCGAGCACCTCCGCCCACCGGCGACGCACGTCCTCCGGTGCGCGGGGACGGTCGCGCAGGGCCTCGGTGTGCTCGGCGAACGCCGGCACCGGCGGGCGGTCGGCGAACGGCTCGCGGCCGGCCCGGCGGGCGTCGAGGGCCGCCAGCAGGTCGCGGACCACCACGAGCATGGACCACATGTCGACATGGGAGTGGTCGGCGGCGACGACCACGGTCGGCCCGTCCGCGGTCTCCAGCACGCACAGCCGGTGCGAGGGAGCGGCGTACGACGTGCAGCGGCTGTCGAGGACGTCGCGCAGCGCCTCGTTGACCGGCTGACCCGCCGGGATCGGGTGCTCGACCCAGCGCCCCTCGCCGATCTCGACCTCGTGCAGGCCCGGTCCTGCATCGTCGGTGCCGGTGCTGGCGTCGGGGACGAAGACGGTGCGCAGGGTGCCGTGGCGCTGCACCACCGCGCGCCAGGCCTCGGCGAGGTCGGAGAGCTCGCGCTGGCCGGTGAGGCGGAAGGAGAGCGCCATCCAGGAGCCGGCCCGGTCACCGGCGCCCACGTGGCGGCGCTGGTCGAAGGAGACCGGCAGGGGGGCGCCCGGGTCGCCGACCTGGAGGTCGTACCCGACCAGCCGCCCGAACGGGAGCCTGAGATGCGCCACGTTCGTCAGCCGCATGCGCCGTACTCTAGGGCCACCGTCCTCCGGGTCCTGCCGCCGTCGCCGGGATCCCCGCCGTGTTGCGAGCCGACCAGGAGACCGCCGTGCCGACCGTCGACGTCCGCCCCTTCGAGGTCCGCCCCTTCGAGGTACCCGGTGCCGTGCTCGACTGGGAGATCAGCGACGAGGGCGGCGAGGCGGTCGTCCAGCTGCACGGGCTGACCTCGAGCCGCTACCGCGACCGGGTGCTCGACCTCGACCTGGGCGTGGGCCTGAGCGGCACGAGGCTGCTGAGGTACGACGCTCGCGGGCACGGCCGCTCGACCGGCCGGCCGGTGCCGGAGGACTACCGGTGGGAGCGGCTCGCCGACGACCTGCTGCGGCTGCTCGACCACGTCTTCCCCGACGAGCCGGTGCACGGCGTCGGCCCGTCGATGGGGTGCGCGACCCTGCTGCACGCGATCACCCGGGCGCCGGAGCGGTTCTCCGCGCTCACGCTCGTGGTGCCCTCGACCGCCTGGGAGACCCGGCAGGCCAAGGCCGCCGACTACCTCGCTGCCGCGGACCTCGTGGAGCAGCGGGGGATGGCGGCGTTTGTGGAGGCCGGACGGCTCGCGCCCCGGCCGCCCGCGACCGTCGAGGCGCCCGAGACGGTCCCGGACGTGCGCGAGGACCTGCTGCCGGCCCTGCTGCGGGGTGCTGCGTCGACCGACTACCCGCCCCGCGAGGCGGTGGCCGGGATCGCGGTGCCGACCGCGATCCTCGCCTGGACCGAGGACCCGGCCCACCCGCTGTCGACCGCCCAGGCGCTGCACGACCTGATCCCCGGCTCGCACCTCGTGGTCGCCGCGACGCCGGCGGACCTGTCCACCTGGCCCGGGCGGCTGCACGACCAGGTGGTGGCCGTCAGCGGGCGGGAGGGCTGAGCCGGCCGGGTTCGGCTGAGCTCTGCCGGGCTCAGTCGGCGGGCTGGCACACCGGGCACCAGAAGATCGACCGGGCCGCGAGCTCGCCGCGCTGCACCGGCGTACCGCAGCGACGGCAGGGGAGTCCCGCCCGGCCGTAGACGTAGTGGGCGTCGATGCGGCGGACCCTTCCCGCTGGGCGCCCTCGGTCCTCGGGCTCGGTGGTGACGATGCGACCGGCGCGGACGCCGGCTCTCAGCAGGACGACCAGGTCCTCCCAGACCGCCTGCCAGAACGGCCTGGCGACGTCGCGCCCGGCCGTCCAGGGCGAGATGCCCGCCCTGAGCAGGACCTCGGCGCGGTAGACGTTGCCCACGCCCGCGATGACCGACTGGTCCAGCAGCAGCGTGCCGGCCGGGGCGCGACTGCGGCCCACCCGGTCCAGGAATCGGTCGACGTCCGCACCCCGGCGGAGGGGATCGGGGCCGAGCCGCGCCGTGCGGGACTCGACCTCCGGAGCGGTGAGCAGCTCGCAGGCCGTGGGTCCGCGCAGGTCGAGCCAGTGCCCACCTCCCACCAAGCGCAGCCGGAGCGCGCCACGGGGCTCCGGCGGCGTACCCGACCCGTCGCGGAACTTCCCGTACAACCCCAGGTGCACGTGCAGGACGTGGTCGCCGTAGTCGTGGAAGAGGTGCTTGCCCCACGCGTCGGTGCCCAGCAGGACGGCCCCGTCGATGACGGCGGCGCCGTCCTCGAACCGCCCCTGGGGGCTCGACGCGGTCACCGCGTGGCCGCGGAGCAGGCTGCGGTGGCGACGGGCGAGTCGGTGGATCGTGTGGCCTTCGGGCACGCGTCCATCGTGCCGGTGTGTCCGTCACCCGACCGGGTCGGCTGATGGCAGGCTGGCCGCATGGCCGGCTACTACTCCTGCATGGCGTGCGGGCACGAGTTCGACCCGATCGCCACCCGATGGTTCTGCCCGCAGTGCAAGTTCAAGGCGAACTGCTGCGAGGGCGAGCCGCTCTGACCTGGTCGGAGCGCGGCCTCCCTCGAAGCGTCATCGATCTGTCGTCGAGACCCCTTGTTTTCGAACGTACGTTCGAATAGACTGAGGCATGGACTCGGCCACCGCACCCCACGACCTGATCGCCCGGGTCCGTGAGCGGGTGCGGGACCTGGAGTCCCTCGAGCCGGGGGAGCGGGACGTCTCGGCCGTCGACCTCATCGACGAGATGGAGTCGCTGAAGAACGCCGCGGCCGCCGCCCAGGCGCGTGCCTCGCACCTGCTCGAGCAGAGCCGGGTGGCCGAGCGCGCCCACCTGCCGGCGCCCAAGCGCGACCGTGGTGTCGCGACCGAGGTCGCCCTGGCACGACGCGAGTCACCGCACCGCGGGTCGGTCCACCTCGGGCTGGCAGGCGTGCTGGTGCGCGAGCTGCCGCACACGCTCGCCGCGATGGAGGCGGGTCGGTGCAGCGAGTGGCGGGCGATCCAGATCGCGCAGGGCACCGCTTGCCTCTCGCTGGAGGACCGCCAGCAGATCGACACCGAGCTGATGGCCGATCCGGCCACCACCGAGGGCTGGGGTGAGCGGCGGTTCCGGGCCGAGGTCGACCGTCGGGCCTACACCGCGGACCCGTCGGCGGCGCTGGCCCGGCACCGCAAGGCGGCAGGGGAGCGGCACACCTCGTTGCGGCCCGCGCCCGACGGGATGGTGAGGTTCTCCGCGCTGCTCCCGCTCTCGGTCGGCGTCTCGGTGCACGCCACCCTGGGTCGCGCTGCCGACGAGGCCCGGGCCGCCGGCGACGAGCGGACGCGAGGCCAGGTGATGGCCGACGTGCTCACGGCGCGCGTCCTGCACGGCAGGACCGACGACGACGAGGGGTCTGTCACGCCGGTCGCGGTCCAGGTGACGCTGTCCGACGCCACGCTGCTCAACCTGGCCGGCAGGCTGGGCGACGAGCCCGGCTGGGTGTCGGCTCCGGGCGTGGCGCCGATCCCGTTGCCGGCCGATCTGGTGCGCGACCTCATCGCCCGAGCGCAGGCCGACGGCGAGGCCACCCTGCGGCGACTCTACGTCCGCCCCGAGGACGGTCAGCTCGTGGCGATGGAGTCGGCGGCGCGCTGCTTCCCGGCCGGGCTCGCCGCGTTCCTGACGGTCCGTGACCGGAGCTGCCGCACACCCGGCTGCGACGCACCGATCCGGCACCGTGACCACGTGGTGCCGGTCGCCCGTGGTGGCCCCACGTCTGCGAGCAACGGTCAGGGCCTGTGCGAGGGTTGCAACCAGGCCAAGGAGGCCGAGGACTTCCGCACGTGGGTCGTCGACGCTGAGCTCCACGACCTGGTGCTCGAGACACCCAGCGGCCATCGCTACCGATGCGTGATCCCGAAGCTCCCACCACCACAGGAGCACAGCTTCGCGGCGCACCTCGACGAGAGCCTCACCAGGCTGCTGCGGCGCAGCGCCTAGCCTGCACACATGTCTCGGTTCCTGAGTCGCCGCTGGCTGCTCCCTGCCGGCGTCGTCGTCTCCCTCCTGGTGGGCGGTTGGTGGTGGGCGCACCCCGACGTCCTCGACGAGGAGTACGGCGCCTCGATGCGCGCCGCCCCGGTCGCGTGGCGGGAGGGCCGTGTCTTCAGCGTCGGCCTCACCGACCCCGGACAGTTCCCGGCCGAGGGGACGCTCAGGTTGCGCTCCGTCACTGTCCACCTCAGCAGGACGCCTGAAGAGGACCCGGCCGTGGAGGTGCTGCGCTGCCGAGAGGTTCGAACCGAGGATGGCGGGCATCTGGCGCTCGGCGTCCTCCATCGACGACCCCCTCGAGAGCACGACTGCACTGCCGCCGGGCCCGGCACGGTGCTCGGCCCTGAGCACCAGCTCGTCGCGGTGCTGCAGCCAGGGTCACCCGGCCGGTACCGCATCTCAGGCCTGACCGTCGGCTACCGCCTCGATCGCGCCCACCTGTGGCGCACCGGCACGGAGACGATGGGCACGAGCGTCAGTGTCGGCTTCCGCAAGTGATCCCGGGGATGTCGGCCGTCCTCGGCGTGACGGAGACCTCGTGGCTCGCACGTGTAGCGGGGGAGTGCGTGTGGGTAGCACGCGGGGAGTCTTCGTTGCCCCCGACACCAGGAGACCCCGGTGCCCGGCAAGCACGCCGCCCCGCAGAGCCGCCTCCTGCGGCCCCGCGCGACCCTCTCTACTGCGAGCTCGGTCGGAGCCCACCGATCGCCGGCCAGTGGAAGCCGCATCGGACGCACGTCGTCACTGGCAGCGATCGGCCTGACCGGCACTTTGGCGCTGACGTTGGGCGGCGTGGCCGTCGGCGACGAGGACCAGCCTCCGATCGGCCCCGACGACCTCGCCGTCCTGCCGGCCACCAGCAGCGGCAGCGGCAGCACCGTCGGACTCCTCGACCCGCTGCGTCGAATCAGCCAGGTGGTGACCGTCGCCGCGGCCGATCCCGAGTCCGGTGCCGCCGAGCAGACCGAGACCTACCGACCGCGGCATCGTGCCGAGTCCACGGAGGCCTCGGTCGGCACTCGGGACCAAGCCGGCTCGCGCGGCGATGGCACGAACGGCACCTCCGAGGGCGACACCAGCCCAGCCGCGGACGAGTCCGGCACGGCTCGCTCAGCCACCGATGCGGTCGTCGACACCGTACGCAAGACCGCTGACCGAGCGCCCGATCAGGCGGACCCGCTCGTCGACCCGCTGGTCGACGCCACCGACGAGTCCCTCAGCGGTGCCGCCGACCTCGTGGACGGCCTCCTGCCGTAGCTGAATCCGAGGCAACGCCGCGTCCCAGCCGTACGAAGGCGCTCGTCGACTGATGCCGCCAGATCGCCGATAAGCGACATTATGTCAACTCACGTCGACGGGACCCCTCCTGCGCATCCAGGTCACGCACCGCGTAGCGCAGGTGCTCCCACTCCTCGTTGAGGATCGTCTGGAGCGAGTCGAGCACGCGACACGGATGGTCGGGAGCCCACGGGTTGGTGCTGGCGTCCTGCAGCTGCTCGTCGGTGAGGTCAGCCAGGAATCTGCGCACCATCGCCAGCCGCTCAGCACGAACCTCGAGCACCCGGTCGAACGACGGCGACGCCTCGGAGAACACCGCGAGGTCGTATCCGTCAGTGGCGTACTCGGCGTGCGGCTGGCCGATCGGGTGGTACGGCTCCTCGACGCCCTGGATGGAGCGCCGGAGCCAGGTGTCGGTCGCCATCACCAGGTGTCGCAGCGTCTGGGCGAACGACCACTCCCCTGCGACCGAGACGTTCACGGCGTCCGCCGGCATCGCCAGCGCCCTCTCGACGGCACCGGCCCACGCCCTCTCGACCGCGCCCCACGCGAGGCGCAGGTCCTCGGCCGTCGCCGCGAGCCGCAGCGAACGACCCGGGAAGCGCCGGTCGAGCTCGGCGTCGACGTACGCGGCCACGTCCACGCCGTTCACGACCAGCGACCCGCCGTACTCCAGCAGCCACGGGTCGTCGATCTCCATCCCCGACACCCCGGACCCGCGGATGACGGCGTCGGTCATCCAGCATCGCTCGAACCGTGCGCCGGCGAGGTCCTCGTCGACGAAGGCCCGTTTCTCCTCGCCCATGGCAGCAGACAAGCACGAGCCGCCGACGGTCGGAAGGCACGCGACTCCCCCGCGGTGATCCAGGTCACCTGCCCATATAGGTGCTTCCGGCAACCAGTGTGTCGTCTCATGGTCCGGTGCCCGCTCCTGCCTCACGTCCCCTCGCCGCCGTCGTCGCCCTGTGCGCCGGAGGCCTCGCCGCCTCGCTGACCCAGACGATGGTCATCCCGATCCAGGGCGAGCTGCCCCGCCTGCTGGATAGCACCGCGGCGAACACCGCCTGGGTCGTGACCATCACCCTGCTGGCCGGCGCGGTGACGATGCCCGTCTCCGGGCGGTTGGCCGACATGCTCGGCAAGCAGCGCATCCTCGTCGCCAGCACCCTGCTGCTGGTCGCCGGCTCGGTCGTCTGTGCGCTGGCCGAGTCCCTCGCGACGATGCTCGTGGGGCGCGCGCTCCAGGGTCTGGCGATGGGCTTCATCCCCGTCGGCATCGCGCTGCTCCGCGAGATCGTCCCGCCGCACCTGGCAGGGTCGTCGGTCGCTGCGATGAGCGCCACGCTGGGCGTGGGCGGCGCCATCGGCCTGCCGCTGTCGGCCTGGATCGTGCAGGTCGGCGACTGGCACCTGCTCTTCTGGGTCTCCGCCGCCGTCGCCCTGGTCGTCCTCGCCGGCATCGTGCTCCTGGTCCCCCATGTCCACGACGCGCACCCGGCGCGCTTCGACGCCGTCGGCGCGCTCGGACTCGCGACCGGCCTCGTGCTGTTCCTCGTGGGCCTCTCCAAGGCCAGCGCCTGGGGCTGGGGATCCGGTCGCACGCTCGGCTTCATCGCCGCCGGCCTCGTGGTGCTGGGGGTGTGGGCCGTCGTCGAGCTGCGTACGGCGGAGCCGCTGGTCGACCTGCGCAGCACCGTGCGCCTGCCCGTGCTGCTGACCAACCTGGCGGCGGTCGCGGTCGGGATGGGGATGATGGCGCAGGCCATCGTGGTGCCGCAGCTGCTCCAGCTCCCGGAGGCGCTGGGCTACGGCCTCGGCCAGTCCCTCCTGGCCGCCGGCCTGTGGATGGCCCCCGGCGGTCTGATGATGCTCTTCTTCGCCCCCGTCTCCAGCCGTCTGATGACCTCCCTGGGGGCGAAGGCCACGCTGATGATCGGCGCCTCGGTGCTGGGCGGCGGCTACGTGCTCGCCCTGTTCCTGATGGGCTCGCCGTGGCAGCTCGCGGCCGCTGCCGTGGTCATCTCGATCGGCGTGGGCATCGGCTACGCGGCGATGCCGTCCCTGGTGCTCGACGCGAACCCGGCACACGAGGCCGGCTCGGCGGTGGGCGTCAACGCCCTGGCGCGCTCGCTGGGCACGACGCTGGCCTCCGCCCTGATGGGCACGGTCCTCACCAGCAGCACCGTCGCCGTGGGCATCGGTGACCGCGTGGCCAGGGTTCCCAGCGAGGGCGCCTTCCAGGCCTGCTTCGTGATCGGCGCCGCCGCTGCACTGCTCGGCGTCGCGATCGCCGCGACGATCCCCCGCACCCGGCGCACGAGCGACGCTCCGGCGCCGCTCACTCCTCGCGTCGAGGTGCGGGCGAGCGCCTGAGGGTTTCCCGGGTCGGCCACTTCTTCTCGATCTCAGCATTGAGCGAGGCGCCCAGCAGCAGCGCTGCGAGCGGGGCGGAGACGGGAGGCACGACCTCGACGGTACTGCCGATACGGTGGGCGGCATGCCTGTCGCGACACCCCACCTGCGCGTCGACTTGGGCCGCTTGCGCCGCAACGTACGCCGGGTTGCCGACCAGGCCGCGGCCGCGCAGATCTCGCTGCGACCGCACGCCAAGACCCACAAGAGCCTCGAGATCGCCCGCCTCCAGCTGGCCATGGGAGCCCGCGGGCTCACCGTCGCCACGGTCGGCGAGGCCGAGGCGTTCGTGCGGGGCGGCTGCACCGACGTGTTCATCGCCTACCCCCTGTGGGTCGACGACGCCCGCGCCGAGCGGCTGCGCGACCTCGCCGAGCAGGCCCGTGTGGCCATCGGCGTCGACTCGGTCTACTCCGCCGCCAACCTGGGACGCCGCCTCGGCGGCACCGGCGTCGAGGTGCTGGTCGAGGTCGACTCGGGCCACCACCGCACCGGGGTCCGCCCGAAGGAGACCGGCGAGGTCGCCCGCGCCGCCGCGCGGGTCGGTCTCCCGGTCCGCGGCGTCTTCACCTTCCCCGGTCACGGCTACTCCCCCGGCGCCGCCCAGGAGGTGGTGGCCGCGGAGGCCGCCGCGCTGCGCCAGGCCCGGGAGTCGGTCACGGCCGAGGGCCTCGAGGTCCGGGTCCTCTCCGGCGGCTCCACCCCCACGTTGGCGGCGAGCCTGGGCGGCGCAGGTGCCGGCGGCAGCGCCCACGGGGTCAATGGCGTCGATGGCACGGGGGGCGTCGACGGCGTCGCTCGGATCACCGAGCTGCGCCCCGGGGTCTACGTCTTCGGCGACGCGCAGCAGTGGGAGCTCGGCACCACCGAGCCCGACGACATCGCCCTCACCGCACGCGCCACCGTCGTCAGCCACGCCGGCGGCCGGGTCGTCCTGGACGCGGGCTCGAAGGTCCTGGGCGCCGACCGCGCGGCGTACGCGACGGGGTACGGGCGCATCCTGGACCGCCCGAAGGCACGCATCGTCTCCCTCTCCGAGCACCACGCGGTGGTCGAGTGGCCCGGACGGCGGCCCCGTCTGGGCACCCAGGTCGACGTCGTCCCCAACCACGTCTGCGCCGCGGTCAACCTCGCCGACTCCATGTGGGTGGAGGAGGCCGGTCGTCTGCGTCCGTGGCCGGTCGCGGCCCGTGGGCTGAACTCCTAGGTCGCTCGCCTACGATCGGCGCCATGCTGACCCGATCCCTCGCCACCGTGGCCGTGCTGGCCGCCCTGGGCTCCCTCGCCGCGTGCGGCTCCGAGGACGACTCCGCCACCGACGACCCGACCACCACGGCGTCGAGCGAGGGCGGCAGCGGCTCGTTCGAGCCCGCCGCGGAGGGTGAGTGCGCCTACCCCTCCGACGGCAACCCTGCGGTCGAGGGCGTCGACGCGCCGTCGGCCGACCCGACGGTCGAGGGCGAGGTCGAGGTCAGCATCACCACCAACGTCGGGGACATCGATGCGGTGCTCGACGCCGACACGACGCCCTGCACGGTCAACTCGTTCGTGTCGCTGGTCGATCAGGGCTACTTCGACGGCACCGAGTGCCACCGCCTGACGATCGCGCCGAGCACGATCTTCGTGCTGCAGTGCGGTGACCCGACGGCCACCGGCACCGGCGGTCCGGGCTACACCATCCCCGACGAGCTCAGCGGCGAGGAGACCTACCCCGCCGGCACGCTCGCGATGGCCAAGACGCCCTACCCCGACTCCGGCGGCTCGCAGTTCTTCATGGTCTACGAGGACACCCCGCTGCCGCCGAACTACACCGTCTTCGGCACCGTCGACCCCGAGGGCGTCGAGGTGCTGCGCGAGATCGCCGAGAAGGGCACCGCCGACGGCGGCCCGGACGGCCCTCCGACCGAGACCGTGGAGCTGGAGTCGGTCACCGCCGGCTGAGGCCGACCCCGCTCAGCTCGACCGAGGCGTCCCAGCAGGCCCGCGCCAGCGCCGGGTCCGCTGCCGCCGCGCTGCGCCCGACCATCGTCGGCCAGCCCATGAACTCCCCGGGCCCGTGCGGTCCGATGTAGGAGTTGCCGGGCACGTCCATC
Organism: Nocardioides sp. REDSEA-S30_B4; assembly: GCF_001627265.1. Taxonomy (NCBI): domain Bacteria; kingdom Bacillati; phylum Actinomycetota; class Actinomycetes; order Propionibacteriales; family Nocardioidaceae; genus Nocardioides; species Nocardioides sp. REDSEA-S30_B4. The sequence continues at coordinate 113,299 of NZ_LUPI01000008.1, read as the reverse complement.
GTCGCCGCGTAGAGCGTCGGCAGCGCCCCGCGCCACACCGGCATCCCGACGAGCTGGTGGCCCCAGGAGCCGAGCCAGCTGAAGAACCCGCGCCCACTGCTGGCCGTGATGGCGGTGGCCGTGGACCCCGGGTGGGCGCCGGTCACGCGCAGCGTCGAGCCGCCCTCGGTCAGGCGGCGCTGCAGCTCGAGCATGAAGAGCATGTTGGCGAGCTTGGAGGCGGCGTACGCGGCGTACGGCTTGTAGGTGCGCCTCGTCCACCCGAGGTCGGTGACGTCGAGCTCGCCGTGGCGGTGGGAGTTGGAGGACACCACGACCACCCGGTCGCCGATGCGCGGGAGCATCCGCAGCGCCAGGGCGTGGTGGCCGAGGTGGTTGGTCGCCAGGTGAAGCTCCACGCCGTCGACCGAGGTGCCCCGGGCGACGCCGAGGATTCCGGCGTTGTTGACGAGCACGTCCACGTCGCCGATCCGCTCGGCGAAGGCCTCGACCGAGGCCAGGTCGGACACGTCCAGCTTCTCGACCACGGCGCGACCCGGCCCGGTCATCGCGGCAGCCGCCGCGGCCCCCTTCTCCTCGTTGCGTACGCCGAGGACGACCTCGGCCCCCCGGTGCACCAGCACACGGGCGGTGAGCAGCCCGATGCCGCTGGTCGCCCCGGTCACCACGAAGCGGCGCCCGCGCTGGTCGGGCACCGCGGTCCAGGGAGCGGTGGTCACGGACGCCCGCTCACGCCGACGGGTCCGGCTCGGGGGCGATCGAGTCGTCGGCGTCCGCGTCGGTCGACAGCTCGCCGGTGCGGTAGACGACCGGGTCCCCGAGGGTGACGGTGCGACCGACGGTGCACAGGCGGTCCTGGATCTGGCGCACGGACCGCGGCAGCGCCTCGCGGGCGGCGTCGCCGCCCTCGCCCTCGGGGAACGTCACGTCGAAGGTCACCGTGAGACCGGTGAGGTGGTTGCCGCCCTCGTCACGCCCCTTGTGCCCCTCGGCGTGCGCCGCGAAGGAGGCGAAGGGCGCCCGCTTGCCCGTGAGGTGGTCCAGGTCGATCGCCCCACAACCGGCGAGCGCGGCCAGCAGCAGCTCCACCGGGGTGAAGTCGGGGTCCTCGCCGCCACCGATGGGCAGCACTCCCCCACGGCCGTTGGTGGCCTTGTAGCGGTGCTCCCCGATCCGGACCATGTCGATCGCGCGCAGCGTGTCGTCGTCAGCCATGGGAGCAGCCTGCCAGAGCGGGGTCACCCCGCGGCGACTTGATCCCGGGCGCCGTACCCGGCACGGTTGAGGATTCACCCGTACGCGAGACGGAAGGCGAGCCATGCTCACCCTCACCCAGAACGCCACGCTCATCGTCAAGGAGATCGCCGACCAGTCCGGCGGCACTGAAAGCTCCGGCCTGCGCATCACCGCCGAGCCCGGCCCCGAGGCCGGCCTGTCGGTGACGACCGCCGAGACCGCCGAGCCCGGCGACCAGGTCCTCGAGCAGGACGGCGCCACGGTCTACCTCGACCAGGACGCCGCCACCATGCTCGACGACAAGGTGCTCGACGCCGCGGTCGACGAGTCCGGGCGCGTCGAGTTCGCGCTCGGCGTCCAGGGCTGACCCTGGACACCCCGGGCTGACCCAGCCCCCCGCAGGACCTCCGGCCGACCGGGACGAGGGACCTGGTGGATCCCCTGGCAGGATCGGGAGCCATGAGCACCCGCACCCGCGAGATCCACCTGGCCCGCCGCCCGGTCGGCCGACCTGTTCCCGACGACTTCTCCCTCGTCGAGGTCGAGCTGCCCGCCCCGGGGCCGGGTCAGGTCCTGGTCCGCAACACCGTGCTGTCGGTCGACCCCTACATGCGCGGCCGGATGAACGACACCGAGTCCTACGTCGAGCCCTACGCGCTCGGCGCGCCCATGGAGGGCGGCGCCATGGGCGAGGTCGTGGCCAGCGAGGACCCGTCGCTGTCGGTCGGCGACGTGGTCAACCACATGGCCGGCTGGCGCGAGCACGCCCTCCTCGACGCCCGCGAGGCCCGACGGGTCGACGCGAGCCGGGTCCCGGCGTCGGCGTACCTCTCGGTGCTCGGCATGCCCGGGCTCACCGCCTACGTCGGGCTGACCCGGATCGGGCGGCTGGCCGAGGGCGAGGTCGTGCACGTCTCCGGCGCCGCCGGTGCCGTCGGGTCCCTGGCGGGACAGATGGCGAAGCTGCTCGGCGCCTCGCACGTCACCGGCTCGGCCGGCTCCGCCGAGAAGGTCGCCTGGCTGACCGACGAGCTCGGCTTCGACGCCGCCTACGACTACCGCGACGGCGACCTGGTCGGACAGCTCGGGACCGCGCTCGACGGACGTCGTATCGACGTCTACTTCGACAACGTGGGTGGCGACCACCTCGAGGCCGCCATCGAGCACATGGCCGACTTCGGCCGGATCGCGGCCTGCGGCGCCATCGCGACGTACGACGCCACCGAGCCGCCCCCGGGGCCACGCAACCTCACCCGCGTCGTCCAGCGCCGCCTGAACATGACCGGTTTCATCGTCACCGACCACCGCGACGCGGCCTCGGAGTTCTACCGCACCGTCGGCGGCTGGCTGGCGGAGGGGAAGCTGGTCGCCCGCGAGACCCACGTCGACGGGCTGGACCGCGCCGTGGAGGCGTTCCTCGGCCTCGGCACCGGCGGCAACACCGGCAAGATGCTCGTGCGGCTCTGACCCCCGAGGGGGCCAGAGCCGCACGTGTGCTGCCGGCGGGGCGTCAGCAGCCCCGGCAGGCCGGGCCGCCCCGACCGCTGTCGAGGTCGACGTAGTAGTACTTCCGGCCGACCACGACCGACGACTGCGCCTCGCTCGGCTCGTTGATCTTGCCGCCGTTGCGACGCAGGCGCAGGTTGAACAGCACCTCGTCGTTGCTGGCGGACTTGTCGTAGGCCTCCTGCACGTCGGCGACCGACTTGGCGTTCCAGACGTTGGTCCACTGCGAGGCGCCGCCCATGACGTTCAGGCTGCCGCTGCGGGCCCGCGGACCGATGCGGGTGCTGAACGGGACGTAGGACAGCGTGCCGTCCGGGGCCTTGAGCACGGCGCGGAGCTTGAGCATCTTGCCGCGCTGGGCGGAGATGCCGTAGCGCCGGCCGACCTTGACCCACTCACCGCCGCGCAGCTGCTCGACGGAGCCCAAGCGCAGCTGGTCGGTGTTGTCGTCCACGGCACCGTCGGTGGTGATCGACTCGATCCGCACGTCGGGCAGGTTCGAGAGCACGTAGACGGTGTCGGCGAGGTCCCACGACGAGGCGAAGGTGATGTCGTAGTTGGAGACGTAGCGGTCGGCCCACGACAGCTCGAACGGCGCGCCGGCCTCGTCGGTGCCGGTGATGGTCCAGGAGAGGTCCTCGCCGCCCGGGATGATCGCGTCGAGGACGCGGTCGTGGTTGGCGATCTGCTGGCCGAAGGTCACGTCGGCGGAGTACGGCGTGTAGTAGATGTCCGAGGAGCCGGTGCGCGAGCGGTCCTCGTAGCTCACCGTCGAGGTGATGGTCGCCGCGTCCGGCAGCGCCCCGAAGGCTCCGCTGATGCCGGTGAGGCGGTCCTGGTCGATCGTGCCCGTCGCCGGGGAGATGTTGGCGACCTTGAAGGGCGCGCCCAGCGAGTCGGGCTGGACGTAGAGGGCGTCGGCCGGGTGGAGGCCCAGGGTGGTGCCGCCCAGGAACGAGAACGGGTGGCCGAAGCCGACCACGCGGCCGTCGCACACCGAGGTCACGGTGCCGACACCGGCGTACGTCACGTCGCCGTAGGAGATCGAGGCGGCGATGTTGCCGCCGGCGACCACGGTCTCGGGGGCGGCCTCGCGGGCACCGGTGCGACCGATGCGGCCGCTGGCGAGCGCACCGGAGGCGAAGTAGCCCTTGTCGTGCTTGGTGGCGTAGCGGTGGGCCTTGTCCAGACGGGCCTGGGAGACGCCGGTGACGCCCATGGGCACCGGCAGGGCCGTGAAGCCCTGGGCGGCCTGGGAGCGGCTGACGTCGCTGCGGCGCGCAATGGTCCGCGCGGTCTTCCCGTCGACCTCGACGTCCTGCTTCGCGCCCGGGGCGCGGCGAGCGGCGAGGTAGTCGTCCATCTCGGAGAACGGGGTCACGCCGGCGATGGGCGAGGGTCCCCAGCTCAGGCCGTAGGCCACGGCGCCGAGCAGCTGGCCGTCGACGTAGACCGGCGAGCCGGACATGCCCTGCCAGATGCCGCCGGCGCGCTCCAGGGCGGGGCTCTCGAGCTCGACCATGATCATGTCGAGGCCGACGGCGATCCCGTCGTCGAGGACCCCGATGACGTCGCCGGTGAACTCCTCGGGGGTGGTGCCGGACTCGACGGTCAGTCCCGTCACGGCGTCGCCGCGCTCGAGCTGCGCGACGTCGTACGGCGCCGTGCAGTCGGGTGCCGGCTCGGCGGAGCTGGCCGCACCCCCGGTCACGGCGAGCGTGCCGAGCGACAGTCCGGCGGCAATGGTGGCGGCCAGGGCCCGAGCCCGGCCCGCCTGGATCGAACGCGTCATCGCGCGGTGTCCTCCCTAGACGTGCGGGCACGGAGTGCGCCCGCTGCACATGGTGACGTGTCTGGGGCCACTTTGGTTGCCGGACACGGGCACAGATGTCTGGACAGGTTGGTGACGGTGGCCGTCCGGTGCCGGTCCAGGGCTGCGCCGAGACGGGCCGACCGTGTGCTGGAGGGTGTGCCGGACGGACGTAGGGTCGCTGCGTGCCCGAGCTCTCCGAGTCCCCCAGCCAGCCGGTCCGCGGTCTCCAGCGCAGCGAGGCGAGCGCCCGTGCGGACCTCCTCGTCGTCGACTCCTACGACGTCACCCTCGACCTGGCGAGCTCGGAGGAGACCTTCGGCTCGCTGACCCGCATCGGGCTCACCTCGCACGCGGGCAGCACCTTCCTGGACCTGAAGCCGGCCTCGGTCCGCTCGATCACCCTCGACGACCACGCGCTCGACGTCGACCAGCTGCGCGACGGCAGGCTGCCCCTGGAGCTCACCGCCGGTCGTCACGAGCTCGTCGTCGACGCCGTCATGCGCTTCCGCAACGACGGGGAGGGTCTGCACCGCTCGGTCGACCCGGCCGACGGGCGCCACTACGTCTACGGCATGTCCTTCATGGACGCCGCGCCCAGCATCTTCGCCTGCTTCGACCAGCCCGACCTCAAGGCGCCCTACACCTTCCACGTCCGCGCCCCACACGACTGGGTCGTGGTCGGCAACGCCCCGGCGAGCAACCCCGAGCCGGGCGTGTGGGAGCTGGAGCCGACCCAGCCGCTGTCGACGTACTTCGTCACCCTCGTCGCCGGCCCCTACCACCTCGTCCGGGACGAGCACGACGGCATCCCGCTGGGGCTCTCGGCCCGGCAGAGCATCGCCGCCGACCTCGAGCGCGACGCCGACGAGCTGCTGACGATGACCAAGCAGTGCTTCGACGAGTTCCACCGGCTCTTCGACATCCGCTACCCGTTCGGCGACTACCACCAGGCCTTCGTGCCGGAGTTCAACGCCGGCGCCATGGAGAACCCCGGCTGCGTGACCTTCCGGGACCCGCTGGTCTTCACCAGCAGGGTCACCCGCGGCGTGCGCATCCAGCGGGCGACCACGGTCGCGCACGAGATGGCGCACCAGTGGTTCGGCAACATCACCACCCCGCGCTGGTGGGACGACCTGTGGCTCAACGAGTCCTTCGCCGAGTACATGGGCGTGCGCGTCACCGCCGCCGTCACCGAGTACGACGACGCGTGGGTGCAGAACTCCTTCGCCCGTCGTCAGTGGGGGCTGGTCGCCGACCAGCGGCCCAGCACCCACTCGGTGGCCGGCAACGGCGAGGAGGACGCGCTGGCGGCGCTGCAGAACTTCGACGGCATCTCGTACGCCAAGGGCTCGAGCATCCTCAAGCAGCTGGCGGCGCGGCTCGGTGACGAGGTCTTCCTCGAGGGCGTGCGCGACCACCTGACGCGGCACCGCTTCGGCAACGCGACCATGCACGACCTCTTCGCGTCCTGGACCCGTGCGGGCGCCGGGGGGTTCGACTCGTTCTCCCGCGAGTGGCTGGTCACCGCCGGGCCGGACCGGCTCGCGCTGGACCGCACCGCCGGAGCGCTGGTGCGCACTCCCCCGGCCGACCACCCCGCCGACCGCAGCCACTCGTTGCGCCTGGCGGTCGCGCCCCCGGACGGCACCTGGTCGCCCGTCGCGGTGGAGGTGACCGGTGAGCGGACGTCCGTGGACGTGCCCGAGGGCCACGCGGTGCTCGTCGACCCGTGGGAGGACACGTGGGCCGCCTGCCTCGCCGACGACACCACCCTGGCGCTGCTCCCCGACCTGGTGACCCGCACCGAGGACCCGATGCTGCGCGCCGGCACCTGGAACTCGGTTCGCTCGGGCTTCCACCACGCCGAGGTCGACCCGGACGCGGTCGTGGACCTCGCCGAGGCCTGGCTGCCGGTCGAGACCCAGGACGCGGGCCTGACCTACACCACCCCGTGGCTGCTGCGATCGGCCGTCTCTCTGAGCAGCGACCCCGAGGCCGCGGCCGCGCGGTTGCACACGGTCGCGCTGGCGGCGGCGCACTCGCACGAGGCGGGGTCCGCACTGCAGCTGGGCACGATGCAGACGGCCGTCGCCACGGCCGCCGACGAGCAGCTCCTGCGCGGCTGGCTGGCAGGTCGGGACCTCCCCGACGGCGTGGACGTGGACCTGGAGCTGCGGTGGCGCCTCTGGGTCCGACTGGCGGTGCTCGGGGTGACCGACCGGGCCGAGCTGGACGCGGTCCTCGACGAGGAGCCGACCGCGGTGTCCCGCGTGGAGCACACACGGGCGGTGGTGTCGCTGCCGACGGTCGAGGCCAAGGAGTTCGCCTTCGAGCGGTTCACCGGCGCGGTCCCGGTGGCCAACTACGAGCTCCGGGCAGCCGGCCTCGGGATGTGGCGGGAGGGCCAGGAGGAGCTGCTGACGCCGTACGTCGAGCGGTACGCCGCCGAGCTGCCGACCGCGGCCCGCGCGCACTCGGGGTGGGTCCAGGCGGACGTCGCCGAGGACTTCTTCCCCGCGTGCATGGTCTCCGACGAGGCGATGGCGCTGCTGGCGCCGCTGCGCACGAGCGAGGACCTGCCGGCGCCGGTGCGTCGTCGGGTCACCGACGCCGTCGACGAGCTCGAGCGCCGGCGGGCCGTGATCGCGCGCTACGGCCGGGGCTGAGCCGTGCGCCGTCCGGGACCGACCGTCCGCACGCGGGTCGTCGAGCACCTCGGCGACGGGACCGAGCGACGGCACGAGGACCGGCTGGTCGGCGAGGAGCCGTTGGAGATCCGCCTGGCGTGGCCGGGCGCCGCGGCACGGCGGGTGTGGGTCACGATGCGCACGCCGGGGCACGACTTCGAGCTCGCCGCCGGGTGGGTGCGGCACGAAGGGCTCGTCGGTGACCGGCCTGGCGACGTGGCGGGCGTCGGGTACTGCACCGACGTCTCGCTGTCCGAGGAGGAGCGCTACAACGTCGTCACGGTGACGCTGGCCGCTGCCCCGCTGCGCGACCCCGGCCACCGGCACGAGGCGGCGTCGGCGGGGTCCTCGGCCTGCGGGGTGTGCGGGTCGAACTCCCTCGCCGACGCCCTCGCGGTCTCCTCGGGGGCGCGCGCGAGGACGTCGGGCGCCACAACGCCGTCGACAAGGTGACCGGGGCCCGGGTGCTGGCCGGGCTGTCCCCCGCCGAGGCGTGCCTGGTGGTCAGTGGGCGCGCCGGCTTCGAGCTGGTGCAGAAGGCGGTCGCCGCCGGGATCGGGTCGCTGGTCGCCGTCGGCGCCCCGACGTCGTTGTCGGTACGACTCGCGACCGAGCACGGGCTCGCGCTCTACACGTTCACCCGGCCCGGTCGGGTCGTGGCGTACTCCAGGTAGCGGTCAGCGCCGGGTCAGCCGGCTGAGGAGACCGCGCACCCCTCGACCGACGGCCGCGTCCGTGGACGAACCCCCGGCCGGTCGGGCGCCGACCCCGGCGGTGCGGCCGCCACGACGACCACCCATGACGCTGGACAGCAGGCTTCGAAGCATCGAGTCGTTCCTCCCTCTCCGGGCCCGCCCGGTGCGGGCCTCCCGGTCACCGTGCCCGTGAGGGCCCGAGCCGATGCCACCCGGTCGGGCGAGCGGGCACTGCCCTGGACGGGTCCCCACCGTTGCTCACGACGGGAGCCACCCCGACCTCCCCAGCCAGGTGCCGTGCTCCGATCGCGGACGGAACCGCATGAAGGCCGACTCGTGGTGGAAGTCCCGCCGCGACTGCTCGGCCATCGCCCGGACGTGCACTGCAGCCGACAGCGGGCCGCCGGGTCCGGGCCGAGCGATGTCGCTCCCGCCCCCTCTAGGGTCCTGGTCATGCCTACGACGCCTCCGAGGGCCGCCCGCCGCGAGCATGGCTGGAGCGCCGTGGACCTCAGCACCCGGAAGTTCTGGCGCGCCGTGGGACGCCCGGTGGAGCTCGGTGGCGAGCATTCGTGGTTGCGCGCCCCCACCAGCGGTACGGGTCGGGTGACCGACGCGTGGCTGGAGGCCGAGGCCGCGCACCACGGCGGCAGCGTGCTCCGCGACGAGCCCGGCGCCGGTCTCCTGCGCGACATGGCCGACCTCGACGGCCCGGGCTTCACCGCGGCGGCGCTGCGCCCCGAGATCCGCGACTTCTACGAGCACACCAGCCGCTGGCAGCTGGAGGTCTGGGTCGGGTGGTCGCCGGTGTTCTGGCCCGGCGGCGAGGTGGTGGCACGGCTCTTCGGACGGCGTCTCGATCAGCTGGCCCTCCCCATGCGGTCGCTGGACGTGGCGCACGGGATGGACAGCGCCGTCACCCCGATCCTGGACGCCTCGGGGACCCAGCAGGCCGCCGGGTGGACGCGCACGGTCCGGGCGACCGGTGAGCGCGCGTTCAGCGGCTCCTACTCCAGCAGGCTGCTGCCCGACGCCGACCGGCGCAGCCTGCATGTGGCCTTCCCGCTGGAGGCGGGCAACGTCCAGGTGTTCCTGCGTCCCGACCACGGCGCGGACGGGTCGCTGCACCTGCGCTCCCCGGGTGGTGCCTTCGGCTCGGACGGCGCGTACGTGGTGGCCGAGGACGGTGGCATGACGTACGCCGCCCGGGCCCCGATCCGCGAGACCTTCCACCTGTACGTCGACGACGAGGGGGTGCTGCGCGCCGATCACGACCTGCGGCTCCTGCGCGCCTCCGCGGTGCGGCTGCACTACCGCCTCGAGCCCCGCTGACCGCGACGGTCCCCTCCGTGCCCCCTCGCCTGCGCCCCCTCATCGGTCTCCACGTCGCGCTCCTCCTCGTCGGCGGCGTGCTGCTGCTGCTCGAGCCACCGACCAAGGGGTGGGCGGTCCTCGCCCTCCTGGTGTCGTACGCCGCTGGGCTGCTGTGGGCCACGCGGCACTCGGGTCGGCGTGAGCTGGTGGAGCTCGCGGGGTTCCTGCTGCTGGTCTCGGTGTTCCAGGTGCTGCCCGACTGGGTGCTGGCCGACGTCATCGGCACGCTGCGCTTCCCCGACACCGGTGGTCCGCGCGTCGACGACACGATCTCGCTGTCGATGGCGCTGATGTGGGTGCCGCCGCTCTTCATGGCCCTCGCCCTCGCCGGGCTGCGACCGGCACGCTCGGGCCTGTTCGCCGGCGCGATCTTCCTGGGCGCCGAGACCCTGGCCCCCGTCCTCGAGCTGTGGGAGCCGGTCGGCGACACCACACGGGTGCTGGGCGTGGCGGTCTACGTGCTGCCTCCGGAGGTGGCCCTGGGGTGGGCCGCCGCCGTCGCGTTCACGGCGACCCGCCGACGGTCCTGGGGCCTGCGGGCGGCCGCCGCCCTGGCCGTCTCGACGTTCTACCTCGGTGCGCTCGTGCTCTCCTACTTCGTCATCGACGTCGCGGAGTGGCGGGTCACCTGGTGAGGTGACCGACGACCACGCTAGGCCGGGTCGTCCGGCAGGTCGGCGAAGGCCTGCTTGGTGTCGCGGTACCAGCCCAACGCCTTGCGCGGTCGACGCCACCGAGCCTTCATCTCGTCCCGAGCGGGCTGGTGGGATGCGTCCCCGGCCTTCTCGGCCTCCTTGAGGTGGCGGTCCTGGGCGTTGATCACGTCGTCGGCGCTCTCGCCGCGGTGGGCGAGGTCGCAGGGGCCGCCGAGCTGTCGGCAGGTCATCGTCTTCACGGGGTCTCCTCGGGGGTTCCGGGTGGGTTCACGCTACTGACGCCTCCGGACGTGCGGGTGTGACCGGCGCAGTGTGCCCGCTCGTGTCGAGTCGTGCCCGTCAGCGGGCGCCATGCCGCCCGCTCGGGGGCACGACTCCTGTCGGAGGCGGGTCAGGCCCTCGCGTCCGCGCCCTCACGGCGCACCACGCCGGCCAGGGTGTCGGGCTCCGCCCGGAAGACCAGCCCGGTGACCACTCCCCCGGCGACGGTGAAGTCGAAGGCCACCGCGGCATCGCCACGGTGGAACCACGCGTAGCCGGGACGACCGTCGCAGAGCACCGGCAGCGCAGCGTGGGCGGACCCGTCGAAGAAGTCCGCGACCGCGCTGCGCCCGACGATCCGCTCCGGCGTGCCGGCCAGCACGGCGGCGTCGTCGGCTGTGACCACGACGTCCGGGGCGAGCAGCGCGAGCAACCGGTCGAACTCGCCACCCCGGGCGGCGGCCATGAAGGCGTCCACGACCTCCCAGTCGGCCAGCGACGCGTCCACCGCCGGCGGCCGCAGCTTGGCACGCGCCCGCGACGCGAGCTTGCGAGCCGCGGCGGGGGTGGTGTCGAGGACCTCGGCGATCGCGGGGAACTCGACCGCGAAGCTGTCGTGCAGCACGAAGGCCACCCGCTCCTGGGGCGACAGGCGGTCGAGCACGAGCGCGAGCGCAGCCCCCACCTCGCCGGTGAGCACCACCTCGTCGGCGGGGTCGAGAGCACCGACCGGGTCCTCGGGGAGGGTGCTGGTGTCGTCGACGAGCACCGGGCGGCGTACGCGCAAACGGTCGAGGCACAGCCGGCTGGTCACCGTGGTGAGCCAGGCGGGGAGGTTGTCGATCTGTGCGTCGGTGCCGTGCCAGCGCAGCCACGCCTGCTGGACGACGTCCTCGGCCTCGGTGCCGTCGGCGAGGACCCGGGCGGCCAGGGCCACCAGACGGGGACGCTCGGCCTCGAACACCTCGGTCGTCACGTCTCCCGCTCCTCCTGGTGGCTCCACACGGCGACGCGGCGATGAGTCCGGCTTGCCGCGGCGGTCACACCCTAGGCCCGTCGTGCGTCGAAGGGGCGTCGGGACCTGCCAGGATCGTCCCGCCGCCCACGCACCCTCAGCCGGAAGTGAGCCACCCGTGACCGAGCACCCCGCCGACAGCCACGACCTGATCCGCGTCGTCGGCGCCCGGGAGAACAACCTCAAGGACGTCAGCGTCGACCTTCCCAAGCGCCGGCTGACGGTGTTCACCGGCGTCTCCGGGTCGGGCAAGAGCTCCCTGGTCTTCGGCACGGTCGCCGCCGAGAGCCAGCGACTGATCAACGAGACCTACAGCTCCTTCGTCCAGGGCTTCATGCCGAGCCTGGCGCGGCCCGACGTCGACGTGCTGGAGGGGCTGACGACCGCGATCATCGTCGACCAGGAGCGGATGGGCGCCAACCCGCGTTCCACGGTCGGCACGGCGACCGACGCGCACGCGATGCTGCGCATCCTCTACAGCCGCCTCGGCGACCCCTACGTCGGTCCGCCGACGGCGTACTCCTTCAACGTCCCGACCCGCAAGGCCGGCGGCGTGATGACCACCGAGAAGGGCGGCCGGGTCGAGAAGAGGGTCGTCAAGCAGGAGGTCTACCTCGGCGGCATGTGCCCGCGCTGCGAGGGGACCGGCTCGGTCAAGGACATCGACCTCACCGCGTTGTACGACGAGGAGAAGTCGCTCTCCGAGGGGGCGCTGACGGTCCCTGGCTACTCCATGGACGGGTGGTACGGCCGCCTCTTCGCCGGCATGGGCCTGCCGATGGACAAGCCCATCAAGCAGTTCACCAAGAAGCAGCTCGACACGATGCTGTGGTCGGAGCCGACCAAGATCAAGGTCGAGGGGGTCAACCTCACCTTCGACGGGATCATCCCGAAGATCCAGAAGTCGATGCTGTCCAAGGACCCCGAGGCGATGCAGCCGCACGTACGCCGCTTCGTGGACCGTGCGGTGACCTTCCAGACCTGCCCCGACTGCGCGGGCACCCGGCTGACCGAGGCCGCGCGCGGGTCACGGATCGCGGGGAAGTCGATCGCCGACGTGTGCGAGATGCAGATCTCCGACCTCACCGAGTGGGTGAAGGCCCTCGACGAGCCGTGCGTGGCACCGCTGCTGACGGCGCTGGGCGAGGTGCTCGAGTCGTTCGTGCGGATCGGCCTGGGCTACCTCTCGCTCGACCGCCCCAGCGGCACCCTGTCGGGTGGCGAGTCGCAGCGCACCAAGATGATCCGGCACCTCGGCTCGTCGCTGACCGACGTCACCTACGTCTTCGACGAGCCCACGATCGGGCTGCACCCCCACGACATCGAGCAGATGAACCAGCTGCTGCTCCAGCTGCGCGACAAGGGCAACACCGTGCTGGTCGTCGAGCACAAGCCGGAGACGATCGCCATCGCCGACCACGTCGTCGACCTCGGCCCGCGCGCCGGGTCGGCCGGCGGCGAGGTGGTCTACGAGGGCGACGTGGAGGGGCTGCGCCGCAGCGGCACCCTGACCGGCACCCACCTCGACGACCGCGCCCGGCTCAAGGAGGCCTTCCGCGAGCCGACCGGAGCGATCGAGGTGCGCGGTGCCTCCACGCACAACCTGCGCGGTGTCGACGTCGACGTGCCGCTGGGGGTGCTGTGCGTGGTGACCGGCGTCGCCGGCTCCGGCAAGAGCTCGCTGGTGCACGGCTCATTGGCCGGCCGCGACGACGTGGTGGTCATCGACCAGGGCGCGATCAAGGGCTCCCGGCGCAGCAACCCGGCGACGTACACCGGTCTGCTCGAGCCGATCCGCAAGGCGTTCGCGAAGGCCAACGGCGTGAAGCCGGGGCTGTTCAGCGCCAACTCCGAGGGCGCGTGCAGCACCTGCAACGGCGCCGGCGTGATCCTCACCGAGCTCGGCGTGATGGCCACGGTCGAGTCGCCGTGCGAGGAGTGCGACGGGCGACGGTTCCGCGCCGAGGTGCTCGAGCACACCCTGGGCGGCAAGGACATCGCCGAGGTGCACGAGATGTCGGTCGCGGAGGCCCGTGAGCACTTCTCCGACGGCGAGGCGAGGATGCCCGCAGCCGTGAAGATCCTCGACCGGTTCGCCGACGTCGGGCTGGGGTACCTCACGCTCGGCCAGGCGCTCACCTCGCTGTCCGGCGGCGAGCGGCAGCGGCTCAAGCTGGCCACGCAGATGGCGGAGAAGGGCGACGTCTACGTGCTCGACGAGCCGACGACCGGCCTGCACCTCGCCGACGTCGAGAACCTCCTCGGTCTCCTCGACCGGCTGGTCGACTCCGGCAAGTCGGTCGTCGTGATCGAGCACCACCAGGCCGTGATGGCGCACGCCGACTGGATCCTCGACCTCGGCCCCGGCGCCGGCCACGACGGCGGCACGCTCGTCTTCGAGGGCACGCCGGCCCAGCTCGTCGAGGAGGCGTCGACGCTCACCGGGCAGCACCTGGCGGCGTACGTCGGCGCCTAGCCCGCCGAACCGGCGTACTGATACGCCGGCTCGACCCACCGTCCCCGCCGAACCGGCGTATCAATACGCCGGCTCGACCCGGTGCAGCCGTCCGCGGAGGGTCAGGCGGAGGCGTTGGCCCAGAGCAGCGCGTTGCTGGCGGTCGTCCAGAGCTTGCCCAGGCAGACCACGAGGGCCACCGACGCGGCTGCCCAGGCGTAGGTCGTCCGCGGGCGCGACAGGGTGAGCGCGGCCAGGGCCACGCAGACGAGCCCGGAGAGCAGCGCCCACCCGGCGACCCCGACCAGTCCCATGAAGAAGGCGGCCGCGGACGAGCGGGCCTGGCCCACGACGTCGGCGCCGGCGGTGACGAGCTCGGCCCGTAGGGTCGCGACGCCGCCTCCTGGTCCGGAGGTGCGGTGGTCGCTCGCGGGCCCGTTCATAGGTTCGTCGGCTTCGTCATGGTGTGTCCCCCCTCCTCCAGGATTGCTCGGAGACGGTGACGGCGAAACTCACCCGATGGATGGGTGGTGGTCCGGGCCGGCCGCTCCGGGCATGATCGGTGCCATGCCGCTCGTCGAGTCGCTCGTGCCGGTGGAGGCCGTGACCTCCCCGGTCTTCCTCGGCGTGCGTCTGGCGCTCGACCTGGCGTTCGGCGTCTTCCTCATCGGAGGGCTGATCCGCCGCTCGGCGGTCCGCGGCTCCCGGCCGCGCTACACCTGGGCCACGATCCAGCGCGTCGCCTGCTGGCCCGGCCTGGTGTTCGTGGTGATGACGACGCTGCGGTCGCTTGCGCTGCTGCAGCCGCTCGCGCTCGTCCTGGTGCCGGCGGCGCTCGCCGGCTGGGCCTACACCTACCGCCAGCTGCGCGCCGACGGTGACGACGACTGGTTCACCCGCACCGCCTCCCGCGTACGCCGCTGGGCGACCGCCCGGAGGACAGCCGGTTCACCTGCGCTGGCCGGCGGGCGCGCCTGAGCCCCACCCCCGGCCCCTGAGCCCCACGTCTACGCCGGGTCGTGCTCCACGGCGTACGCCGCTCCGAGCGCCAGCTCGCCGCCCTCCAGCACCCGGCACACCGAGCCGGCACGACGCCGCAGCGCCTCCTGGGCGCCCGGGCCGATGGTGTCGTCGAGCAGCTTGCACGGGGCAGCGACCCGCACGACCTCCAGCAGCACCGGCCCGAGCCGCAGCCGCGCCCCGGGGTTGCGCGGCACCTCTCCCCCGCTGATCGTCACGTTGCGCCGGGTCATCTCCACCGGCACCGGCCGCCCGTAGACCTCGGCCGCCTCGTCGAGCGCCTCCTGGCTCTGCACGGTCACGTGCCGGTGCCTGGTGCCGTGGTAGCGGTCGCCCACGATCCCTCGACCGGCCTCGACCTCGACGCTATCGACGGCACGCATCGGCAGCCGGGTCGCCTTGGCGACGTGGAGGGCGCTCACCCGGGCGTGGTCGGACACGCCGTGAGCCTACGAGCCGGGCACCAGCCCGAGCACGGCCCTGCCCAGCTCGGCACCCGCCTCCTCCTGCAGGAAGTGTCCCGCGCTCTCGAGCACCCGGTGCGGCTGCGCGGCGGCCCCTGGGACGTGCCCGGCGAAGACCGCCTCCCAGCCGCGCGTCGCCGGGTCGCCGTCGGAGTAGCAGGTGAGGAACGGCTTGTCCCAGGTCGACAGGAACCGCATCGTCCGCCGCCCGAGCCGCGCCCCGACGTCGTTCCTGGTCAGCGGCAGCAGCGCCGTCATCTGGCGCAGGCCGGCGCAGTGCTCCTCGGTCGGGAACGGCGCGTCGTAGGCACGCAGCACATCCGGCGACGGCATCACCGCACACCCCCCGGCCACGAAGTCCGAGGCCCGCAGGCTCGGCGCGCGCTGGGTGTGCAGCAGGTAGTCCAGCAGCCCCTGCTCCAGCAGCACGTGCGACTCCCCCACCCCGTGGACCGGCCACGTCAGACGACCGGCCAGGTCCGGGGAGGCGGTGTGCAGGATCGTGTTGGCAGCGACCACCGCGGCGTACCGATCGGGGTCCGTCGCCAGCGCCGACAGCCCGATCGGGCCACCCCAGTCCTGGCAGACCAGGGTGACGTCGCGCAGGTCGAGGGCCTCGACGAACGACCGCGTCCACCCCACGAACCTCTCGAGCGTGTAGTCGTAGCGCGAGGTCGGCTTGTCGGACCGGCCGAAGCCCACGTTGTCCGGGGCCACCACGTGCAGGCCGCCGTCGACCAGGACGTCGATGACGTGCCGGTAGAGGTAGCCCCACGTCGGTTGCCCGTGCAGGAGCAGCACCGTCGGCGCGTCCCGCGGTCCGACGTCGACGCAGGCCATCCGTAGCGTCCCGGACCCGTCGCCGGCGTCCACGTCGACGTACGTCGGCTCCCACGACCAGCCCGGCAGGTCGGCGAAGCGGTCCTCGGGGGTGCGGGTGACCTGCAGCGCCAACTCGGTCACGGGGTTTCGAGACGGTTGCAGAGCAACCTCCTCAACCGCCGTTTCGGGACAGGATCAGGCCGGACGTCGGCACGCCCGTGCCCGCGGTGACCAGCACGTGCGGCTTCTCGTCCAGCGACACCGGGTTCACCGAGGTGCCCCTGATCTGCCGGACCGCCTCGGCGATGCCGTTCATGCCGTGCAGGTAGGCCTCCCCCAGCTGGCCGCCGTGGGTGTTGAGCGGCAGCCGTCCGCCGACCTCGATCGCACCGTCCTTCACGAAGTCCTTGGCCTCGCCGCGCCCGCAGAAGCCGAGCTCCTCGAGCTGCATCAGGACGTAGGGCGTGAAGTGGTCGTAGAGGATCGCCATCGGCATGTCGTCGGGCACGAGCCCGGACTGCCGCCACAGCTCGCGACCCACCACGCCGATCTCGGGGATACCGATGTCGTCGCGGTAGTACGACGTCATCACGAACTGGTCGGTGCCCGACCCCTGCGCCGCCGCGGTGACGTACGCCGGGACCACGTCGAGGTCCGCGGCCCGCTCGGCCGACACGATGACGAACGCCTGGCCGCCGTCGGTCTCCTGGCAGCAGTCGAGCAGGTGCAGCGGGTCCACGATCATCCGGGACGCCTGGTGGTCCTCCAGCGTGATCGGCTTGCCGAAGAAGAACGCCTCGGGGTTGGTGGCGGCGTGCCGGCGGTCGGCCACGGCCACGCGGCCGAAGTCCTCCGACGTGGCGCCGTGCTCGTGCATGTAGCGCCGCGCCTGCATCGCCACCGTGCCCGCGGGGGTGGAGAGCCCCATCGGGTAGGACCACGCGTTGTCCAGGCCGTTGGTGTTGACCTGGGCGTTGGCCCACGAGGACACCTGCCCGAAGCGCATCCCCGAGCGCTCGTTGAACGCCCGGTAGGCCACCACGACGTCCGCGACGCCGGTCGCGACCGCCATCGCGGCCTGCTGGATCGTGCCGCAGGCTGCTCCGCCGCCGTAGTTGACCCGGCTGAAGAAGCGCAGCTCCCCCATCCCGAGCTCGCGGGCGACCGCGATCTCGGAGTTGTTGTCCATCGTGAAGGTGGTCAGGCCGTCGACCTCCGACGGCGCGATGCCGCAGTCGCGCAGCGCGTGGCCGATCGCCTCGACGGCCAGCTGCAGCTCCGAGCGACCGGACTCCTTGGAGAACTCGGTGGCGCCGATGCCGACGATGGCGGCGCGGTTCGAGAGCGTCATGCCACCGCCACCTTCACGGTGCCGATCACGTGGTCGCCCAGTGACACCGAGCCGGTCACCTTCAGCACCGCCACGCCGTCCTCGACCGACTCCACCGACCCGGTGAAGGTCAGCGTGTCGTAGGGGTAGGCCGGGGCGCCGAGCCGGATCGCGATGCCGCGGACGACCGCGCCCTCGCCGGTCTGCTCGCGGACCCAGTCGTTGACGTAGCGCTCGACGAAGGCCGTCGAGGTCAGGATGTTCATGAAGACGTCCTTCGACCCGGCCGCCTGCGCGATGTCGCGGTCGTGATGAACGTCCTGGAAGTCTCGGGTCGCGATCGCGGTCGACACGATGACGGTCGGCGTCAGCGGGACGCTCCACTCGGGCAGCGTCGCGCCGGGGACCAGCAGGTCGGTGACAACACTCATGCGAGCCTCCACACGGGCAGGGTCAGCTCGTCGTCGACGTGCTGGAAGTCGATGCGCACGGGGGCGCCGATCAGGTCCTCGGTCGTGTCCGGGTCCACGCCGAGCAGCTCGCCCAGGAGTCGCGGCCCCTCGGCCAGGGTCACGAGCGCGATGACGAACGGGGTCTGCCGGCCCGGCACCTGCGGGTGGCGGTGCACGACCCACGAGAAGATCTCGCCGTCGCCCGACGCCGTGACGTGACCGCGGTCCAGGGCACCGCAGTCGGGGCACGCCGGCCCCGGTGGGTGACGCAGCGCGCCGCATGCGTTGCACTTCTGCAGCCGCAGCTCGCCGGCCGCGGTCCCCTCCCAGAAGTACGCCGTGTCGCGGTTGTGCTGGGGGCGCAGGACGCCGCTCATGCGCCGGCCTCCTCGCGCGACCGAGGCACGAACTTCAGCACCCGGAACAGCATCGTCGCCACGACCTCGTCGCCCACGTACCAGGTGTTGCGCGAGGTCACGAAGTAGCCGACCCCCATGCCGGTGCGCTTGGGGCCCACCACCGAGTCGAGAGCCGTGGTCACGCGGACCTGCTCGCCGACCTTCAGCGTCCGGTGATACTCCTGCTCGCAGTTGGTGCCCAGCACGGCGGTGAACCCGGTCTCGGTGAGGACGCCCATCATCCCGTGCAGCGGGTCGTCGGCCGGCGGCTTGCCACCGAGGCCGTACATCGTCCACACCTGCGCCATGGACGGCGGCGCCTCGCCGGCCCTCCAGCGCGGGTCGGTGTTGCCCATCGCCTCCAGCCAGTTGTTGATCGTCGGCTGGTTGACCGGGTCGCGCGCCTCGCGCTCGGCGGCCTCGCCCAGCGCCTTGATCCGCTCGGCCTCGGCCATGACCTTCTCGTGGACCGCCTCGTCCACCCCGAAGAGCTCGCTCATCGGGGCACCCGGGGCATCTGCAGCCCGAACATCCCGATCAGCTCGCGCTGCACCTCCTGGACGCCGCCGCCGAAGGTGAGCACGAGGTTCCGCTTGGCCTGCGCGTCGAGGTAGGCCATCAGCTGTGCGGTGGCTGGTTCGCCGGGATCGCCGTAGCGGTGCACCAGCCCCACCAGGTCGGCCGACAGGTGCTGCACCTGGTCGGCGGCGAAGACCTTCGACGACGACGCGTCCGCCACCGACAGCTCGCCCGTCGCGGCCGCTCGGGCGACCTCCCAGTTGAGCAGCTCGTTGACGCGGAAGGCGGCCGTCACCCGGCCGAGCACCTCGCGCACGTCGGGCCGGTCGAGCAGGTCGCGCTCGGCCAACCAGGAGGCGACCTTGTCGCGCAGGCCCTCGATGCGGCCGGCCGGGCCGAGCATCACGCGCTCGTGGTTGAGCTGGGTGGTGATCAGCTTCCACCCCTGGTTCTCCTCGCCAACCAGCATGTCCACCGGGACCCGCACGTCGTTGAAGTACGTCGCGTTGACGTGGTGGGAGCCGTCGGCGGTGATGATCGGGGTCCAGGAGTAGCCCGGGTCCGAGGTGTCGACGATGAGGATCGAGATGCCCTTGTGCTTGGGGGCGTCGGGGTCGGTGCGCACCGCCAGCCACAGGTAGTCGGCCTGGTGGCCGCCGGTCGTCCACAGCTTCTGCCCGTTCACGACGTAGTGGTCGCCGTCCCGGCGGGCGGTCGTGCGCAGCGACGCGAGGTCGGTGCCGGCGTCGGGCTCGGAGTAGCCGATCGCGAAGTGGACGTCCCCGGCCAGGATGCGGCCCAGGAACATCTCCTTCTGCTTCTCGGTGCCGTAGCGGATCAGCGTCGGGCCGACGGTCTGCAGCGTCACGGCCGGCAGGTGCACGTCGGCCCACTGTGCCTCGTTGGCGAAGATCGTCTGCTCGACCTCGCCGAGCCCGTGACCGCCGTACTCCTTCGGCCAGCCGACGCCCATCCAGCCGTCGGTGCCCATCTGCCGGATCACCCGCTGGTAGGTCTCGCCGTGCCGGTCGCGCGCCCCCTCGGCGGTGGAGTCGCGGTGCTCGTTCTCCGCGGCCAGGCCGGAGAAGTACGCACGGACCTCGGCCTTCAGCGCCCGCTGGGCCTCGGTCAGCTCGAGGTTCTTGGTCTCCGCCCGCTCGACCGGCACGTCGGCGGCGACCGTGTCGAGGTCGTGGACCAGGTCGGTGACCCAGGAGAAGTAGTGGTGCAGCGGGTAGGTCTCGTCGACGCCCATGCCGCCGTGCAGGTGGTGGCAGGTCCGCAGCGCCTTCGGGCCCTCCGTGCACAGCCAGTACGCCGCCACCGCCAGGTCGTCGGAGGCGTCGAGCCCCTCGGCGACCCGCCAGGCGGCGTTGTCGGCGGCCAGGTCGGTGGTGCGCGAGGCGATGTAGACGTCCGCGACCTGCATCGCCACCGCCTGGAACTCCGCCAGCGAGCGCCCGAACTGGGTGCGGCCCTTGACGTAGCCGGCGGTCAGGTCACGGGCGCCGGCCAGCAGGCCGGCGCCGATCATGCACAGCCCCGCGACCGCGTGGTCGATCAGCGACCGGGCCGCGTCGCCCTCGAGCAGCTCGGCCGGCGCGTCCTCGAGGACGACCGTGTGCCGGTCGATCCGTGCGGACGTGGGCGAGGCCTCCAGCCGGACGCCGGGCCCCTGGGGGTCGACCAGCGCCACGACCGTCCGGTCGCCGTCGCGGGCGGTGACCAGCAGCCGCGCCGCGTCGGCGGCGTGGCTGACCGAGATCTTGCGCCCGGAGACCAGCCCCTCGGCGTACGTCGTGGTGGGCGCGGCGGTGAGCGGCGTGCCGACCTCGCGGAGCGCCGGGCTGAGGACGACCTCGCCGCTCACGATGCCCGGTAGCAGCTCCTTGCGCTGGGTGTCGGTGCCGTGGGCGGCCAGCACCAGACCACCGCAGACCAGCGTCTCCCACAGCGGGAGCTGGCGGGCCCGCGTGCCGGCCTCGCGCAGCAGGACCCCGACCTCGAGCAGGCCGAGGCCGTCGCCACCGTGCTCCTCGGGGATCCCGAGGCCGAGCAGCCCGGCCTGGGCCAGCGCGGACCAGTCGGACTCCCGCTCGAGCGCCTCACGGGCGACGGCACGCACGGCGTCGATCTGCTCGGCGTGCTCCTGGGGGTCGTAGCCGTCGGTGGTCACGGGCTCTCCTCCGTGCTGGTGGACCTGCGTGGGACAGGGGTCGTCGACCCCGTGGGTGGGATGCTGGCTGCACCCGCCGACGAAACTGTAACGTGTTCTACCTGACCTTGGCAGCGTCGACCAGGAGGCACTCCGTGTTCTCGCCCCGCCAGCTGCTGCGCAGCGCCGTGTACATGCCCTTCGCCCACATCCCGCCCGGGCGGGTCGTGGAGCTCCCCGGCCGCGGCACCACCTACGTCACCGACACGCCCGGGCCCTCGGAGTCCTCCCCCACGATCGTGCTGCTGCACGCGCTGGGGTGCACTGGCCTGCTCACCTGGTACCCCGCGATCGCCCCTCTCTCCGAGCGCTACCGCGTCGTCACGCTGGACCTGCGCTGGCACGGCCAGGGCATCCAGGCGCCGGAGATGTCGCTCTACGACTGCGCGGACGACGTGGCGGCGCTGGCCGACGTCCTCGGCATCGAGCGCTTCGTCGCGGCCGGCTACTCCATGGGAGGCGCCGTCGCCCAGCGCGTGTGGCGCCAGCACCCCGACCGCGTCGAGGGCCTCGTCCTGGCTGCCACCTCCGCGGTCTTCCGCTTCACGCCCTGGGAGCGGCTCTTCTTCACGGGGCTGGAGGCCGGCATGATCGCCGCGCGCGGCATCTCCAGCTCCCGCGCGGCGATGACCGCCAGCCGGTCGGCCGCCCGGGCCCTGCACCTCGCGCCGTCCGACATCCACGACTGGGCGATGCAGGAGTTCCGCAGCACCAGCCCCTGGGCGGTCGGCCAGGCGCTCGCGGCGCTGGGCCGGCACCACGCCCGGCCCTGGCTGGGCCGCATCGACGTGCCCACCGCGGTCGTCGTCACCACCGGCGACCACGTCATCCCGCCCTCGCGACAGGTCGCGCTCGCCCGCGCCATCCCGGGCGCGACCATGCACGAGGTCGACGCCGGCCACGCGAGCTGCGTCATGCAGGCCGAGCGGTTCGTGCCCGTGATGGTCCAGGCGGCCACCACGGTCGCGGCCCGCAGGCGCGACTTCGGCCGGCACGCGCCGGTCGAGGAGCCCCAGCAGGCCTGAGCCTCGCCCTCAGCCTCCACCTGGGGTCTCGGCGGTCCGACCTCAGGCCTCCGGGGCGGGCGCTGACTTCCTCCCGCGGCGCCGACGCAGCGGGAGCGTCAGGTCCCTCGCGGCGACCGCGGCCTTCAGCGTCGCCAGCTCCGCGGGGAACCGCTGGACCAGCGCGTCGGTGTCGGGCACCGACTCACGGCAGGCGATCGCCCCGACGTGCAGCTGCCCGGCGTTGGAGAGCACCGTGATGTTCAGGCCCGCCCCGTGGAAGACGGGGCCGAGCGGGTAGAGCGCCTCGATCCGCGCCCCGCAGAGGTAGAGCGGCACCGGCGGGCCGGGGACGTTGGAGATCATCAGGTTGTGCGCGACCGGGAGCCGGTCGGCGAGCCCCAGGCCGGCGTACGCCCGGACGGCGAGCCCGAAGGTGCGCGGGGCGGCGAACTCCGCCCAGTCCTGCAGCGAGTCGGCGCTGATCGCGTTGTGGTGGTCCTTGGCGTGCTTGTTGCGCTCGGAGAGCTCCGCGAGCCTCTCCAGCGGGTCGTCGAGGTCGGTGGCGAGCTTGGTGAACAGCGCCGAGACCTTGTTGGCCCCGCTCGTACGCCGGGTGGAGCTGTGCACCGAGACCGGCACCGTGGCCAGCAGCGACTCCTCCGGCAGCTCGCCGCGGTCCTCGAGGTAGGAGCGCAGGGCGCCACCGGCCAACGCGAGCACCACGTCGTTGACGGTGGTGCCGGTGGCGTTCTTGACCTCGCGGACGTCCTCGAGGTCGATGTCGATGAACCCGATGCTGCGGTGCCCGGTGATGGTGCCGTTGAAGGAGGTCCGCGGCGCGGTCAGCGGGGCGGCCATCGCGGTGCCGGCGCGCGCGCGACCCACGGTCCGCGACACCAGCTGGGTCGTCGGGGTGACCAGCTTGGCCACGGCCACGGGCTTGGTGAGGTTGGTGAGGACTCCGCGGCCCAGCAGCTCCATCGGACCGGCCTCCCGGCCGTGCGGCTGGGGTTCCTCCAGCTGGAGCGGTGCGTCGGTGGGCGAGAGGCTGCACAGGTGGCTGATCAGGTTCGAGCCCGAGACGCCGTCGACCGTCGCGTGGTGCATCTTGGAGAACACCACGACCTTGCCGTCGTCGTACCCCTCGATGACCCACATCTCCCACAGCGGCCTCGAGCGGTCCAGCGGCAGGCCCGCGAGGTGCGCGGTGAGCGAGGTCAGCTCCTCGTAGCCGCCGGGGGTCGGCAACGCGAGGCGGTGGACGTGACGCTCGATGTCGAAGCTGCGGTCGGGCACCCACACGGGGTGGTCGAGCCCGAGCGGGACGCGGCGCAGCTTGCGCGTGAACGTGGGGACGTCGCGCACGGCCTGCTCGATCTGGTCCTGCACCCGGCGGAAGGAGTACGGCTCGGGCATGGTGCTCGGATCGAGCACGAACAGGCCGCACACGTGCATGAGCTGCGCGGGCGTCTCCAGGTAGAGGAAGCTCGCATCGAGCCCCGAGAGTCGGTCCACGTCAGTCCTCCTCGCTGTGCGGCGGGGGGCCGGGACGACCCTCGCCGAGAACAGGTTCTACCACTCAACGACGCCGGGGCGCTGCGGGCACGGGGCTGTGAGCACCGTCATCCGGGCCGACCGCGTCGGTCTAGGGTCGTGGCATGTCGTTCCTGCGTCGCCAGGCCATCACCGCCGCTTTGACCGCCAACGCCATTCGGCCACTGCCGGGCTTCCGCGCCGGCATCCCGGCGTTCTTCGCCGGCTGGCTCACCGGCGAGCTCGCGCCGCACGTGCTGGCCGCCACCACCGCCGACGCCCTGGCCCACGCGACCGGTCCCCGCCGCGACGCCCGCGGCCTGGCGCTCGCGGGGGCGAGCGCCCTCGGTCTCGGCTACCTCATCGCCCAGAGTCGCCAGGTGGCCACCTGCGCCGAGGAGGCCCTGGTGGAGGGGCTCGGTGCCGACTACGTCGAGAAGCTCGACGCCGCACCCACGCCCGCGGAGCTGGCGGTGCCGTGGCGCAAGCTGGTCTACCCCTTCCGCATGCGCGAGCCGCGGGTGACGGTCCACAAGAACATCGCCTACGACGACGAGACAGGGCGCCGCGGGCTCCTCGACGTCTACGTGCCGGCCGACACGCCGCCGCAGGGCGCCCCGGTGCTGCTGCAGGTCCACGGCGGCGGCTGGACCATCGGCAACAAGGACCAGCAGGGCATCCCGCTGATGCAGCACCTGGCCGCCAAGGGCTGGGTCTGCGTGGCCATCAACTACCGCCTCTCCCCCAAGCACGCCTTCCCCGCCCACGTCATCGACGTGAAGAAGGCGATCGCCTGGATCAAGGAGCACATCGAGGCCTACGGCGGCGACCCCGACTACGTCGCCATCACCGGCGGCTCCGCCGGTGGGCACCTGTGCGCACTGGCCGCGCTCACGCCCGACCGCAAGGAGTGGCAGCCCGGCTTCGAGGACGCCGACACCTCGGTGCAGGTGGCGGTCCCCCACTACGGCGTCTACGACTTCGCCGGCAGCACCGGGCTGCGCTCGGCCGAGCAGCTGCGCGACCTGTTCCTGGCCCCGCGCATCCTGCAGACGACCTGGCCCGAGGACCCGGAGGCCTTCGAGGCCGCGTCCCCGATCCTGCAGGTCAGCGAGGACGCCCCGGACTTCTTCGTCCTGCACGGGCAGTACGACACGCTCGTCCCGGTCGACCAGGCGCGCCTGTTCGTCGAGGAGCTGCGGCGTACGTCGAAGCGGTCCGTCACCTACGCCGAGCTGCCCGGCGCCCAGCACGCCTTCGACGTGTTCCCGTCGATCCGCAGCTCCCACATCGTCCGTGCCATCGACCGCTACCTGCACTGGCACTGGAACCAGCACCGACAGGTCCTGGCGCAGCGCTGATCAGCGCGGCAGGCCCAGGATCCGCTCGCCCGCGACGTTGCGCAGGATCTGCGTGGTGCCGCCGGCGATCGAGAGACAGCGGGTGTTGAGCATCTCCCACACGTCCGCGGCGAACCGGTCCTCCCCGCGGGCCGTGGTGTCGACCAGCAGCAGGCGCTCCTGCTGCAGGGAGACGACGAGCTCGCTGGCGTCCTGACGGTTGCGCACCCCGAGGAGCTTGGCCACGCTCGACTCCGCCCCCGGTCCCTGACCGGCGAGGGAGCGCAGCGTGGAGCGCACGCCCAGCAGGGTGCAGACCGTCGAGAGCGCCACGGCACGCCCGACCGCGACCTGCTCGGGGCCCGTGAGCGTGCCGGCCGAGGCCAGCTCCACCGCGCGCTCGGTCGAGGCCGAGAGCCGCGTGGTGGCCATGGCGACGCGCTCGTTGGCCAGCGTGGTGCGCGCGAGCTTCCACCCGTCGCCCGGCTCGGCCACGACGCACTCGTCGGGCACGAAGACCTCGTCGAGGAAGACCTCGTTGAACAGCGCCTCGCCGGTGATCTCCCGCAGCGGCCGGACGTCGATGCCGGGGCTGCGCATGTCGACGAGGAAGTAGGTGATGCCCTTGTGCTGGGGCACGTCCGGGTCGGTGCGGGCCAGGCAGATCGCCCAGTCGGCCTGCTCGGCCACCGAGGTCCACACCTTCTGGCCGGTGATCCGCCACCCGCCGTCGACCCGGACCGCCTTGGTCCGCAACGAGGCCAGGTCGGAGCCGGAGCCGGGCTCGGAGAAGAGCTGGCACCACACGAGGTCCCCGAGCAGCGAGGGCCGCACGAACCGCTCCCGCTGAGCGTCCGTGCCGTGCTGCAGGATCGTGGGCAGGGCCCAGCCGGCGATGACGATGTCGGGGCGCACGACGCCGGCTCGGGCCAGCTCCTCGTCGATGACGACCTGCGTCACGGCGTCCGCGGCCCGTCCGTACGGCGCCGGCCAGTGCGGCATCAGCAGGCCGGTGTCGACCAGGGCCGCTCGACGATCCGCCTCGGGCAGCGCTGCCACCGACTCCACGTCGGCCCGCACGGACGGCCGCACGGCCTCGTCGCGGCCCTCGAGGTCGACCGCCACCCGGCGGCGGGTGCCGGCGACCGCCGCGCCGGTCAGCCGGCCGGCCGCCGCGTCGGGGCGGGCGAAGGCCGCCCGCAGCGACAGCGCGCGGCGCAGGTAGAGGTGCGCGTCGTGCTCGAAGGTGAAGCCGATGCCCCCGAGCACCTGGATGCACGTCTTGGCGACCTCGACGGCCCCGTCGAAGCAGGTGACCTCGGCGACGTCGCAGGCAAAGGACCACTGCTCGTCGGCGTGCTCGCCCTGCCCGTCGGCCGCGGCCGCCGCGTCCCAGGCGGCGGCGGTGACGGCCTCGGCGGTCTCCAGCATCTCCGCGCAGAGGTGCTTCACGGCCTGGAAGGAGCCGATCTTGCGCCCGAACTGCTCGCGCACGCCGGCGTACGCGACGGCCGTGCGCAGGCACCAGCGCGCCACGCCCGCCGCCTCGGCGGCCGCCAGGGTCACCGCGAGCCGTCGCACCGTGGCGTCGTCGGTGGGGACCGGCTCGCCCGCGGGGACCTCGCCGAGCAGGCCGGCCCGCCGGGACATGTCGAGCCCGGTGGACGCGGAGGCGGAGAGGACGTCGGCCGCGGCGAGCACCCAACCCTCCGCCCCGCGCACCAGCGCGTGGGCGGTCGAGGGCGCGTCCAGCAGCAGGTTCCCCTCGGGGGTGGGCAGCGCGAACGAGACCACCGACCCACCGGTGAGCGCGGCCAGACCCGCCTCCGGCCCCGCGCCTCGGCCCGCCGGGGCGAGCACGCCCGCGACCACGGCGGGTCCGAGCAGCGGCCCGGCCACGAGCTCGGCCGCGCAGGCCTCGAGGGCGACGGCCTGGTCGAGGGTCGTGCCGCCCCCGCCGCCCACGGACTCGGGGACGGCGATGGTGGCCAGACCCATCTCGACGACGCCCTTCCAGACGTCCTCGAAGCGTGCCTCGGGGTCGCCCTCGGCGGCGCGGGCGGCCTCGACGCCCCCGACCGACGCGGCCCAGCCGCGCAGGCTGTCAGCGAGTCCGGTGTGCTCCTCGGAGATGCCGATCGACATGGAGGTCCCTTCGTCCCGCACGAGGTCGAGCCGTGCCGGGGTGCCGAAAACTAGAACGTGTTCTCACTCTATAGGCTGACCCGGTGAGTGACGACTGGTTGGACCACGCCCTGGCCGCGAAGGGCTTCATGCCCGAGGACGAGGGGATGCTGCTGCACCGTCGGGCGCTGGAGCAGCTGGCCCATGGGCCGGTGCTCGAGGTCGGCACCTACTGCGGGAAGTCGGCGGTCTACATGGGGGCTGCCGCACGGATCGTCGGTGGTCCGCAGGCCGTCGTCTTCACCGTCGACCACCACCACGGCTCGGAGGAGAACCAGGCCGGCTGGGAGCACCACGACGCCAGCCTCGTCGACGCGCGGACCGGCCGGATGGACACGTTGCCGGTGTTCCGCCGCACCATCGAGGACGCCGGGCTCGAGGACGTCGTGGTCGCGGTGATCGGACAGTCGACCACGGTGAGTGCCCACTGGCGCACGCCGCTGTCGCTGCTGTTCATCGACGGCGGGCACGCCGAGGTCCACGCCCAGAACGACTACAGCGGCTGGGCCCACCACCTCGCGCCGCAGGGCCTGCTGGTCATCCACGACGTGTTCGCCGACCCCGCCGACGGCGGCCAGGCGCCCTACCACGTCTACCAGCGCGCGCTGGCCTCCGGCGCCTTCACCGAGGAGCAGTCGCTGGGATCGATGCGCGTGCTCCGACGTACGTCGGGCGAGGCCGGGCAGCCGGTCGGCTGACCCCGGCCGTCCCTCCCACCGTCAGGAGCGGACCGACTCGCAGCCACACTCCAGCGCGATCTCGGCGAAGTGCGGGGCCAACGAGGTGCCGCGCATGATGCCGGAGCCGGGTGTCGCGTGCCCGTGGGTCTCCCCCAGCGCGTCGACGGCCAGCACCACGGCGGCCGCGGTGTAGGTGGTGTGCTCATGGGGCCAGTAGACGTCCGAGGGCTCGTCGGTGCGGCCGGTGTCGTAGACCCACCCGGTCCAGTAGCGCCCGTCGCCCTCACGCAGGTGCTGCATGTCGCGCACGAGCGCCAACGCCCGCTCGTGGTCCCCGATCGCGTCCAGCGCCATCGCCAGCTCGCAGGTCTCCGCCCCAGTCACCCAGGGGTTGGTGTCGACGCAGTGGATGCCCAGCCCGGGCACCACGAAGTCGTCCCAGCGGTCCGCGATCCGGTCGAAGGCCGCCGTGCCGCGCAGCGCACCGCCGAGGACCGGGTAGTACCAGTCCATGGAGTAGGTCGACTTGTCGGCGAAGCGGTCCTGGTGCTCACGCACGGCGTGCCCCAGCCGGCCACCGGCCAGCTCCCACTCGGGCTGCGGCTCGTCGAGCAGGTCGGCGAGCGCCACGCCTGCGCGCAGCGAGTGGTAGATGCTCGAGGAGCCGGTGAGCAGGCAGAAGTCGTCGACCGGGGTCCAGGCGATGCCACCCCACTCGGTCTGCAGCGAGACCACGAAGTCCAGGCCGGCACGGACCGAGGGCCAGTAGCGGCGCACGAACTCGATGTCGCGGCGCACCAGCCAGTGGTGCCAGACACCGACGGCGAAGTACGCCGACATGTTCGACTCGCCGCGCGCGTCCTCGACGGTGTCGGCGACGATCTTCATCGGCCACGAGCCGTCCTCGCGCTGCATGGTCGGCACCCAGGCGTAGGCACGCTCGGCGGCCTCCACCTCGCCGCCCACGAGCATCGCCATGGCGGCCTCGACGTGGTTCCAGATGTCGACGTGCTCGCCGGTCGTCCACGGCACGGCGCCGCAGGGCTCCTGCATCGCCGCGATCGCGCGGGCGGTGTCGGCGACCTGCTCGGAGGTCAGCAGCCCCTCGACGTAGGGGACCGGGCTCACGCGGCTCCTCCGGCAGCGCCCTGCGCCGCCGGCGCCTCGGGCTTGCGGAAGTAGAGCACCATGCTCTTGCCGATCACCGGGTCGAGCACCTTGCCGGCCAGCTTCAGCGCGGTGGGCTGCTTCATGATCTCCCAGACCAGCAGCTTGTGGTAGGCCTTCACCGCCGGGTGCTCGTCGTTCTCGACACCGACCGCGCACTTGATCCACCAGTACGGCGCGTGCAGCCCGTGGGCGTAGTCCTTGCCCTCGAAGATCATCGCCTCGCCGGGAGTGCCGTCGTTGAAGCGGCCGGCCTTGGTGACCTTGTCGATGAGCTCGTGGTCGGTGTAGATCCGGATGTGGCCGCCCTCGGCGTGGTGGTAGTCGGCCGAGAGCTTCCAGTTGATGACCTCGGGTAGCCACCGCGGCACGGAGATCGCCATGGTGCCCCCGGGACGGAGCACGCGCACCAGCTCGCGGATCGCCTGGACGTCCTCGTGGATGTGCTCGAGCACCTCCGCGGCCACGATCCGGTCGAACTCGCCGTCGGCGAAGGGCAGGGACAGCGCGTTGCCCTCCTTGACGTCGGCCTCGGCGCCCTCGGGCGCCTCACCGGCCTCCTTCATCGCCACGAACAGCTCGCGCACGCGCTCGAGCTCCTCGGCGTCCATGTCGAAGGCGATCACGTCACCGCCGCGGCGGTAGGCCTCGAAGGCGTGGCGGCCGGCGCCCGCCCCCATGTCGAGGATCCTCTCGCCGGGCCTGAGGCCCAGCCGGTCGAAGTCAACGGTCAGCACGTGCAGCACTCCACTTCTTGGTACGTCGGCCCTTGCGGCCCGGGTCGGGCATCGGCCCCTCGGCGTGCCAGGACGCCACGACCTGCTCGTAGGCGGCGGCGACCTTCACGGCCACGGCGCGCCAGCTGAACATCTCTTCGACGCGCTGGCGTCCTGCGGCGCCCATCCGCGCGCGGCGCTCGGGGTCGTCGAGCAGCGCCGCCAGCGCCTGCTCGAGCTCACCGACGTCGCCCGCGGTGACCATGTCGGCGCACAGGCCGTCGGGGCCGGTGACCTCGGGGATCGCGCCGGCACGGGAGACGATCAGCGGGGTGGCGCATGCCATCAGCTCGGCGGTCGGCAGCGAGAAGCCCTCGTAGAACGAGGGCACGCAGGCGACCTCGGCCGAGCCCATCAGGGCCACCAGCTCGGCGTCGGAGATGCCGTGCACGAAGCGCACCGAGTCACCGATCGACAGCTTCTCGATGAGCTTCTCGGTGCGTCCTCCCGGCTTGGGCTTGGTCACCAGCAGCAGCTCGACGTCGCGCTCGGTGCGCAGCTTGGCGAAGGCCTCCAGCAGCGTGGCGATCCCCTTCATCGGGGCGTCCGCGCTGGCCATCGCCAGGATGCGGCCCGGGACGCGGGGGACGCTCGGCGGCACGAAGCCGTCGTCGACGCCGAGCAGGATGACCTGCATCCGCGCGGGGTCGACGCCGAAGTCGGCGGCGATGTCGCGCTTGGAGGTCTCCGAGGGCGTCATGATGTGCCGCGCCGCGCGGGCGACCCGTCCCTGCATCCGCAGGAAGCCGTACCAGCGCGACAGGGTGAGCTTGCGCCACGGGTTGCGGGTCTGGGAGATGTCGATGCGCCGGTCGAAGGTGATCGGGTGGTGCAGCGTGGTGATCAGCGGCATCTGCTGCTCGATGTCGAGCATGCCGTAGCCGAGCACCTGGTTGTCGTGGGCGATGTCGAAGTCGCCGGCGCGCTCGCGCAGGATGCGGGCCACCCGGCTGCTGAAGGTCTTGGGCTCGGGGAAGCCCGCCACGCACATCGTCGCGAACTCCTCGACGTCGATGCGGTCGCGGAACTCGCGGGGGTGGGGCACCCGGAAGGGGTCCGGCTCCCGGTAGAGGTCCAGGCTCGGCACCTTGGTCAGGGCCACGCCCTCGTCGAGCTCGGGGTAGGGCTGGCCCGAGAACACCTCCACCTCGTGCCCGAGCGCGACGAGCTCGCGGGAGAGGTGACGCAGGTAGATGCCCTGGCCGCCGCAGTGCGGCTTGGAACGGTAGGACAGCATCGCGATGCGCATCTGCTGGCCCTCCTTCGGCTGGTCTGGGATGGTCCGGAAGCACTTCCCGGACTGCTGGTCGACGCCGGACGGGCGCGGCGTCGAGCCGAAGAAGTGAAACGTGTTCCTATGATGGACCACGCAGCACCAGCCTAGTAGCAGGACACGGCAGCTGGCCCCACGAGGTGGTCCACGGCTCACCCCGTCGGAGGCGGTACCGTGTTTGAACGTTCAACCCACTTGCAACCCACCAGAGTCTCGACGCACGGAGCATGGGGATCTCATGACCACGACGAACAGCCCCGCCGGCACGGCGACCGCCACGGCGACCGAGGAGCTCGGCTCCTCGGCCCAGCGCGAGCGTCGCAAGCGCATCCTCGACGCCACCATCGACCTGGCCTCCCAGGGCGGCTTCGACGCGGTCCAGATGCGCGCCGTCGCCGACCGGGCGGAGGTCGCCCTCGGGACGCTCTACCGCTACTTCCCCTCCAAGATCCACCTGCTCGTCTCGGCGCTCGGACGCGAGTTCGAGAAGGCCGAGGGTGCGCTGCGCGGCCGGGAGATCGCCGGCGACACCCCCGCCGAGCGCGTCATCGAGGTGCTCAAGCTGACCAGCCGCGGGCTCCAGGGCGACCCGCACCTGACCGAGGCGCTGACGCGGGCGTTCATGTTCGCCGACTCCTCGGTCCAGACCGAGATCAACCAGGTCGGCATGCTGATGACCTCGATGGTCACCCGCGCCATGCACCCCGGGCGCACCGACTTCGACGACCAGGACGTCGCCATCGCCAAGGTCATCGGCGACGTCTGGCTCTCGGCCCTCGTCGGGTGGGTGACCGGCCGGTCGACGGCCGCCGACACCGCCCAGCAGATCGAGGTCGCCGTCAAGCTGCTGCTGCGCGACTGACCTGCGACGGCCCAGCGACTGACCGGCGACGGGCGGGGCTGCGCCTCAGCCGGACGTCGTCTGGAGGCCGTCGGCGTCCACGGCGCCACCGGCGGCCGGGGAGGTGTCCAGCGGGAGCCGCACCGTCACGTCGGTGCCACCGAACCGTCCGTCGTCTATGCGCACCGATCCCCCGTGCTGCTCCACGAGGTTGCGGACCACCGCCAGCCCGAGCCCGAACCCGCCGTCGTCGGCTGCCCGGCGCCCCCGGTTGAACTCGTCGAAGATCGTCTCGCGGTCGGCGGGGTCGATGCCGCGGCCACGGTCGGCCACCACGACGTCCACGACGCCCTCGCCGGGCTCCACGAGCACGTCGATGCGGCTGCCGACCGGTGAGTACTTCGCTGCGTTTCCGAGCAGGTTGGTGAAGACCCGGGCCAGGGCGGTGAGGTCGGCCGGCAGCACCACGTCGGTGTCCTGCACGGTCACCTCGTGACCCTGGACGGTCGTGCTCAGGTCGTCGACGACCGTGCGCAGCACGGTGGCCAGGCACACGGGCTCGACGCTCAGCCCCACGCCGCCGACCGGCATGTGGCAGTGCTCCACCATCAGGTCGACCAGCTTCATCAGCCGCACGGCGTTGGAGCGGATGCGGGAGGCGAAGTCGCCCAGGACCGGGTCGGACAGCTCGGAGGCCAGCATGGCGGCGTACCCCTCGATGCTGGTCAGCGGGCTGCGGAAGTCGTGGGTCACCCCGGCGATGAACTGCTCGCGACTGCGCTCGAGACGGTGCTGCTCGGTCAGGTCCCGGGTGACCTTGACGAACCCGAGCAGGGTGCCCGCCTCGTCGTGGACCGCCGTGACGACGACGTCGGCCCAGAAGCGGGTCCCGTCGCGCCGCAGCCGCCAGCCGGTGTCCTCCACGCGTCCGTCGCGCTGCGCGGAGCCCAGCAGCCGTCGCGGGAGACCGGCCTCGCGGTCCTCAGGGGTGTAGAAGACCTCGAAGCTGCGTCCGAGGACCTCCTCGCGGGGGTAGCCCGTGACCAGCTCCGCCCCGGCGTTCCACGACAGCACCAGGCCGTCGCTGTCCAGCCGGATGATCGCGTAGTCCTTGACCTGCGAGGTCCAGTCGACCCGCTCCAGGCCCTCCTGGTCCAGCGCAGGCCGCCAGGCGTGGTCCCCCTCCATCCTCCTACCGTAAAGAGGCTGTGAGGAGCCAGGGGCGGGTTCGGCGGAATTCGCACATAGCGACCGGACCGGTCCACAACGGACCGGTCAGCCGCGACGACCGGCGGGGCTCAGCCCCCGAAGCCGTGGGTTGCGGTCACGCCGCCGTCGACGGCGATCTCGGCGCCGTTGATGTAGGACGACTCGTCGCTGGCCAGGAAGACGTAGAGCGGCGCGACGTCCTCGGGGTGGCCCACGCGACGCAGCGGGATCTTCGACGCGCCGTACTCCATCGCCGCGTCACCTCCGTGGACGCGGGTCATCGGGGTGTCGATCATGCCGGGGTGCACCGAGTTGACCCGGATGCCGTGCGGGCCGAGCTCGTGGGCCGCTCCCTTGGTCATGCCGCGGATCGCGAACTTGGTGCCGCCGTAGGCCACGCAGCCGGACATGCCACCGAGGCCCTCGGTGGAGGAGGCGTTGATGATCGAGCCGCCCCCGGCCTTGCGCATGGTGCGGGCCACCGCGTTCATGCCGAGCAGCGTGCCGAGCTGGTTGACCCGGTACATCAGGTCGACGTCGCCGAGCTCGAGACGGCCGACGTTGCCGAAGCGCAGGATGCCCGCGTTGTTGGCCAGCACGGTCACCGGTCCCCAGCGGTCGACGGTCTCCTCGACCAGGCTGGTCCACGCGCCCTCGTCGGAGACGTCGTGGTGACGGAAGACCGCCATCCCGGGGTGGGACGCGTCCAGCTCCTGCGCCAGCGCCTCCCCCTCGTCCTTGGCGACGTCTGCGAGCACCGTCCGCGCGCCCTCGGCGACGTACGCGCGGGCGATGCCTGCCCCCTGGCCCATCGCCGCCCCGGTCACGATCGCGACCTTGCCAGCCAGCCGGCCCTGACCTGTGGTGCTGCTGCTCATCCCTGCTCCTGCCTCAGACCGAGAGCTTCATGATGGAGTCGGCCGCGAAGCCGACGCTGGGGTCCCGGTCGGCGAAGTGGCCTCCGAGCTGCTTGTCGAGGTCCTCGGCGGTCCAGACGGTCCCGCTCTTGTCGAACCGCTCCTCCACGACCGGCGCGGCGACCAGCGCGACCATCCCGCCGTAGACGACGAAGACCTGCCCGGTGATGCGCGCGGCCGCGGGGCTGGCGAGGTAGGCCACGACGGGGGCGACGTGCTCGGGCGAGTAGGGGTCGACCTCCTCGCCGGAGGTGTCCTCCCCGAAGACCTGTGCCGTCATCGCGGTGCGGGCACGCGGGCAGATGGCGTTGGCCCGCACGCCCGAGGAGGCCAGGGCGCGAGCGGTACTGACCGTGAGGGCGGCGATGCCGGCCTTGGCAGCGGCGTAGTTGGCCTGTCCCGGTGGCCCGGAGAGGAAGGCCTCGGAGGCGGTGTTCACCACCGCGGCGTCCACGGGGGCTCCGGTCTCCTTGAACTTGCTGCGCCAGTAGGAGGCGGCGTTGCGCGAGAGCAGGAAGTGACCGCGCAGGTGCACCCGGATGATGTCGTCCCACTCCGAGTCGGAGAGGTTGAACAGCATCCGGTCACGCGTCATCCCGGCGTTGTTCACGACGACGTCGAGGGAGCCGAACCCGTCCACCGCGGCGGCCAGCATGGCGTCGGCGGTCGCCCGCTCGGAGACGTCGCCGGCGGCGACGACCGCCTCGCCGCCCCGGCCACGGATCTCCTCGGCCACGCCGTCGGCGGCACCGGGGAGGTCGTTGAGCACGAGGCGGGCGCCCGCGTCGGCCAGGGCGAGCGCCTCGGCTCGTCCGAGACCGGCGCCGGCACCGGTGACCACGGCGACCTTGCCGTCGAGACTGAGGGGGGAGGTCGTCATCGGCTCACTCCTCGACCAGCGTGATCGCGGCGCGCGGGCAGGCGGCGACGGCCCGCTTGACATCCTCGATGTTCTCGTCGGTGGTGTGCTCGGTCTTCAGCTGCAGGAAGTCGTCGTCGTCGAGCTCGAACACCTCCGGGGCCATGGCCTCGCACAGGGCGTTGGACTCGCACAGGTCGAAGTCGACCTTGATCTTCATGTCGGTCTCCTCAGGTGGTGGGTCTGACCGGGAGGTCAGACCATCTTGCGGTGGTCCCAGGTCGCCACGTGGTCGGGATGGATGACCACGGCCACACGCTTGGTGGCCTGCTTGGCCACGGTCTCGCGGCCCAGGTCCCCGAGCGCCTCGAAGGACTCCGCGGCGACCATCCGCGTGGCGACCAGCGATCCGATCTCGAAGATCCGGTCGTGGTCGCGGACGATCTCGGCGCGCCCGGTGATGGAGGCGCCGCGCAGCTCGAAGTAGTCGACGCCGTCCTCGACGAGCGCACTGACCCGTGGGTCGCGCTCGAGGTTGCGGATCTTCTGGCTGCGCCCGTAGGTCCAGAACGCGATCTTCCCGTCGACCACGACGTAGAACAGCGTCGACAGGTGCGGGATGCCGTCGTGGCCGTTGCAGGCGATCTGCACCTTGAGGTTCTCGGCCAGCAGCGCCTCGACCTCCGCGTCGGTCATCTTGACCTTGTCCCTGTTGCCGCCTGCCATGTCAGCCACCTTCCGAGGAGTGTCCGGGGAACACCTTGGCGGTCGGGTCGATCGCCACGGCGGCATTGTTGACGGCCGTCGCGGCCTCGCCGAAGCCGACCGCGATCAGCCGCACCTTGCCGGGATACTCGGTGATGTCGCCCGCCGCGAAGACCCGGTCCAGGGACGTGCGCATGGACGGGTCGACGACCACGTGCCGCTTGTGCACCTCGACGCCCCACTGCTGGATCGGTCCGAGGTCGGCCACGAAGCCCAGCGCCGCGACCACGGCCTGGCAGGGGTACGTCGTGAGCCCGTCCGGGTCGGTGACGTCGATCTCGGCCAGCGGACCGGTCGGGTCGTCGGCCGCCGCCCGCAGGGCGGTGACCTCGGCGCGGGTCACGATGCGCACCGAGGAGGCGCGCACTTGCTCCACGGTCCGCTCGTGGGCCCGGAAGGCGTCACGACGGTGCACGAGGGTCACCGACCGCGCGATCGGCTCGAGATGGACCGCCCAGTCGAACGCGGAGTCGCCGCCGCCCACGATGACGACGTCCTTGTCGACGTACGGCGCGAAAGACGGGACGAAGAACTCCAGCCCCCGCCCGAGCCAGCCCTCCCCCGCCGGCAGCGGTCGCGGGCTGAACTTGCCGATGCCGGCGGTGATGATCATGGCACCGGCGCGCACGAGGGTGCCGTCGTCGAGGCCGAGCTCGACACCGTCGGGGCCGTGGACGAGCGAGGAGGCCGTGCGCCCGAGCAGGTGGACGGCGTCCGCGGTGGCCGCCTGGGCGACCAGGCCGCTCACGAGGTCGCGGCCCTTGACCGAGGGGAAGCCCGCGACGTCCAGGATCTGCTTCTCGGGGTACATCGCGGTCACCTGGCCGCCGAGCTCGGGCAGCGAGTCGACGAGCGCGATGCGGTGGCCGCGGAAGCCGGCGTAGTAGGTGGCGAACAGGCCGGTGGGACCGGCGCCGACGATGACGAGGTCGACCTCCACGGTCGGGCCCGCGTCGGGGGCGGAGGGGTGCTGGGTCACGACGCGTGATCCTCCCCTCGGCACGCGGGCCGCGCTAGGGCCCGTCTCGACACTGGTCTCGTCGCTCGCGCCATGACCGCCGGGTCATGTCCGCGCCGGAACTGTAACGTGTTCTAGTCCTGGGCGGAACCAGGTCCGCTACTGCGTGTCGATCTGGTCGATCAGCCAGCCGTCGGGGGTGTCGACCACGGTGACGAGTGCGCGGTACTCGCTGAAGGAGGTCTGCGCACCCTTCTTGGTGACGTACTGATTGAGGAAGAGCAGTGCCTGCACCGTGCTGCCCGTCGCCCGGGTCACCGCCTGGCCCAGCACCCGCACCTCGACCTCGGTGCGCTGGTCCACGAAGTCCTCGCGGACGTCCTCCTTGGTCGCGAGGTAGGTCTCGGCGAACTCGTCGGTCATCACGCCCCGAGCGCGCTCGATGCCCTCGTCGTAGGTCTCCCAGCTCGCGCCCAGCACGATCTGTGCGCCCTGGGCGGCGGCCTCGACCGCCGGACGCCAGGTGCGCTCGGGCACCACGACGGGGCGTTCGGCCGTCACACCCGCCCGGTCGTCGTCGCGCCAGAGCACCACCGCCTCGACCACCACGGCGGCCGTCAGCAGCACGATCACCGCGACGAGGGCCAGCAGGCCGCGGCGGCCCAGACCGCGCCAGGCGACCGTCGTCTGCTCGTCCGCCGGGGCAGCCTGCTCCTCGCGGAGCTCGTGCTGGTCGTGCACCTCGCGGTCACCGGGCATCGGCGGCGGCGGGGGCACGAGCGGGTCACCGGACTGCTCGACCTCGCGCGATCCGTCGGTCGCCTCGGTCTCGGGCCTGTGGACGTCCTGGCCGGGCCGGGGGCCGCTGCCGGCGAGTCGACGCGGGCGACTGGTGGAGGCGCGCGAGGAGCGTCCGGTGGATCGGCCGGTGGATCGGCCGGTGGATCGGTCGGTGGGTCTCTGCGCCATGTCAGGCCACGAACTGCAGGTCGGAGGTGAGCCAGCGGCCGTCGACGAGCACCATCTCCAGCCGCAGCCGGAAGGCGCGGGCGACGGGCTCGTCGTCGGTCGTGACGTTGGCGACCGTGCCGGTCGTGGCCGCCAGCACGGTCGCTGAGTCCGCATCCGCGTCGACGACACCGATCCAGACGACCTCGCCCTCCATCACCGAGCGGTTCTCCTCCAGCAGGGTCAGGACCCCCTCGGTCGATGCGTCGTACTGCTCGGCGAAGTCGCCGGTGGCACCCTCGGCGACCGCCTCGATGCTCTCCTCGGCGCGGTCGTAGCGGATGTTGACGAAGGCCTCGGTCTGCGCGGTCGCCGCCGCCAGGACATCGGCGTACCGGTCGCTCGTCGCCGTCTCCTCGGCCCGGTCGCCACGGGCCTGCCAGGCGGCGACGCCCAGCACGACGACGACCGCGGCCAGCACGAGCGCCAGCGCGCCGAGGGCGGCGACCAGCCGGGGTCCGGCGCTCACCGGCTCCTCACCGGCCCCACCAGCAACCACGTCCACGCGTCCTCCCCCAGGATCGACAGGTCCGGCGTCTCGAGGAACCGTACCGGCTCCCCCGCGGCGTCCACCGCACCGGAGAGGACACCGGTGAGCGGGTCGTAGGTGCCGGTCACCGTGGCGCCGTCCGACCCGGGGGCCACCCGGCGCGGGCCGGTGTTGCCGCCGTCGGCGTCCGGGGAGTAGCGCGGACCGCGCATGCCGTACGGCGGGCCCGACTCGCAGCGGGCCGGGAAGATCGGTCCATCGGTCAGGTCGTTGCCCGGGCGCCAGTCCTCGGTGGGCTTGAACCCCTCCGTGCACGGCGGCACGGAGTAGTCCAGCTGCAGGTTGACGTGCCCGTAGCCGTCCGCCGGGGTGCCGGTGAACCCCGAGGAGATCACCCGCGGGTAGGTGACCAGCAGCTGCTCGAGGCCCGCGAGGTGGCTGACGACGACCTGGTTGAGGGACACCGCGTGGCCCAGCAGGATCGGCAGGGTCGGCTCGAGGTCGGTGAGCAGGGCGTCGAGCTGCCGGGCGGTGCCGGGGGTGCCCTGCAGCACCTGGCGCAGCGGCCGGTCCGAGCGCCGCAGCGAGCCCGTGAGCAGTCGCAGGTCGCGGGAGAGGGCGCGGATGTTCTCCTGGTTGTCGCGCTGGGTCCGCAGCACCGTCAGACCGCTCTCGAGCAGGTCGATGGTCTCGTCGGTGTGCTCGGCGGCCTCGCGGACGAACCGTCCGCCGTCGTCGACCAGGGCCTGGAGCGCCCCGCCGGTGTCGTCGAACATCGTGCCGAGCTCCTCGACCACCGACCGCAGGTGACGCCGGTCGACACCGGAAACGAACTCGTCGAGCTCGACGAGCAGATCGCCCTCGTCGACCGGGAGCGAGTCGGGTCCGCCCGTGAGCACGTCGCCGTCCTCGGCGTACGGGCCCTCGTCGTCGGCCGGCTCGAAGTCGAGGTACTGCTCGCCCACGGCCGAGAGGTTGTGGACGTACATCGGGGAGTCCAGCGGGAGCCGGGTCCCCTCCTCGAGCCGCATCGTCACGGTCAGGCCCTCGCGGGTCGGCTCCATCCGGGTCACCCGGCCGACCTTGACGCCGCGGTAGGTGACCTCGGAGCCCTCGAACAGCCCACCGCTGCCGGGGAGCGTGGCCTGGACGGTGATGCCCCGGCCGAGGACCCGGTCCACGACACCGAGGTAGGTGCCGGTGATGTAGACGATGCCCACCGCCGAGAGGACCAGGAAGGCGGCGATCCGGATGCGCGTGCCGCGGGTCATGCCGCACCGCCCCCGACCAGGTCGGCGAGGCTCGCCGAGCCGCCCCCGCTGCCGCGGGCGCTGGCACCGCCCAGCAGGCCGTCCAGGAGCCCGTCGAGGCCGCCTCCCAGGATCCCCCCGAGGTCCTCGAGGCCGGGGAGGTCGGGCAGCAGGTTGAGCACCTGGCACACCGCCTTCTCCTCGTGTGCGGGTCGCCGGCACTTCTTCTTCAGCTGCGTGAGCAGGTCGAGGTCGCCGAGGACCTTCGTGCACGGCTTGCTGGTGAGGCTGCCGGAGGCCAGGCACTGCAGCACCAGGCCCACGGTCTCGACGGGGTCGGGCACTTCCACCGGCGGCAGCAGGCCGCCGCCGGGCAGGAGGTTCTCCAGGCTGATGTCGGCGCGGATCGAGGTGTTGGCGTAGTCGCCCTTGACGATCTCCGAGGCCTCCTTGGGGAACGGGAAGCTGATCAGCAGGTTGAGACCCGGGGCGAGGTGGTCACCGGCGGCGTTGAGCTGGCGCAGCACCGGCCGCAGGTCGCGCAGCGACGCGAGCAGGTCCTCCTTGCTGGCCCGGATGACCCGGGTGCCGACGGTGCCCAGCTCGTCGAGCGAGCCGAGCATCGCCACCAGCTCGTCGTGCTGCTCGCGCAGCACCCCGATCGCCGGCCCGGTGGCGTCGATCGCGTCGGTGATCACCTGCTTCTCGCGGTTGAGCGTGCGGGTGAGGCCGGCGATGGACTCCATCGCCCGGATGATCTCTGCCTTCTGGCGGTCCAGGGTGCCCACGACGTCGGACAGGTTGCCGAGCAGCGCCTTGAGCCGCTCCTCCCGGCCGTCCATCACGTCGTTGAGCTCGCGGGTGATGGTGCCCAGCTGCGCCACGCCGCCGCCGCTGAGGAGGTAGGACAGCGCGCCGAGCACCTCCTCGACCTCCGGGTTGCGACCGGTGGAGGGCAGCTCGATGCGGTCGCCGTCCTCGAGCCGGCCGACCGGTTCACCGGACGGGGCCTCGAGGGCGACGTACTTCTCACCGAGCAGCGAGACCTGCCGGATGTCGGCGACGGTGTTGTCGGGCAGCTCGACGTCGTCGCGCACGCGCAGCGTCACCCGCGCGTGCCAGCCGATGCGCTCGACGTCGACGACCTCGCCGACCGTCACGTCGTCGACCATCACCGGGGACCGCGGGACGACGTTGAGCACGTCGGCGAAGTCCGCGGTCACCTCGAACGCCTCGTCGGCGTCGACCGGCGAGCCCGGCAGCGGCAGTCGTAGGCGCCGTCGAAGTCGCAGCCGGTGAGCAGGAGCGTGCCGGCCAGGGCAGCCGCCACCGCTCGTGCCGCACGAGGGAGTCCGAGGCCCATCACCGGCCACCTGCCAGCAGGTCGGCGAGGTCCGTGCCGCCGGGGGCCGGCCGGTTGGCCGTCCCGGAGGGCCGTCCACTGTGCTCGGGCGGGATGAACGGGACCTGGGTGGTGATCGGCTCCAGCAGCATCTCGAACAGCTCGCACGCGAGGTCCGCGGAGACCCGCGGCAGCCCGGCCTGCTGCACGATGCCGCACAGGAAGCCGTCGGCGTCCCACACGTTGCCACCGATGCCGATGCGCGA
Source organism: Nocardioides sp. REDSEA-S30_B4 (assembly GCF_001627265.1). NCBI lineage: Bacteria > Bacillati > Actinomycetota > Actinomycetes > Propionibacteriales > Nocardioidaceae > Nocardioides > Nocardioides sp. REDSEA-S30_B4. The sequence continues at coordinate 72,516 of NZ_LUPI01000008.1, read as the reverse complement.
GCCGATGGAGTTGGACTCGTTGTTGAAGGCCAGGGCGAGGTTGCCCATCGCCACGGGAGCCACGGTCAGGGCGGTGTCGAGGGAGTCACGCTCGGAGTCGAGGTTCTTCACGACCCGCGTCAGCTTCTCCACGTCGGTCACGAGTGCCTCGCGGTTCTCACCGACGAAGTCCTCGACGCTCCCCACGGCGCGGGCCACGGCGGCCAGCGCGGCGGAGATCTCCTGGCGCTCGTCGGCGAGGTCGGCCGAGACCCCGGCGAGGTCCCGGAGGAAGGCACGCACCAGCCGGTCGTTCTCGGCGAGGGTGCCGGTGAAGGTCGCGAGCTCGGTGACGGTGTCGAAGAGGTCGCCGCTGCCCTCGCCGAACGTCGTCGCCGCAGCGGACAGCTCCCGGATCATCCGGTTGCCCCGCTCGCCCTGCCCCGACAGCGCCTCGTCGCCGGCGCGCAGCAGGTTGTCCAGCGTCCCGTCACGGTTGACCCCGTTGGGGCCCAGCGCCTGGGACAGGTCGCGCAGCGAGCGGTAGATGCGGTCCAGCTCGACCGGCACGCCGGTGTCGGGCAGGGCGATGTCGGCGCCGTCGGCCAGGAGCTCCCCCCGGAGTACGCCGGGGTGAGCTGCACGTAGCGGTCGGCCACGAGCGTCGGGGTCACGATGGCGGCCTTCGCGTCAGCGGGGAGGCGGACGTCGGCGTCGTACTCCATCTCGACGGCGACCGAGGCGCCGTCGGGGGTCACCGACGTGACGCGCCCGACGGTCACCCCGAGCACCCGGACGTCGGTGCCGACGAAGACGCTGACCGCGCGGGGGAAGTGGGCGGTGACGGTGTGCGGCTCCTCGCCGTCACGCAGCACCAGCACGCCTGCGGTGGCGAGCAGGGCGACGACGAGCGCCACGGCGAGGCCGCGGTGGCGCAGGCCGCGCAGCAGGGACCCGGTCGCGTGGGAGGTGGTGGCCATCAGTCCTCCAGGCTTCCGGGCAGGAACTCGCCGGTCGGGATGGCCAGCAGGTTGACGACGTAGGCGTCGAACCACGGACCGGTGCCGATGATGTTGCCGAGGATCGAGACGTAGGGCCCGAGTGCCGCCATCGTCGCCTTCAGCTCCTTCTCCTTGCTGGTCAGGAAGTCCAGGAGGTCCTCGACCTCTCGCAGCGCGGGGGCGATCTGGCGCTGGTTGTCCTCGGCGACGCCGCGCAGCTCGTCGGCGAGCCCGCGGGCGCCGACGAGCAGGCGGTGGATGGCCTGCTTGCGCCGACGCACCTCCTCGAAGACGAGCTCGCTGCGGGACATGAGCGTCACGACGTCCTCGCTGCGGTCGGCCAGCAGGGTCGAGACGTCCTTGGCCGAGGAGAGCAACGAGCGGATCTCCTCGTCGCGGGAGGCGACCGCCCGGCTCAGGTCGGCGATGCCCTGCATCGAGGCCTCGAGCTCGGGGGCCGCCTCGTCGACGGTCCCGGCCAGCACGTCGAGGGCCTCGACGAGCTGGTCGGTGTCGATCTCCTCGGTGGTCGTGGTCAGGTCGCCGAAGACACCGACGATGTCGTAGGCCGAGTCCGTGCGCTCCAGCGGGATCGGCTCGTCCTCCGACTGCTGGCCCGGGCCCGCCGGGTCGAGCTGGAGGTACTTCTCCCCCAGCAGGTTCAGCACCTCGACGGAGGCGCGCGACTCGGTGCCGAAGTCGACGTCGTTGTCGACCTCGAAGGTGACGAGCACCCGGTCGTCCACGAGCTCGAGCCCCTGGACCCGGCCCGAGCGGATGCCACCGACCTGGACCATGTTGCCGGCCCGCAGCCCGGAACCCTCGGCGAACCACGCCTGGTAGGTGGTGCCGCTGAAGCCGGGGAACTTCGAGAGGTTGAACGCTGCCGCCATGATCAGCGCCATCACGACCAGGGTGATGGTGCCCAGGCGCAGGACCTGCGCGTCGGAGTGGCGTGCCATCAGTCCTCGCCCCCCGCGGAGCCGTCCTCGCCGGCGCCGTTGCAGCGCGGCGCGGTGGACTGGAACTCGAGGTCGTTGAGCTGGTCCAGCAGGACGTCGAGGCCGGGGATGCCCTCGAGCTCGGGGAGCGTGATCTTCCCGGAGAAGCCACAGAGGTAGTAGTTGTACCAGCTGCCGTAGGTGCCGGTGCGGGTCTGGTCGGTCATCGACTCCGGCAGCCGCTCGACCAGCTCCACGAGCACGTCCCGGTTGCGCGGCTGGTTGAGCAGCCTGGCCAGGCGGCGCAGCTCGGCGACGTCGTCCTCGAGCAACGGGCGTCCGCGGGTGAGCAGGTCGGCCACCTCCTCGGTGAGCTCGGAGATGCTCCCCAACGAGGAGCCGATGAGGCGGCGGTCGCGGGCGAGGTCGCCCATCCAGCGCTTCAGCTCCACGACGAGCCGCGTCAGCTGGGAGTGACGGGAGTCGACGGTCCGCAGCGTCTCGTCGAGGTTGGTGACCACGCGACCGATGAGCTCGTCGCGCTCGGCGAGGTCGCCGGTCAACGAGGCGGTGCGCCGCAGCAGCCCGGCGACGGTGCCGCCCTCGCCCTGCAGCACCTGGACCAGGTTGAGCGAGAGCTCGTTGACCTGCTCGGGTCGCAGCGCCTGGAACAGCGGCTTGAACCCGTTGAAGAGCGTGGTCAGGTCGAGCGCCGGGCTGGTCCGGGCCGCCGGGATCGGGTCGGCGGGGTCCTGCGCGGGTGCGGTGTCGCCGTCACGCCCATCCTCCAGCGCGAGGTACCGGTCGCCGACCAGGTTGAGGAAGCGGATCTCGGCCCGCGACGAGGTCGTCAGCTCCACGTCGGCCTTGACCCGGAAGGTGACCAGCGCCTGGGACCGCTCGTGGTGCTCGACCGAGCGGACCTCGCCGACGCTCACGCCCGCGACGCGGACGTCGTCGCCCTTCTCGAGCATCGAGGCACTGGTGAAGACCGCGGTGTACTCCTGGCCGGCACCGAACCCGATGTTGCCCATGATGGCGGCGAGCAGACCGGTCACGAGGACCGAGACGACGGTGAAGACGCCGAGCTTGACGGCGGCCGCGATGGTGGCCACGTTGCGCTGCTGGGTGCTCACGAGGCCACCGCCTCCCCCCGCAAGACCGGCCCGTAGAGCAGGGACCCGAGCGAGCCGTAGGCGCCGGCGTCACGACCCGACCGGCCGGCCAGCAGGGCGTTGAGGACCTGCTGGTCGCCGGGCGTGCCGGCGTACCCCATCGAGACGGGGTCGAGCAGGGCCCCGAGGTAGGGCAGCTTGCTGTCGGGCGGGCGACTGTCCTTGTCCGAACCGTCCCGCAGCGGCTGGGGCCCGATCGGCTCGGGAGGGTTCGGCAGGCCCAGGCACCACGGCCCGCGGCCGACCTCGCCGTACTCCGGGCGGTCGTCCTCGTCGTAGGCCTCGTACTGGGCGCTGAAGAGCTCGAGGTACTGCTTGACCTCGTTGCCGCTGAACGCCTTGGACAGCCGCGGCTCGTAGTTCTCGGCCCCCTCCAGCAGGCAGGGCAGCTGCGGCGAGTAGACCGCCAGCAGCCGCAGCAGGGGTGCGGTGACCTCACCGACCCGGATCAGGTCGGCCTCGTTGTCGGCCAGGACCCGCGCCGAGGTATCGGCCAGGCCGCCGAGGTCGCTGAAGAAGGTGTCGAGCTGCTGGCGCTTCTCGGTGACGGTGCGGCTGGTGACCGTGAGGTTCCCGAGCACGTCCAGCAGGTCGGGAGCGGCGTCGTCGTAGGCGTCGGCGACGTCCGCGAGCGCCGCGAGGTCCTCGCGCAGGGTGGGGAGCGCCCCGCGGATCGCCACGAGGTAGCCGTCGAGGTCGTCCAGCGTCTCGCCCAGGACCTCGCCCCGTCCCTCGAGCGCCGTCGCCAGGGCGTTGAGCGTCGCGTTGAGGTCGGCGGGGCGGACCGCGCGCAGGAGCGGGAACAGCCGGGCCAGGATGCGGTTGAGCTCGACGTTGGTCTCCACGCGGTCGGAGGTGATCACCGCGCCGTCGGAGATCGACTCCCCACCACCGTCGCGCGGCACCACCAGCGAGACGAACTTCTGGCCGAACAGCGTGGTCGGGAGGATCTCGACGCTGACGTCCTCGGGGACCTGGCGCGCGGACTCCGGGTCCAGCGCGAGCGTGATGCGCGCGACGTCGTCGCGCTGCTCGATGCCCCGCACCTGCCCGACCAGCGCGCCGTTCATCCGGACGTCGCCGAACTTCGCGAGCTGCAGGCCCGCACGCTCGGCCTCGACCACCACCGTCGTCGAGGACTCGAAGACCTTGGCGTAGACCGCGACGCAGAACGACAGCAGCAGCCCCAGCAGGGTGAGGAACGCGACACCCGCGACGAGCAGCCGACGGTGCTCGGCCTTGGAGCCGTGGTGGATGTTGACCAGCATGCGCCCCGCCTACCCGGTGATCCGGACGGTGGTGGTGGAGCCCCAGATCGCGAAGCTGAGGAAGAAGTCGGCCACGACGATGGTGACGATGCTGGTCCGGATGGCCCGGCCGACGGCCATGCCGACCCCGGCAGGGCCGCCCGAGGCGGTGTAGCCGTAGTAGCAGTGGATGAGGATCACCGCGGTCGCCAGGACCAGCAGCTTGCCGAAGGACCAGATCATGTCGATCGGCGGCAGGAACTGCAGGAAGTAGTGGTCGTAGGTGCCCGGGCTCTGCCCGTAGATGAGCGTGACGATCAGTCGTGGGGACAGGTAGGACGCGCACAGCGCCACGATGTAGAGCGGGATCACCGCGACGAACGCCGCGATCATCCGGGTGGTCACCAGGAACGGCAGCGAGGGGATGCCCATGACGTCGAGGGCGTCGATCTCCTCGGAGATCCGCATGGCGCCCAGGCGTGCGGTGTATCCACAGCCGACGGTGGCCGCCAGGGCGATCGAGGAGACCAGCGGCGCGACCTCGCGGGTGTTGAAGTAGGCGGAGATGAAGGCCGAGAACTTCGCGACGCCGAGCTGGCTGAGCGAGGCGTAGCCCTGGATGCCCACCTCCGTCCCGGCGAAGAAGGCCAGGAACGCGATGACGCCCACGGTGCCGGCGATGAGCGTGAGACCCCCGGCGCCGAAGGTGACCTCGGCGAGGGTGTTCACGATCTCGCGGGGGTAGCGCCGGACGGCGCGTGGTGCCCAGGCCAGCGCCTTGACGTAGAAGAGCAGCTGGTCGCCCTTCTGCTCCAGCGAGGCCCGCTGGCCGGAGACGAAGGCGCTGCCGAGTGCGCCGAGGGTGCTCATCAGATGCTCCTGCTCACAGTCCCGGCGGCGGGACGACCTGGAAGTAGATGGCCGTGATCACCGCGTTGAGGAAGAACAGCAGCATGAACGCGATGATCACCGACTCGTTGACCGCGCGCCCCACGCCGCTCGGCCCACCCCCGGCACCGAGACCCTTGTACGCGCCGACGATCGCGGCCAGCCAACCGAAGACGACCGCCTTGATGCAAGAGATGTAGAGGTCGGTGATGCTCGCCAGCGCCGTGAAGGAGCTGAGGAACGCCCCGGCGCTGCCCCCCTGGATGATCACGGTGAAGAAGTAGCCTCCGCCGATGCCGGCACCGATCACGATGCCGTTGATCATCAGTGCCACGAACATGGTGGCCAGCACGCGGGGCACCACCAGACGTGCCAGCGGGTCGACCCCGAGCACCTCCATCGCGTCGATCTCCTCGCGGATCTTGCGCGCGCCGAGGTCGGAGCAGATGGCGGAGCCGGCGGCCCCGGCGATGATCAGAGCCGCGGCGATCGGTGCCGCCTCGCGCACCACGGCGAGGACCGCCGTGGCGCCGGCGAAGGACTGCGCGCCGAGCTGACCGGTCAGGTTGCCCACCTGCAGCGAGATCACCGCACCGAACGGGATGCTCACCAGGATCGTGGGCATCAGGGTGACGCTGGTGATGAACCAGGCCTGCTCGATGAACTCGCGCACCTGGAAGCGCGTGGTGAAGATGCGGCGGGTCACGTCGACGACCATCGCCGCGATCTCTCCGGGCCCCCGGACGACCGAGGCAGCACTGACAGCCATCCGTGACCTCCCCATCCCGTCGGCGCGACTACACTAGAACAGGTTCTTGTCTCCCCGCCAACGCGGCGACCAAACCCTCCCCGGTGGCCGTGCGACACCCTAGGGGTATCCGGCCGCCTAGGCTGGAGGGGTCTCGCACGACCGAACGAGGGAGAGCACGTGGGTCTCGACGCTGACGCCTGGGCCTCGTTCGCCCACGACCCCCGCGACCCGGCGCACGCTGTGCTGCGTGCCGGCGACGCGGATCGCGTCCTGACGGCCAACCTGCTCACCGAGGCGTACGCCGAGGGGCGGATCGACCTGGCCGAGCACGACGAGCGGGCCGAGCTCGCCCAGTCGGCGCGGCTCCTCGGCGACCTCGTCCCCCTGCTCGACGACCTGGTGCCGGTCCTCCCGCCCTCACCCTCGACATCGGCCGGGCTGACCGTCGCGGCGCGTGCGGACCTGGAGGTCCGTGCTCACCAGGAGTGGGCGGCCCAGCGTCGCTCGGCGGTGATGGGCTTCATCGCACCGACGCTGATCACCTGGGCGGTCTTCGTGGCGATCGTGCTGTCGAACCCCGACGCCTGGCACTTCCCATGGCCGTTGATCGTGATGGCCGCGACCGGCGTCAACCTGCTCCGCGTGCACGTCCAGCGCGCCGACATCGTCGCCGACAACCTCGAGTCCCTGGAGAAGAAGCGCGCCAAGGCGCTCGCCAAGCAGGCCAAGGCGCGCCGGTCGATCGGCTCGGGCGAGCGGGAGAAGCTGGACCCGGAGGCGCTGCGCGCGGCCTCGGAGCTGGCCCGTCAGAAGGCCCGGGACGCGGCACGGGTGGTCGAGCAGGACGTGGTGCGGCGCTTCAACCAGAAGTTCAGGCCCCCCGAGGGCACGTGACCCAGCGCCCGCGCTGTCAGCCGGATGGCGTAGCTCGCGAGTCGCTGTCACAGTGGTGACAGCAGATCGCGAGTGAAGGTCGTGGGACGTCCTGCTCCGGCTCGCTCATCCGCGCACGGCCGCCTGGAGCGCCGCCCGGTCGAAGACGCGGCGCGCCCGGCGCCGGTAGCGGACGAGCTGGGTGACTCCGAAGGCCCAGAGCAGGTACTGCACGGACATCGCCCACCGGAACGCCTCGGGCGTGTAGTCCGAGCCGGTGCCCGGCGTACGCCAGTCGAGCACCAGTCCGATCGCCACGACCAGCACCAGGCTGGCCGAGAAGCCGCCGACGTTGATGATCCCGGTGGAGGACGCCAGACGCTCGGAGGGGTTGGCGGTGCGGCCGACGTCGAAGCCGATCATCGAGGCCGGTCCCCCGACGCCGACGACGAACACCAGCAGGACGAGGAGCCCGAACGGTGCCTCCCCGGGCCAGGCAAGCACCGCGGTCCAGACGACGACGATCGATCCGACGATCGCCAGCGCCATCGACGACCGGTGCCACGGGTGCAGCCCGACCAGCCAGCCGAGCACCGGGCCGGCCAGGATGACGGCGACGACCAGCAGGGTCAGCAGGAGGCCGGCCTCCCCCGGTGTCCTGCCCTCGCCGCGCACGAAGAACGGGTAGCCCCACAACAGGCCCAGCGCCGTCGCGCTGAACTGGGTCGTGAAGTGGATCCAGAAGCCCAGCCGGGTCCCCGGGTGGGCCCACGAGGCTCTCAGGCTGGTGCGCACCGACACCCACGCCATCACCGCGCCCCGGTGGTGCCGCTCGCCCGGGGCATCGCGGAGGAGCACGGCACCGCCGAGCGCGAGCACCGACCCGATGGTCGCGGCGAGCAGGTAGGCGCCGGTCCAGCCGAGCGCCCCGAAGGCCCACGTCATCGGTGCTGCCGCGAGGATCGCGCCGCTCTGACCCAGCGTGCCGCTGACCTGGGTGAGGAACGGGATGCGCCGCGGCGGGAACCACGTCGCCACCAGCCGGAGCAGGCAGATGAAGGTCATCGCGTCGCCGATGCCCACCAGCGTGCGCGCCAGCAGCGCCAGCACGAAGCTGTCGGCCAGGGCGAACCCGACCTGCGCCACCGTCATCACCAGCGCGCCCGTCAGGATCACGCTGCGCGGGCCGAACCGGTCCACGAGCAGCCCGACCGGCACCTGCATGAGTGCGTAGACGAGCAGCTGGAGCATCGTGAACGTGGCCAGCTGGGCGGCGGTGATGTCGAACCGCTCGGCCGCCTCCAGCCCAGCGACCGCCAGTGAGCTGCGGTGGAACACCGCGAGCAGGTAGAGCGAGACAGCGGATCCCCAGACCGCCCAGGCCGCTGCGCGGGGCGGGGACGGGATGCTCACGGGCGCCATTGTGCTCCTCGGTCCCACGCGCCGGTGTACCGGTCCACCTCCCCCTGGGTCGCCCACGCCTCCTATGGTCGCGGCGTGTCCCGTCGCAGCCACTCCCACGACCCACGTCCCGGCGGCGTGCTGGGCCCACGCCCCTCGGCGGTGCTGCTCTCGGTGCAGCTCGTCGTGGTCCTCGCCTACCCGTTCCTGGAGGACAGCCCGGCCGGTCGCGCGGTCCTGGGGGTGATCCAGATGGTCGCGGTCGGCGTCGCGGTCGCCGCGGTACGCCGCACGCCCGCCCTGACCTGGGTCGCGCTGACCCTCGGCGCGCCGGCGGCAGGGTTCACCGTGGCCGAGGCCCTGGCGACCGACACGGGCTGGGTGATCCTGACCTCGGCCCTGCTGCACGCGCCGTTCTACTTCTACGTGTCCTACTCGATGGTCCGCTACGTCTTCCACGACGACCGGGTCACCCGCGACGAGCTCTACGCGACCGGCGCGGCGTTCACGGTCGTGGCGTGGGGGTTCGCCTACGTCTACGCGGCCGTGCAGGTCGTGTGGCCCGACTCGTTCGCGGGTGCCGGCACCGAAGGCGCCCGCAGCTGGTTCGAGCTGCTCTACCTGTCGTTCTCCGTGCTCACCAGCGTCGGCCTCTCCGACGTGGTGCCGGTCGGGGCGCACGCGCGTTCGCTGGTGGCGGTGGAGATGGTCGCCGGGGTGCTCTACGTGGCGCTCGTGGTCTCGCGGCTGGTCGGGCTGGTCGTCAGCCGCCAGGCGATGAAGGCGGTCGACGACCGGCCCGACGAGGGCTGAGCCGGCGCTACTTCTGCGCTTCGATCATCTGGCGGAGCTCCTTCTTGAGCTCGCCGATCTCGTCGCGGAGGCGGGCGGCGAGCTCGAACTGCAGCTCCGTGGCCGCTTCCTTCATCTGGTCGGTGAGGTCCTGGATGAGCTGGGCGAGGTCCGAGCTCGGCATGCCGGCGAGGTCCTTGGCGTGCTTGCCCGCCGCGCCCTCAGCCAGGGCGGGGACGGGCTGGCGCTTGCCGACCTTGCCCGCGCGCCCCTTGGCCTCGGTGCCGGCCCAGGTCTCCAGCAACGCCTGGGTGTTCTCGTCCTCGCGGGCGAGCATGTCGGTGATGTCGGCGATCTTCTTGCGCAGCGGTGTGGGGTCGATGCCGTGGGCGGTGTTGTAGGCGATCTGCTTGGCCCGGCGCCGGTTGGTCTCGTCGATCGCCGCCTCCATCGAGGGCGTGATCTTGTCGGCGTACATGTGCACCTGGCCGGAGACGTTGCGGGCCGCACGACCGATCGTCTGGATCAGCGACTTGTCCGAGCGCAGGAAGCCCTCCTTGTCGGCGTCGAGGATCGAGACCAGCGACACCTCGGGGAGGTCGAGGCCCTCGCGCAGCAGGTTGATGCCGACCAGCACGTCGTAGGCACCCAGCCGCAGGTCGCGCAGCAGCTCGATCCGCTTGAGGGTGTCGACCTCGGAGTGGAGGTAGCGGGTGTCGATGCCGGCGTCGAGGAGGTAGTCGGTGAGGTCCTCGGACATCTTCTTGGTCAGCGTGGTCACCAGGACGCGCTCGTCCTTCTCCGTGCGCGTCTTGATCTCGTGGATGAGGTCGTCGATCTGGCCCTTGGTGGGCTTGACGATGACCTCGGGGTCGACCAGGCCGGTGGGGCGGATGATCTGCTCCACCACGTGCGGCGGCTTGTCGCCACCGACCAGGTCGAGCTCGTAGTCGCCCGGCGTCGCCGAGAGGTAGATCGTCTGGCCGATCCGCTCGAGGAACTCCTCCCAGCGCAGCGGTCGGTTGTCCATCGCACTGGGCAGCCGGAAGCCGTGGTCGACCAGGTTGCGCTTGCGCGACATGTCGCCTTCGTACATGCCGCCGATCTGGGGCACGGCGACGTGGGACTCGTCGACGACGAGGAGGAAGTCCTCGGGGAAGTAGTCGAGCAGGCAGTTCGGTGCCGAGCCGGGGGCCCGGCCGTCGATGTGCATCGAGTAGTTCTCGATGCCGGAGCAGGAGCCGACCTGGCGCATCATCTCGATGTCGTAGGTGGTGCGCATCCGCAGCCGCTGCGCCTCCAGCAGCTTGCCCTCGCGCTCGAAGCGCGCCAGCTGCTGCTCCAGCTCGGCCTCGATGCCGTTGATCGCCCGCTCCATCCGCTCGGGACCGGCGACGTAGTGGGTGGCGGGGAAGACGTAGAGCTCGGAGTCCTCGGTGATGACCTCGCCGGTGACGGCGTGGAGGGTCATCAGCCGCTCGATCTCGTCGCCGAAGAACTCGATGCGCACCGCGTGCTCCTCGTAGACCGGGAAGATCTCGAGGGTGTCGCCGCGCACGCGGAAGGTGCCGCGGGTGAAGGACATGTCGTTGCGGGTGTACTGGATCTCCACCAGGCGCCGCAGGATCGAGTCGCGGTCGTGCTCCTCGCCGACCCGCAGCCGCAGCATCCGGTCGACGTACTCCTGCGGGGTGCCGAGACCGTAGATGCAGGAGACGGTGCTCACCACGATCACGTCGCGCCGGGTCAGCAGCGAGTTGGTCGCCGAGTGCCGCAGCCGCTCGACCTCCTCGTTGATCGAGGAGTCCTTCTCGATGTAGGTGTCGGTCTGGGGGACGTAGGCCTCGGGTTGGTAGTAGTCGTAGTAGGAGACGAAGTACTCGACCGCGTTGTCGGGGTAGAGCTGGCGCAGCTCGTTGGCGAACTGCGCGGCCAGCGTCTTGTTGGGCTGCAGCACCAGCATCGGTCGCTGCAGCTTCTCGGCCACCCAGGCGACCGTCGCGGTCTTGCCGGTGCCGGTCGCACCGAGCAGCACGACGTCCTTCTCGCCGCCGGAGATTCGCTTGCTGATCTCGGCGATCGCCGCGGGCTGGTCGCCGGAGGGCTCGTAGTCGGAGACGACCTTGAAGGGGGCCACACGGCGCTCGAGATCGGTGACGGGACGCATGGCTCGAGCCTACGAGTCCCTACCGACAACGACGCCGCCTGCCGGGTGAGGCCTTCACAAACCTGAACGACGCTCATATTCTCCCCTCACTGCTCCCTCCTCCCCAGGAGTGCCCATGCGCACCGTCCTCCGGTCAGCCCTCCGTCTCCTGCTCGTCCTCGTGGTCGCCGTCGTCATCGGCCTCAGCGGCATCAGCACACCCGCCACCGCGCACGAGGAACGCGAGTCCGTGTTCCCCGCCGGGGACGGGAAGGTCCCCGAGAAGCGCTCGCTGAAGCAGGCCGCCGACGTGATCGTCGTCTGCAAGGCCGACTCCAAGAAGCGCATCAACAAGATCAAGGACACGAAGCTCCGAGCCTTCAACAAGCGGCTGCTGAAGAAGTGCGAGCACCGGCACATGCAGGCGGCCGTCGACGCGGTGGAGAAGCAGCGCACCAACATCTACGTCCTGCCCGGGGTCTACCGGGAGCAGCCGAGCTGGGACCCGCCGTGCGCCGAGGACTACGACGGCGGGATCGTCGAGTACGACCTCATCGTCTCCTGCGGCGAGGTCGTCAACCTCGTGACCATCGCCGGCGACGACCCCGACGACCCCGACATCAAGTGCGACAACCAGCTCTGCCACCTGCAGATGCTCGGCACCGGCGCCAAGCCCTCCGACGTGACGCTCAAGGGCGGGTTCCGCGAGGACGGGGACTGGGTCAAGCACAACGGCATCAAGGCAGACCGCGCCGATGGCTTCTACCTCGCCAACATGAAGGCGACGCTGTTCCGCGAGAACGCCTTCTACGTCCACGAGACCGACGGCTACGTCCTCGACCGCTTCGAGGGCTCCTACAACCAGCTCTACGGCGTGCTCACCTTCACCTCCGACCACGGTGTCATCTCCAACTGCAACACCCACCACAACGGCGACTCCGGGGTCTATCCCGGCTCCGCGGCCGACGTGAACACCCAGAACACCAACACCGGCCCGCTCACGCGCTGGGCCGTCGAGGTCAAGCGCTGCCGGATGCACCACAACGCGCTGGGCTTCTCAGGGACCGCCGGCAACTCGGTCTACGTCCACCACAACAAGATCCACGACAACGGCCTCGGCTTCATCGTCGAGTCGATCCTGGGCGGGCACCCCGGCATGCCGCAGGACCACGGGTGGTTCGAGAACAACAAGATCTACAGCAACAACACCAACTACTACGAGCAGTACGTCCAGGGCGACGACGCCGCCTGTCAGGAGGAGCTGCCCGCCGACATTGGCTTCGAGAAGGGCGTCGTCTGCCCGGCCTTCGGCTTCCCCGTCGGCACCGGCGGCATGATCATCGGCAACCACAACTTCGTGTCGTCCAACCACGTCTGGGACAACTGGCGCCAGGGCTTCATGCTCTTCTGGGTCCCGCCGGCGCTGATGCGCGACGACTACGACCCCACGCACCAGCAGGACAACTCCAACTTCAACGCCTTCACCAAGAACGAGCTGGGCTACTCGCCGAAGGGCGAGGTGCTGCCGAACGGCATCGACTTCTTCTGGGACGAGGCCGGCCAGGGCAACTGTTGGCAGGACAACCTCACCGCCCCGGGCAAGGAGGTCACCCACAACTACGCCCTCGACCTGCCTGACTGCGGCAATCCGTCCCAGTGGCCGATCGGCAACCTGGTGAAGACCACCGAGCTGATCCCGTGCGCGACCTACGACCGCTTCTCCAACCCCGACCCGCCGGCCTGCGACTGGCTCGACACCCCCGAGCAGCCGTCGACCGACGCCGGCGCCGCGGGCACACAGGTCCGCAGCGCACCGCTCGACGGTCCCGGCGCGCCCGCCGCGCTGGTCGCCGTCACCCTGGTCGGGGTCCTGGGCATCCGGGTCGCCGGCGTCCGGCGCCGCCAGCGCCGACTCGACGGTGCGGACGCGGCGGACGCGGCATGAGCCTCCTGGACCAGCCGCGGTCCACGGTGGCCGAGGACCCCCGGGTCGACGCCGCGCACGTCCGGCGCCGCCGGCGGCTCTGGGCCGGCGCGGTGGTGGGCCTGCTGCTCGGAGGCTGGCTGCTGGCGCCGTACGCCGTCCGGATCGAGGCTCCGCGGCTCGAGTTCGACGCGGACGCGGGGCTGATGGTCGAGGGCTACGGCCCCGCCGGCACCTACGCCCTGGACTACCGCTTCGGCGAGGAGGTGCTGGTCAAGGTGCCGATCACCAACGACTCCGTCGTGCCGCTGCACGTGGAGACGGTGGAGCTGGTCGAGCCGACGTACCCGTTGATGGTGCCGGTGGACGAGGACTCCTCGATCGAGCCGTTCACGCTGCTCCCGCAGCAGTCCGGTGAGGTGACGCTGGCCTTCGAGTTCACCAACTGCCGCTACTACCACGAGCGCGCCAACAACGCCTACGAGCAGGTCCGGGTCGCCGGCTCGGTCCTCGGCCGCCCGGTGACCCGGACCGTGGACCTGGCGGTGCCGCTGGTCGTGCACAGCCAGGTGATCCTCAACTGTCCCGACCGGACGCTGGTCCGGGGGGACGACCGGCGGGTGTGACCGCGGGGGACGCTGTGCCGCGACCAGGAGCACTCGGCTGAGAACCACGCTCAGCCGGGCAGGCGCCCCTGTACCCGGACGACGCTACGGCCGCCGGACACAGCCACCCGCAACCGTCCCCGGGCATCGGACCGGGCTCGGGTGCGTTCACCCTGGACTCGCAGCCGGTAGGTGGTGAGCGGTCGGTAGCTGGGCGGGGTGCGCACCACCGCGGGACCAGCAAGGAAGACGAAGCCCTCCCGAGAGGCGCGCACCAGGCCGCTGAACGCCTGTGGGGGCTCGCGCCGGGTACGGACCCGCCAGCCCCAGGTGGAGTACCGACGGTCGATGCTGCGGTAGTCGATCCGCTCGGGCACGCTGCGGTCCTGGCGGAAGACCTCGGCGAGGCGGGGAAGGTACTGGGCCAGGTCCCGCGCCCAGTACGGCCAGCGGTGGCGGCCCGGCCCGTAGTCGTCGAGGACGTAGGGAACCCCGGCGGCGTCGGCGGCTTCGGCGAACAGCAGGGTGGACTCATGGACGATCGCCTCGATCGGATCGGGTGAGGCGTACCGAGGGTCCGCAGTGTCCTCGTAGGGCCCGTTGGTGCCGTCACCCACCCACAGCCGCAGGTCCATGCGGCGCAGGTTGCCCACCAGGTCGGCGGGGTTGTGTCCCTGCCAGTTCACGGCGTCGAGAACCGGGTCGCCGAACGGCGCGTGGGGCTGCACCCCGTTGAGACCGGTCATGATCGCGCCGACGACGGCGGCCCCCAGCGTCCGGGCCTGCGGTGCCTTGGCGATGTCGGGGGCACCGGAGAAGGACGCCGCGGAGACGAACAGGTCGGGGTGGCGCGAGGCGTAGCTCATCGCCCCGAAGCCCCCCTGGGACAGCCCGGCGATCGCCCGCTGGGAACGCCGCGCGCGGGTGCGCAGGTGGGCATCGACCCACGGCACCAGCTGCTCGATGTGGAAGGTCTCCCAGTTGGCGACCCCCAGCGCGGTGTCCTGGTCCACCCAGTCGGTCCACCAACCACCACCGTTGGAGTCGTAGCCACCGTCCGGCATGACCACGATCATCGGGAAGCCGGCCGTGATGTCCTCGGCCTCACCCTGCTGCACCCAGTCGTCGGCGCCGCCGCTGGTGCCGTGCAGGAGGTAGAGCGTGGGATAGCGGCGCGTGGTCGCGGTGTATCCCTGCGGCAGCAGGAGGGTCAGGCGTACCGGACGGGCCAGCTCCTGGCTGGCGACCGTGAGCCGGACCAGACGCTCGTCGACCCGGTCGACCTCGGAGACGGTGAGACCATGACTGGAGGTCAGGTCTCCGATGACGTCGTCGCCGATGGTCGCAGCGGGGGCTGCGGCGGGAGCAGAGGAGGACACGGTCGCCCCGAGGTCGCTGGCCGCCGCGGCGGCGGGCGTGACCATGACGAGCAGCGCCGCCAGCGCGGCCCGACCAAGACCGCGTCGTCGGCCCGTCAGCACATGCGCGGCACCCACCCCGGACAAGAGGCGGCTCAATTCAGTACCATCGGTATCCACAGTCGACAGAGTAGGTGACCGTCGCCACATGTCCAACACACCGCAGCGCGTGCGCCCTCTACGCCGGGAGGTGCGGGCGCAGGTCTTGGCAGCCGCCAAGGACGTCTTCTTCGACGTCGGCTTCCACCGTGCGTCCCTCGCGCAGATCGCCGAGCGAGCCGGATTCACCAAGGGCGCGCTCTACTCGAACTTCGACAGCAAGGACGACCTCTTCCTCGCTCTGCTGGAGCAGGAGGTCACCTCCCGCGTGGAGATGCTCCAACAGCTGGTCACCGGCAGACTGCTGCAGCTGGGCACCGTGTCCGAAGGCCTCCTCGCGATCACCGAGGACTCCTCGACCCTGCTCGTCTTCGCGGAGTTCCGAGCCTATGCCGCCAATGAACCGGCGATCGCACAGCGGCTCGCCGAGGTGCGCGCGCACCTGCTCGCCTGGATGGCCGAGCGCATCGAGGAGGAGGTGGCCGCCCTCGGACTGGAGTTGCGGGTCCCGGCCGCCGAGGCGGCGGCCCTCATGGCCGCCCTGGTGAGCGGACTCGCGCTCGAGCAGGTCGGCGCCGACCGCCGGGTCGTCAGCGCCGCGAGCCTGGACCGGGTCCTCATGGCGCTGCTCGCCCAGCCCTCCAGCCAGCCCCGCGCCGGGCCCGTCTCCCCCACCGACGCAACCGAGGAGCCATCATGCCCCCCCACCGCGGCAGGTCGACGAGACGCGTCCGCCGGTTCCACGACTTCGAGGGAGTCGACGCGTTCATCACTGGCGCCGCCAGCGGCATCGGACGGTCGCTCGCCGAGCAGCTCGGCTCGGCCGGCGCAAGGCTCCACCTGACCGACATCTCGGCCGCAGGGCTGGCCGAGGTGTCGACGGCCATCTCCGCCGCGGGCGGCACGGTCGTGCTGGCACGAGCTGCCGACGTCAGCGACTACGACGCCGTCCGAGACCTGGCGTCAGCCGTGGCCGAGGCCTCAGGCGCGATGGACCTGGTGTGCAACGTCGCCGGTGTCGCTCACTGGGGAACCATCAGCGCCCTGGAGCACCAGGACTGGCAGCGCATCGTGGACGTCAAACTGATGGGGCCCCGGCTGGACCGCAGGTCGCTCCGCGTCCGGCACCACGGCCCGACTACCGTGGGGCCCGTGAACCCCCGCCCCAGCAGCCGCCTGGACGCTCTGCTGCGGGTGCTGCGTCGCACGCTGCTGACCGTGGTCGGCGTGCAGTTCGGGCTCGCCATCGCGATGACGCTCGTCGACTCCTACCGGCGGCGCGGCAAGAAGCCGGGCGAGTTCCCGGTCACCCCGCCGGCCGAGGTGCCGATCGGCGAGAGCACCGTGACGACGTACACCTACGGCCAGCACCTCTACGACGACATGCTCGCCGCCATCGAGGGCGCGCAGAAGCAGATCCTCTTCGAGACCTACATCTGGAAGGGCGACGCCACCGGCGAGCGGTTCAAGCAGGCGCTGGCCGACGCCGCCGCGCGTGGCGTGGAGGTCTACTGCATCTACGACGGCTTCGCGAACCTCGTGGTCTCACCGGTCTTCATGCGGTTCCCCCGCTCGATGAAGGTGCTGCGCTTCCCGGTCTACTCCGCGGGGCTGCGCTTCTTCGACCTGCGTCGCTACGGTCGCGACCACCGCAAGATCCTGGTCGTGGACTCCGAGATCGGCTTCGTGGGCGGCTTCAACATCGGCGACGCCTACGCCACCGAGTGGCGCGACACCCACGTGCGCATCACCGGGCCCGGCGTGTGGGACCTGCAACGCGCCGTCGCCGACTTCTGGAACCTGCACCGGCGTCGCCGGCTTCGTCCCAGCGAGCGCCCGCTGCTGCTGGAGACCGCGTCGGACTGGGAGCCGCGGATCCGGATCCAGCGCAACGTGCCGCGCCTGTGGATGTTCCCCATCCGGTCGATGTACCTCGAGGCCATCAACCGCGCCAGTCGCAACATCTGGATCACCACCGCTTACTTCCTGCCCGACCAGGACTTCGTCGACGCGCTCAAGGACGCGGCCGCCCGGGGCGTGGACGTCCGGCTGCTCGTGCCGCTGAAGTCCAACCACATCGTGGCCGACTGGGTCTCGCGCGGCTACTTCTCGCAGCTGCTCGAGGCCGGGGTGCGGATCCTGCGCTACCGCGACGCGATGGTGCACGCCAAGACCGCCACCGTCGACGGCACCTGGACGACCGTCGGCACCGCCAACATCGACCGACTCAGCCTCTCGGGCAACTACGAGATCAACGTCGAAGTGATCGACGCCGGGCTCGCGCACCAGATGGAGGAGGTCTTCCGCGTCGACGAGTCGCACTGCCTCGAGCTCACCGTCGGCGAGTGGGAGGCGCGCGACCTGCACCGCAAGTTCACCGAGTTCGTGCTGGCGCCGCTGCGGCCGTTGCTGTGACGCGGGCCAGGTGACTGCGGCTCAGGCCTTCGGGATGTCCAGCACCGAGGCGAGCTGCAGCGCCTTCGCCTTCTCCCCGCGCACCTTGAGCTGACCGCGCAGCACGCCGGTGACGGCGGACAGGTGCCCGGTGGCCAGGCGCAGGAAGTCGTGGCCCTCGCAGGTGATCGTGGCGTCCCGGTCGCCGCCGACGTCGCCGGGCTCGACCTTGCACGCGCCGTGGTCGACGCGCACGACGTAGCGCTCCGGCTCCGCACCGGGGCCGCCGAGCAGCCGGAACCCCACGGCCAGGTCGGCCTTGGCGGAGCGTCGTGGGTTCACGAAGTCGGGCAGCCGCCGGAAGATCTCCTCCAGCACCACGGGCCGGAACCCGCCGGACATCACCTCGCGCAGGTGCTCGGTCGACACCCCCGCCAGGGCGCGGGCCACGTCCACGGGGTCGAGGGCGGTCGGGTCGACCGCGACCTCGTCGGTGCCCGGGATGGTGAAGAGGCCGCCGACGGCCAGGGCGAGCGCGGCGTCGCCCTCGACGTGCAGCCGTCCGGCGAGGTAGTCCAGCGCGGCGTTGCCCTGACCGCTGACGAGCCGGACGAACCCGATGACGGAGGTGCCCAGCACCACGTCGCTCGCCGCGGTGGCCGGTACGTCGGCCTCGACCGTGATCGAGCCGGACCCGATCCGCAGCAGGTGGTGCCCCAGGCGCGCGTCGTCGCGGGTGAGGTCGATCCGCACCGTCCCGGTCAGCTCGGCGAGGCGGTCGCGGTCGGCGTACTCGTGCAGGCGAGAGAGGACACCCCGGACGGCGGGCAGCCGGATCTCGTCGCGGCCCACGAGGGCGCGCAGCTCGTCGTCGCCGGTGCGCCGGAGTGCCTCCACCAGCGCCTCGGCGTCGGCCTCGGAGAAGAACCGGGTCGCCTCGTCGGCGGTGGCGTGGTGCAGGACGTCGAGGGTTACCTGTGTCACAGCGTCACGATAACCGCCGCCGGACTCAGCCGCGGGTGACTCGCGCAGGAAGGTGCGTCCGCGGCGCCATCCGGGGCCCGCGACGCGGCCGGTGCAGCCCGGCCACGCCGATCAGCAGCGGCACCCGGCCGCGATGGGGGCGCCAGGGCTCGAGGTAGGCGCGCATCTCCTCGTCGTCGAAGGGCGTGCCGGTCAGCGCCCAGCCGACGTCCTTGGCGACGTGGTAGTCGCCGAAGCTGACCGCGTCGGGGTCGCCCAGGGCTCGCTGGCGCACCTCGGCGCTGGTCCACTCCCCCACCCCCGGCAGGCTCCGGAGGCGACGCTCGGCCTCCTCGCCGTCCAGGCCCGCGAGCCGCTCGAGGGAGTCGGCGACCCGCGCGACCGTCACGATCGTGCGCGAGCGGGCATGGTCGACGTGCATGCGCAACCACTCCCAGGACGGGACGGTGCGCAGGGTGGCGGCATCGGGCTGCACCCACAGCCGCATCTCGCGACCGGGGCCGGGAGCCCGCTCCCCGAAGCGGTGGACGAGCATCCGGAACCCGGCGAAGGCCTCCTGGCCGGTCACCTTCTGCTCGATGATCGCCGGGACGAGCGCCTCCATCACCAGGCCGGTGCGGCCGGTCCGCAGGTGGGGGTGACGCCGGCGCGCCTCCTCCAGCACCGGGTGCCGGGGCTCGAACCCGCTCCAGTCGTCGTGCGCGCCGAGCAGCCCCGGCAGCGAGTCGAGCACCCAGTCGGCGCCCGGGCCCCAGGCCGACGCCCGGACCTCGCCGACGGAGGGGGCGGACCCCACCCGCAGCGTGGCGGGGCCCTCGGGTGTGCGCGTGCCGCGCCAGACGCGTCCGGCATCGTCGATGCGGAACGTCGGGTCCCCCGCTCCGCGGCGCAACGGTCGCAGCGGGCCCGTGACCGAGCACGGCCAGTCGGGGCGCCAGGTGCGCTGCCGCTCGCCGTCCGTGCCACTCACCCCGACGACGCTAGCCGACCGCCCCGACAGCCGACTCCAGACGCACGGGGATGCCGTTGAGGCGAGCCATCCCGGCCAGGAACTCCACGTCCTCGACGCGGGCCGAGGCCAGCTCGTTGGTGTTGGCTCCCCCGGCGGCGTTGGCCACCGTCCAGCCCGCCGCGTGGCCCCAGCCGTGCGGGCAGGCGATCGTGCCCCGGCGTACCTCGTCGGTGAGCAGGGCGACCGTCTCGATCACCCCCGCCGCCGAGGTCAGCCGCACCGTGTCTCCGTCGGCCACTCCCGCCGCGGCGGCGTCCCCGGGATGGATGCGGGCGGCGTGCCGCCGGTTGCGGCCCTTCATCAGCGTCGGGCTGTTGTGCATCCAGGAGTTCTGCGACCGCATCTCCCGCAGCCCGATCATCCGCAGCGGGTACGCCGGATCCGCCTCGACCTCGAGGGCCGACCGCAGCCGGTCCCACTCGGCCGCGAGCTGGGCGGGGGCGAGGTCCACCTTGCCGTGCGGGTGCCGCACGACCTCGGCGAGCCGGCCGCCCCGCGCGGGCGGGAGCATCACGCCGTGCCGCTCGGCCCGCAGCCGCTTCAGGCTCAGCCCGCCCCTGCGCAGGCCGAAGCGGTCGCCGTGCGGTCCGGTGCGCAGCAGCAGGTCGACCAGCGTCCACGGGGTCACCCGGACGCCGGCGCGACGCGCAAGCGTGCGCAGCGGCCTGGTGACCGCGGCGGCCCACGACGGGAGGAACAGCGAGATCCCCGCACGCCGGGCGATCTCGTCGAAGACCTCCCACTCGGCCCGCGCCTCCCCGGCGGGCTCGAGCACCGCTGGCGTGTGCTGGACGTGCGGCCAGGGGCTGGACGCCACGATCGCGAACGGCACGTCCTCGCGCTCCAGCCAGGTCGTCGCGGGCAGGACGTAGTCGGCGTGCCGGTTGGTCTCGTTGACGTAGAGGTCGAGCGCGACCATCAGGTCCAGCTGCTCCAGCGCCGCCGCGAGGCCGGGTCCGTCGACGCTGCTCAGCACCGGGTTGCCGGCCAGCACGAAGAGCGCTCGCAGCTGCCCCTCGCCGGGTGTGGTGATCTCGTCGGCCATGATCGCCGCCGGCCAGGTGTCCATGACGTCGGGGAACCCGCCGATCCGGCTGCGCCGGGTGTCGTAGCCGAGCCGGCCGGCCTTCTCGGCCGTCTCCTCGAACGGCACCACCGCCTGGCCGAGGAGCACCCCGCCCTCGCGGTCCAGGTTGCCGGTCAGCAGCGCGAGGGCGTCGATCAGCACGCTGACCAGGGTGGCGTGCTCGCCCAGGCAGGTGCCGGTGCGCCCATAGACGGCGGCACGCGGTGCCGCCGCGAGGTCGCGCGCCAACGACCGGACGACGTCCGGGTCGATCCCGGTGCGGGCCACCGTCGCCTCGGGGGTGAAGGGCGCCACCGCCGCGAGCAGCGTCTCGGCCCCGACGGACTGGCGGTCGATGGCCTCCTGGTCGACGAGGCCCTCCTCGGCCACCACCTGGATCAGCGAGGCCAGCAGGAACGCGTCGCCGTCGGGCTCGATCGAGACGTGCTCGAAGGCCTTGGCGGTCTCGCTGCGCCGCGGGTCGACCACGACGACGCGGCCGCCTCCGGCCACGATGGCCGAGAGGTGCTCCTTCACGCGCGGGGCACGCACCCCGCTCGCCCGCGATACCAGCGGGTTCGCGCCGAGCACCAGCAGCAGGTCGGTGCCCCGCAGGTCGGGGAACGGCACCTGGGAGATCGACCCGTAGAGCAGCTTGCTGGCGACGTACCGGCTGTTGATGTCCTGACTGCCCACGGAGTACTGGTGGCCGGTGCCGAGCGCCGTCATCAGGGCGCCCGCCCACAGGGTGCCGGTGATGTTGAACCCGACGGGGTTGCCGAAGAACTGACCGACCGTTCCGCCGCCGTGGGTGTCGAGCAGGGCGCGCAGCCGGACGGCGATGTCGTCGAGGGCCTCGTCCCACGAGACCTGCTCGAACTCCCCCAGCGCTCCGCCGGCCACCCGCCGCAGCGGGTGGAGCACCCGGTCGGGGTCGTGCTGGACCTCGGGGAAGGCCAATCCCTTGGGACAGGCGTAGCCCTGACTGAGCGGGTGCTCGTCGTCGGGCCGCAGCGAGATCAGCCGCCCGTCCTCGACGGTCGCGATCATCCCGCAGAGCGGCTCGCAGATGCGGCAGTAGGTGGAGACGGTCCTCTGGGTCACACGGACATACTGGAACACGTTCTACTTGTGGATCTAGTGTTCGGGGCATGGTCCTGCAGATCCACGACGACAAGCGCGTGCGCACCCTGACCCTCGATCGTCCCGACGCGCTCAACGCGTTCAACATCGAGCTGTACGACGCCACGGCCCGGGCCCTGCGCGAGGCTGCCGAGGAACCCGGCGTCGCCGTGGTGCTGCTGACCGGCAACGGTCGCGCGTTCAGCGCGGGGACGGACCTGCTGGAGATGGCCCGGATCGCCGCCGACCCCGACTTCGACCAGGGCGAGGGCGGCTTCGTGAACCTCGTCGACGCCCTCGTGGACTTCCCCAAGCCGCTGGTGGTCGCCGTCAACGGGCTGGGCCTGGGCATCGGCTGCACGGTGCTGGGCTTCGCCGACATCGCCTTCATGTCGACCACCGCGCGACTCAAGTGCCCGTTCACCTCCTTGGGGGTCGCCCCGGAGGCCGCGTCCTCCTACCTGCTGCCGCTGCTGATCGGACGCCAGGCGGCGTCGTGGCTGCTGATGTCGGCGGAGTGGTTCGGCGCCGAGCAGGCGCTGGAGATGGGCCTGGTGCGCCGGGTGTGCGAGCCCGACGAGCTGCTCCCGGTCGCCCGCGAGCACGCCGAGCTGCTGGCCAGCCGGCCCATCTCGTCCCTCGTCGCGGTCAAGCGCACGATCATCGAGCCGTTGCGCGCCGGGATCGGCGCCGCCCGGGCACGGGAGAACGCCGCCTTCGCCGAGCTGATGGGCGGTCCGGCCAACACCGAGGCGCTGACCGCGTTCGCCGAGGGCAGGGAGGCCGACTTCACGACGCTGCCGCCGGGCTGGTGAGCCCGGCGGCAGCCGTCGTGCAGGTGGTCCGGGTCGAGCAGGTCGAGCGGGTCAGCGCGGCTCGCTGATGGTCACGTCGAACGACGCGCCGCCGCCGTACAGCAGCAGGAAGCCGACGTACGCCGCCCCGGCCGGGATCGTCTTCGTCTCGCCGAAGAGGGCGAACCCACCGGTCATCGGCGCGCAGTCCTCGTCGTAGGCGTAGCCGAGCCACTCGCCGATCGGCACGCTGCCCTCGTAGGTGACCGCGTGCAGACCGTCGCCGGCCCCCTCGGGGAGCTCGGTGATCCAGGCGTCGATGCCGTTGCCGGCCGGCACGTCACCGCAGGCACCGGTCCAGCTGAGCTCGGTGGCGCCGGGACGGTAGGGGTCGAGACCGAGCAGCGAGCCCTGGGCGATGTTGCCCACCGCGACCGACCCGGGGGTGGTCACCGGCTGGTCGGGCTTGGGCTGCTTCGGCTCGATGCCGGAGACCCGGCCGAAGGCCTGGACCTCGGCGACGATCGCGGTCGAGGCGTAGTCGACGGTGTCGCCCAGCGCCGCGTTGGGCACGACCCGGACGAACTTCGCCCGCACCGGCTTCTTCAGCCGCAGGCTCTGCATCATCAGGTCGCTGACGGCCGGGCGGGGCCCCTTCATGCGGAACGTCGCGACCTCGGCGGTGCGCCAGGACCTCCCGTTCATCGACGTCTGCACGGTCACCTTGCGGGCCGCCGCGAACCGGGGCAGACCGACCGGCTTGACCACGCTCACGTTCACGGTGTCGATCACGCTGCGCTTGGCGAGCTTCACGACCGCCGTCGCGTCCTTGCCCTCGTTGTAGGCCACCCCGGCGTCCTCGGTCTGCCAGCCGGTCGCCTCGGTGTCGTCGAAGGCGTTCTGGGCCGGCAGAGCGGACGCCTGGCTCGAGACCTTGGTGAGCGTGGCGCCCGAGGACTGCGAGAGCAGGTTGGGACGCAGGGCCACCTTGCGGGTGACCTTGCGGCCCCGCGGCACGACGACCTCGAGGCGCTGCTGGCCGAAGCCGGGCGCCTGCAGGGTGAGCGTGTAGCGGCCGGCGGCCATCCGTGCCGTGGTGACACCGGAGCCGTTCGTGGTCGTGATCGGGGTGGTGCGACCCTCGAAGAGGCCGCCGAGCACACGGACGCCCTTGACCGGCCGCCCGGTCGAGGGGTTCACCACCCGGAACGTGACGGTGCCGTTCTGGGACGACGTCGGGACGTCGAAGCCGGGCACCGGAGCGGTGTCCGCCTCGCCGGTGGTCGAGGCCGAGACGCCCATGCCACGCTCGGCGAAGCCGGCCCAGACCTCGTCGAGGTACTTCTTCTTGTAGCGCAGCTCCGCGGCGGCGACGATCGCGTCGCGCATGTCGAGCATGCTGGGGGACGGCGGGCTCAGCGGCATCGCGTCGGTCACCATGTGCTCGGCGATGTCACTGGCCTTCTTGTGGTTCCCGCCCACGGCCCGGAGGATCTTGTCGCGGACGGTCCACAGGGTCGTGGCCCAGATCTCGCCGTCGGAGTGCACCTGGGGCCCGGACATGTCGTAGCCGTAGTCGCCGTAGGTCAGCGGGCTGGTGGCGTAGTTCCAGTTGCGGATGCCGCGCTTCTCGTCACCGACGTACGCCGCGGTGACGGCGGTGCGGGTGAGGCCGCGCCGGAAGAGGTCGTTCATGGCGTACCAGTCGCCCCAGCCCTCGCCCATCGCGCCGGACTGGCCGCCGGCCAGCGAGCCGAGGCCGCCGCCGCCGACGTAGCGGTTGCTCAGGCCGTGGACGTACTCGTGCTGGATGATCGAGGTGTCGAAGTCGCCGTCGCGGGGCTCGGCCTCGAAGACGTCGTCGACGAACTCCCACAGGTACATGTTGGTGAAGCCGGGGATGCCGTCGGGCAGCGTGAGCATGTTGGCGTTGTTGCGGCCCAGCGGCAGTACCGCCTCGGTGAGGTTGAGCGCACCCGACTGGGCGCCGCCCATCACCGGGTCACCACCGAGCGGGAGGGAGCCGCTGGTCGGGTCGTTGACCAGCTGGAAGTTGCCGCCGGTCTCGGTGAACCCGAACTCGTAGAGCTCGTCGTGGATCCGGTTGTGGTGGTAGAAGAGGTTGGTCGCGGCGGCGTTCGCGTCCGGGATGAAGCTGCCGGTGGAGCCGTCGCTGGTGCGCCAGGAGTCGGGGAACTCGTAGTTGAAGTCACCGGTCGGGGCGACCGGGCGGTTGTACTGGTCGGCCGCCACCAGGGGCACCGTCCAGGCGATGGCGGTGTTGGCGTTGTTGCCCAGCGTCGTGATGCCCGGCAGGCCGAGCAGGCCCGTCGGGTCCAACCAGCCTCCGGGGCTGGTGTCGGTGGGGCCGAAGCTCTTGACGACCGGCTCGCCGCCCTTCTTCGCCCCGGGGTAGTTCTCGTAGATCGTGCCCTCGGCGTGCTGCACCAGGCTCTTGCGGAACAGCGGACGACCCGTCTGGGCGTCCACGATGACGGCGTAGGCCTCGTCGATGCTCTTGATGACCAGCGCGGCGAAGGCGGCGCGGCCGCCCTGCGCGGTGGGGAACGCGACCCTGCGGACGTACTGCGTGGTGCCGAGACCGCCGGCCTTGAAGACCTCGTACCCGCCCTGCGCCCTCCCCGTCGCGACGGCGGTCCACGAGGCCAGGTCCGGGCTCAGGGCCCGGACGGTGCGCTGCAGCGCCTGGGCCGGGGAGAGGTCGAAGGAGCCGAGCAGACCGGTGGCCCGCACCGGGTCCCCGGCGTAGCGCACCACACGACCCTGGCGGTCGACGAGCACGGTCAGGATGGCGCCGATCCCCGACGCCACCCCGCCGAAGGTCTGGGCGTAGCTGATGACGGTGGCGCCGATCTTCGGCAGCTCGTGGTCACGGACCAGCTCGAGCCGGGCGATGTCGCGGGCCGAGAGGCCGAACGCCGCGGCGTGCTCGGTCAGCCACTCCCGGGCGATGGTCTCCGGCGCCCCGCTGCGCTTGCCGCTCAGGAACCCGCCGGCGACCTCGATGCTGCGCGGGGTCCCGGTGGCGTTCCAGGTCACCTCGGCCCCACGCAGCGACCCGAGCGCGGTGCGCTGCGCGGTCGTCGGCGCCACGGCGCCGTCGCCGGCACGGGTGTCGAAGGCCAGGGTCGGGAGCAGCTCCCCGCCCAGCGGCAGGACCAGCGCGTCCCTCGCCGAGGCCAGGAGGTCCCGCACCGGGCCGGTGGTGGGGGCCGTCGACTGCGCTGCCTGCGAGAGCGTGGGGGTCGCGATCAGGGAGGCCGCGAGGCCTGCCAGCGCGATCTTGCGGGAGAGGAACACGTGGGGCCCTTGGGGGTGAGTCGGGTCGTGGCGGCGGCCGGCCGGTCCGGGTGAGGACCTGCATCGCGCTGACCGGCCCAACGAGGCCCCCGGGGGTAAGTCACGCTCTCAGGCCGGCTGCGCACAGATTCACAGGCGGCTCCGGCGGGTGTGGGCGGCGTCGGTGGCCGGTGCTTGGCTGGCCCCGTGCTGCTCCACGACCTGGTCTCCACCTCCGCCGAGGTCGCCTCGACCCGCTCGCGCAAGGCGAAGGTCGCGGCGTTGGCTTCGCTGCTCTCGCGCACCCCGACCGAGGAGGTCGGGCTCGTCGTCTCCTACCTCAGCGGCCGGTTGCTGCAGCGCCGCACCGGGGTCGGGTGGCGGTCGCTGACGTCGCTCCCGGACCCCGCCGACGAGCCGTCGCTGACGGTCGTGGAGGTCCACGAGGCGTTCGAGTCGCTCTCGGCGCTGGCCGGGCCGGGCTCGGCCAGCTCGCGGGCGACCGGCGTGGCCTCGTTGTTCGGTCGCGCGACGGCCGAGGAGCAGCAGTGGTTGCGTGGCCTGGTCACCGGTGAGGTGCGCCAGGGGGCGCTCGACGCGGTTGTCCAGGAGGGGCTCGCGGTGGCCGGAGGCGTGCCGCTCACCGTCGTACGCCGCGCGGCGATGCTGGCGGGGTCGACCGTCGCGATCGCGGAGGCGGCGCTGGGCGAGGGCGAGGCGGGCCTGGCGCGGTTCCGGCTGGAGGTGGGCCGCCCGGTGCTGCCGATGCTCGCCTCGTCGGCCCCCGACGTCGACGCAGCCCTCGCGAAGGCCGCTGGCGACGGCGGGGCGGTCGTCGTCGACGCCAAGCTCGACGGCATCCGGGTCCAGGTGCACCGCGACGGCGACGACGTGCTCGTGGTGACCCGGAGCCTCGACGACATCACGACGAGGCTGCCGGAGGTGGTCGCGGTGGCCCGGTCGCTGCGCTCGGAGCGGTTCGTGCTCGACGGCGAGGCGCTCGCGGTCGGCGCGGACGGGCGGCCGCGCCCCTTCCAGGAGACGTCCTCGCGCACCGCGCAGGCGAGCGGGGCGGTGATCAGCCCGTTCTTCTTCGACGTGCTGCACCTCGACGGGGAGGACCTCATGGAGTCCCCCGGCCACGTGCGCGCGGCGGCCCTCGAGAGGCTGGTCCCCGCCGAGCACCGGGTGCAGAGGCTGGAGACCACCTCGGTCGAGGAGGCCGAGTCGTTCCTGGCGGCGCAGATCAGCGCCGGGCACGAGGGGGTCGTCGTCAAGAGCCCGTCAGCGGCGTACGACGCGGGCAGGCGGGGTGCGGCGTGGGTGAAGGTGAAGCCGGTGCACACCCTGGACCTCGTCGTGGTGGCCGTCGAGTGGGGCTCGGGCCGCCGCTCGGGGCTGCTGTCCAACATCCACCTCGCCGCGCGTGACGGCGACGAGCTGGTGATGCTCGGCAAGACCTTCAAGGGGATGGCCGACGAGGTCCTGGCCTGGCAGACCGAGCGGTTCCTCGCCCTCGAGACCCACCGCGAGGGCCACGCACCTCGCCTGACGCCGTCACCCGCCGAACCGGCGTATCAATACGCCGGCTCGGCACGAAGGGGGTCGGAACGAGGGGACGTGACGTTGCTGTCACAAGCGTGCAACTCCGAGTTGCACACGCGTATCGTCACCAGCATGACCTCGCGTGCCCCTGAGACCGACGGCCGACGCTCCGCCGCCGCGGCCCGTCGCCGCGCCCGGGAGGCGGAGATCCTGCAGGCGACCCGCGCGCTCTTCGACGAGCGCGGCGTGCGCGACGCCCAGATCGAGGACATCGCCAAGGCGGTCGGCATCAACCGGGCGATCGTCTACCGCCACTTCAGCGGCAAGGAGGAGCTCTTCGCCCTCACGCTGGTGGGCTACCTCGACGAGATGCGCACCGCGCTCGAGACCGCTTCGTCTGCTGGCGGTCCGGCCGAGGAGCGGCTGGCCCGAATCGTGGGGGCGTTCGTCGACTACGCCCTCGAGCACCCGGCGTTCGTCGACTGCGCCCAGGCGCTCATGCGTCGCTCGGGCCCCGAGCTGCTCGACGAGATCTCCGAGAGCGCGCTGTTCCGCCTCGGACGCGGCATCTCCGGGTGCCTGTCGATCCTCTCGGGCGCGCTCGAGGACGGCGTGCGCGCGGGTGACTTCTCCGTCAGCGACCCAACCCTCCTCGCCAACACCCTCTACGCCAGTGGTCTGGGCGCCCTCCAGCTCGCCCGCGTCGGCATCCTGGTCAAGGAGGCCGCGCCCGGCGTCCCCACGGTCGGCGAGATCTCCCACGACCAGGTGCGTGACTATCTGGTCGTCTCCGCCCTCGCGCTCGCCCGCGGCGGCGGCCGCGCCTGACGCCTCCCCACCCTCGGGACGTCATACGTCCCGCACGAGCGGACGTCCCGTCCGTATGACGTCACACGGACGCACCACGGCCCCGCCTCCACGCAGGAGACGGGGCCGCAGTGATCAGGCAGTCAGGCGTCGAATCAGGGGCGCTCGAGGATGGCGGTCACGCCCTGGCCGCCGGCGGCGCACACGGAGATGACGCCCTTGCCGGATCCCTTCTGGGCCAGCAGCTTGGCCAGCACCGGGAGGATCCGGCCGCCGGTCGCGGCGAACGGGTGGCCCGCGGCGAGCGAGGAGCCGTTGACGTTGAGCTTGGCGCGGTCGATCGAGCCCAGCGGGGCGTCGAGGCCGAGGCGCTCCTTGCAGAACACCGGGTCCTCCCAGGCCGCCAGCGTGGCGAGCACCTGGGAGGCGAAGGCCTCGTGGATCTCGTAGTAGTCGAAGTCCTGCAGCGACAGGCCGGCACGGGTCAGCATCCGGGCCATGGCGTACGCCGGAGCCATCAGCAGGCCCTCGCCACCGTGGACGTAGTCGACCGCGGCGGTCTCGTACTCGGTGATGTAGGCCAGGATCGGGAGACCCCGCTCCTTGGCCCACTCCTCCGAGGCCAGCAGCACGACGGAGGCACCGTCGGTCAGCGGGGTGGAGTTGGCGGCCGTCATCGTGGCGGCCTCGCCCTTGCCGAAGACCGGCTTGAGCTTGGAGAGCTTCTCGACCGAGGAGTCCGGCCGCAGGTTGGAGTCACGCTCCAGCCCGCGGAACGGGGTGATCTGGTCGTCGAGGAAGCCGGCGTCGTACGCCGCGGCGAGCTTCTGGTGCGAGGAGGCGGCCAGCTCGTCCTGCGCCTCGCGGCTGATCTGCCACTCCAGGGCGGTCAGCGCGGCGTGCTCACCCATCGACATGCCGGTGCGGGGCTCACCGTTCTGCGGGATGGACAGGCCGATGTCACCGGGACGGATGGCGCCGAGGGCGGCCAGCCGGCCCTTGGTGTCCTTCGCGGCGTTGACCTTGAGCAGCTTCTTGCGCAGCTTCTCGCTGATGGCGACCGGGGCGTCGGAGGTGGTGTCGGTGCCACCGGCGATGCCGACGTCGATCTGACCCAGGGCGATCTTGTTGGCGACCTGGATGGCGGCCTGCAGGCCGGTGCCGCAGGCCTGCTGGATGTCGGTGGCGGGGGTCTCGGGCGCCAGCTTGGAGCCGAGCACCGCCTCGCGGGTCAGGTTGAAGTCGCGGGAGTGCTTGAGCACGGCGCCGGCGACGACCTCGCCCACCGCCTCACCGGCCAGGCCGAAGCGGTCGACGAGACCGTCGATGGCCGCGGTCAGCATCTCCTGGTTGGAGGCCGTGGCGTAGTGGGTGTTGGAGCGGGCGAAGGGGATCCGGTTGCCGCCGACGATGGCGACACGACGAGTCTGGGTCTGCATGCCCCCATCCTTGCGCCGAAGCCGCTCGCGGAGAAGGCTGTGAGTGGCACGTCACGAAATGTGGACACTGAGTTACACGTTTAGTTACATGCTCGTGGCCACCCGAGCCACCGCTGCCGAGCCCGGCAGCACCCGCGTCAGCAGTCGACCCGTCGGAGGAACCGCGCGCCCATGAGCGACAAGTACCAGAGCTTCACCCAGTCCCCGCTGGGCAAGATCCTCGTCAAGAACCTCGGGCTCCCCGCCCCCACCCCGCTCGAGCGCTACACCGCCGGCGACCCGCTGGTCGACGGCACCGTCGTCGTGGGCGGCACCGGCCGCCTCGTGGAGTCGCTGCCGGGCCTGCTCGACACCGTCGGCATCGCCAGCACCGTCGTCACCGAGGACGACCAGTTGTACAAGGGCCTGGTCTTCGACGCCACCGGTCTCACCAACGCCGACCAGCTCGTCGCCCTCCAGCAGTTCTTCACCCCGCTGATGCGCAGCCTGGCCTCGTGCCCGCGCGTCGTGGTCATCGGCACCCCGCCGGAGCAGTGCAGCGGCTCCGAGCGCGTCGCCCAGCGCGCGCTCGAGGGCTTCACCCGCAGCCTCGGCAAGGAGATCGGCCGCGGCGGCACCTCGCAGCTCGTCTACGTCGCCGAGGGCGCCGAGGGCGCGGCCACCAGCACCCTGGCCTTCCTGCTCTCCCCCAAGTCCGCCTACGTCTCGGGCCAGGTCGTGCGCATCGGCGCCACCGGTACGACGAAGGCCGCTGCGGTCGCCGACTGGCAGCAGCCGCTGGCCGGCAAGGTCGCCCTGGTGACCGGCGCCAGCCGCGGCATCGGTGAGCAGATCGCCCGCGTCCTGCACCGTGACGGCGCCACCGTCGTGGGCGTCGACGTGCCGCAGGCCGCCAACGAGCTGCAGTCGCTGATGAAGGAGCTCGACGGCGACTGGCTGACCCTCGACATCACGGCCAAGGACGCCCCGCAGCGCATCGCGCACCACCTGTCCACCAAGCACGGCGGGGTCGACGTGGTCGTCCACAACGCCGGCATCACCCGCGACAAGAAGCTCGCCAACATGAGCGAGGACCGCTGGGAGTCGGTGATCGCGGTCAACCTCACCGCGCCGGAGAGGATCACCCGCGAGCTGCTGGACCAGAAGGTCGTCAACAAGGGCGGCTCCATCGTCGGCGTCGCGAGCATCGCCGGCATCGCGGGCAACGTCGGCCAGACCAACTACGCCGCCTCCAAGGCCGGCGTGATCGGCTTCGTCGACTCCCTCAAGGACGAGCTGAAGGACGGCATCACCGTCAACGCCGTCGCCCCGGGCTTCATCATCACCGCGATGACCGCGGCGGTCCCGCTGGCCACCCGCGAGGTCGGCCAGCGCCTCAACGCCATGTCCCAGGGCGGCCTGCCCGTCGACGTCGCCGAGACCATCGCCTGGTTCGCCTCCCCCGGCTCCACCGCCGTCAACGGCAACGTGGTGCGGGTCTGCGGCCAGATGATGCTGGGTGCCTGAGATGGCCGACGCCTCGCAGAGCACCACCCACGACGGCTCCGCCGGTCTCGGCACGCTGCTGCGCGCGGCGCTGCCGAGCATCCCGGTGGTCGGCTCGCTCCCCGGCGTGCGCAAGGCGTCGGCCGACGACTTCGGCGGCCTGTCCTACGACCGGCCGCCGGTCACGGTCGACGGCGAGCACGTCCGCGCGTACGCCGAGGTCTGCGGCTTCCCGCACAAGGACACCGTGCCGCTGACCTACCCGCACATGCTGGCCTTCGGCCTCCACATGGCGATCATGACCGACCCGGCGTTCCCGGCCCCGGCCATCGGCACGGTGCACCTGGAGAACTCCGTCACCCGCTACCGGCAGATCAGCATCGGCGACACCCTGCAGGTCTCTGCGAGCGTGTCCCCGTCACGTCCCCACGCCAAGGGCAAGGTCTTCGACTTCACCACTGCGATCGCCGACGCCGACGGCACCCCGGTCTGGGAGAGCACCAGCTCCTACCTGCGGCGCGGCAAGGGCGACTCCGACGCCCCGGCCGGCCTCGAGATCCCGACCACGCCGTCCAACGGCGTCGTCTGGAAGCTCCCGGCCGACCTGGGCCGTCAGTACGCCGCGGTCTCCGGCGACCACAACCCGATCCATCTGTACCCCGTCACCGCGAAGGCACTGGGCTTCCCGCGCCAGATCGCGCACGGCATGTGGAGCCTGGCCCGGTGCGTGGCGGCACTGGAGAACCGTCTGCCCGAGGCCGTCACCGTCGACTGCGCGTTCAAGAAGCCGATCCTGCTGCCCGGCAAGGTCGCCTTCGGCTCCGAGCGGTACGACGACGGCTACCTGTTCTCCCTCACCGACCCGCGCTCGTCGGCCCCGCACCTCGTGGGGCGCGCGGCCGCGCACTGACGGTCGGCGCAGGTCTCGGCCGACCGTGCTCAGCGCGGTCGGCCGAACCGCCGCGCGGCGGTGGTCTCCCGGGCGGCGGTCGCCGAGGCGGCCCGTCGCTCCGAGAACGTCGCCGTGGCCGGTGTCCACACGCCGACCTCGGTCGTGGCGTTGCCGTCCCAGTCACCGGCGACCGGCAGGTCCCCCGGTTGGCCGAACTGCACCTGCGCGGTCCACACCAGGCCGTCGGCGTCCTCGCGTCGCAGCGTGAAGGTGGCCGTGCTCTGGTCGAAGACGCCGAGGTCGGTGCGACCGTCACCGTCCCAGTCGCCGGTCACCGGGATGTCCCCGGCGTCACCGAGCACGACCGAACGCAGCGAGCCGTCGGCTCCGCGCAACCGCCACGTCCCGGTCGCGGGCGTCCGGACACCGACCTCCCACAGGCCGTCGCCGTCCCAGTCGCCGGCCACCGGCTGGTCCGAAGCGCTGCCCAGCGGCACGTGGCTGGTGGATCTCTTGCCCACGCGCAGCGTGAAGACACCGGTGTCGGGTGTCCAGACCCCGAGGTTGGCCTTGCCGTTGCCGTCCCAGTCGCCGAGCACCGGCTCGTCCGACGCGGTCCCCAGACGCATCCTCTTGGGCGCCTTGCCGGCCCGCTGGACGAGGAACTGCGAGCGCTTGGCCCGCCGGTAGACCACGAGCTCGGCGGCGGGCTTGCCGATCATGTTCGCCGCCATCGGCACGTCGACGCAGTTGGCCGAGCGCTGGGTGGAGCCGTAGACGAACGCGGCACCGTCGAACCACGCCTCGACGTCCTTGCGGTCCAGGCGCTGCTCGTAGTGCAGGTGCGGGCCGGTGGAGTTGCCCGTCGAGCCGACCGTGCCGAGCTGGGCGGCCTGGTCGACGTGCTGACCCTCGACGACGTGCACCTCGTCGAGGTGGGCGTAGACGGTGGACTCGCCGTCGCCGTGATCGAGCACCACGTGGTGGCCGTAGCCCTTGTTCGAGGACGCCTCGGCGGTCGTCACCACACCGGGCGCGGAGGCCACCACCGGGTCACCGTCGTCGTCGGCGCGGTTCCAGTCGATGGAGCGCGGGCTCGGGCTGTGGCCCGAACGCGTGGTGCCCTTCCACTCCTGCCCGCAGGGGAAGGGCATCTGGTGGTCGGTGACCGGCTGCGCCCACGCCCCGGCAGGGAGACCGACCAGCACCACCGCGCCGACCAACGTGCCCGCACCCACCGTCCGCAGCCGCGCCACGGGTCCTCCTGTCGACAGGGGCGGACCCGGTCACACCCACCTCAGGAGGGCACAGCCGCCACTTTCGTCACAAAAGTAACGACATGTCGGCGTGTTTGTCACGAATTACATGCTTGTTGTGCTATCCGCGTGGCCTGATCAGGCCCTCCTGGGCCACCGTGGCGACCAGCGTCCCGTCCTCGGTGAAGACCCGCCCGATCGCCAGACCGCGAGCCGACTGCGCCGACGGCGACCACTGGTCGTAGAGCCACCAGCGGTCGGCGCGGAAGGGGCGGTGGAACCAGATGGTGTGGTCCAGCGAGGCCATCTGGGTCTTGTGCGGGCTGACCGGGTGCGCCGCGAGCGTCGCCCCGAGCAGCGAGACGTCGGAGGCGAAGGTGAAGGCCGCGACGTGGGTGACCGGGTCGTCGCCGAGGTCGCCGTTGACCTTCGCCCACATCCGCGCGCGGGAGGGGTGGACCGGATCCGGCTCGAGGCCGTGCTTGGAGTTGCCGACCCAGCGGACGTCGAGGGCGGCCCACTCGCGTCCCAGCGCCTCGGCGTCGCTGTTGCCGCGCACGCTCATCAGCTCGACGAGGTCCAGGCCCTCGGCGGGCGGGATGACGTCCGGCATCGCGTCCTGGTGGCTGAAGCCCTCCTCCTCGCGCTGGAAGTTGGCGGTGAGGAAGTAGATCGCCCGCCCGTGCTGACGCGCGGCCACCCGGCGGGTCAGGAACGAGCGCCCGTCGCGGATGCGCTCGACGTCGTAGACGATCGGGATGCTCGGGTCGCCGGGGAGCAGGAAGTAGGAGTGCAGCGAGTGCACCCCGAACTCCTCGGGCACGGTGCGGATGCCGGCGCACAGCGCCTGCGCGGCGACCTGTCCGCCGAAGACCCGGCCCCGGGGCGTGTAGACGTTGCTGCCGCGGTAGAGGTCCTGGTCGATCGTCTCGAGGTCGAGCAGCTCGACCAGCTCGTCGACGGCACCCTGGTCGGGCTCGCGCAGGGGTGTCGGCTCGGGGACCTTCATCGCGAGCTCTCCCGAGCACGCCGCAGCAGGGCCTCCTGCGCCGTGGAGCCGACCAGTCGGCCGTCCTCGGTGAAGACCCGTGAGTTGATCAGCGCCCGGCCACCGGTCGCGCGAGGGGCGTGCTGGTCGTAGAGCCACCACCGGTCGGCCCGGAAGGGCTCGTGGAACCACACGGCGTGGTCGAGGGAGGCGATCATGATGTCGGGGCCCCCGAGCCGGTAGCCGTGCGGCGCGAGTGCAGCGCCGGCCAGGGTCATGTCGGAGGCGTAGGCGAACGCGGCCGCGTGCACCAGCGGGTCGTCGGGCAGCTCCCCGTCGATGCGCAGCCAGAAGCGCTGGCGACCGGGGCGCTGCGGGTCCTCGGGCAGCAGGTCGGCCGAGGAGCCGACGTACCGCATCGAGATCGCGCCCCACTCCGAGAGCTCCTCACCGCGACCGGCCTGCGGGTCGAAGCAGTCCTCGGGCGCGGGGACGTCGTCGGGGAAGGCGTCCTGGTGCTCGAGCCCGTCCTCGGGCTTCTGGAAGTCGGTGGTCATCACGAAGATCGGCCGACCGTGCTGGCGCGCCAGCACCCGGCGCGTCGCGAACGAGCGACCGCTGCGCAGCTCCTCGACGTCGTAGACGATCGGAGCCCCGGTGTCTCCGGGCTGCAGGAAGTAGGAGTGCAGCGAGTGCACCACGTAGGCGGGGTCGGTCGTCCGCGACGCGGCCACCAGCGCCTGGGCCGCCACCTGCCCACCGAAGACCCGCGGCAGGACGGAGTCCTGCTGGGCACCCCGGAAGAGGTTGTCGTCGATCGTCTCGAGGTCAAGGAGCGAGAGCAGCTCGCCCACGTCGCGGGGCACTCAGGCACCACCGTTCCGGTCGTCGGGATCAGAGGGGTCGCCGGGCTCGTCGAGCCCGGCGAGGAACTGCTCGAACTGCTGGCCGATCTCCTCACCGGTCGGCAGCGGCTCGTCGGGCGCCAGCAGCGAGGCACCGCTCTCCTCGGCACGCTCGAACGCGTCGTACTGACGCTCGAGGGCGGCCACCACGTCGGCGACCTCGTCGTGCTCGGCGAGGTACGTCGCGATCTCGGCCTCCCGGTCCTCCGCCTCGGCCCGCAGGCCGGAGAGGTCCACCGTCAAGCGACCCGCGAGCTCGACCTGCTCCAGCAGCGCGGCGGACGCCTGCGGGTAGGCCAGCTGGGCGAGGTAGTGCGGGATGTGGGCGACGAAGCCCTGCATCGGGTGGTCCCACTCCCCCATCCGGATCTCCAGCAGGGCCTGCGCGCTGCTGGGCACCCGCAGCTCGCCGCGCCAGGGAGAGGCGCCGATGAGCAGCTCGGGGTCGTTCGCGTGGTGGGTGATCGCGATCGGCCGCGTGTGCGGGACCGCCATCGGGACCGAGCCCATGCTGATCGTGCGCGTGACCGAGAAGCGCTCGACGACCTCGCGCACCGCGCGGGCGAAGCCCTCCCAGCGGATGTCGGGCTCGGGCCCCTGCAGCAGCAGGTACGGCGTCCCGCCGGTGTCGTGGAGCAGGCGCACCACCAGGCGGGGCGCGTCGTAGTCCTGGTAGCGGTCGACCACGAAGGAGACGGCGGGGCGGCGGGCGCGGTAGTCGTGCAGCTCGTCGACCTCGAAGGTCGCCACGACCCGACCGGCACCGGGTCCGTCGTCGAGGTCCACGAGGTGCTGGGCGGCCCGGGCGGCGGCGCTGCCGGCGTCGAGGAACCCGTCGAGGACCACCACCATCGTCAGCGACTCCGGCCGCTGCGGGCCGTCGAGCTCGGGCACCTCGTCCACGATGTGCACCAGGCGGTTGTCGGCCACGGTGGGTCCACGCTCCTCACGGCTGGGGGAATCCTGCGGGTCTGGTCCTCGAGCGATCCAGGGGGCGATCCATGGCGTGATCGACCGGGCGATCGCTCGGTGGGCGCAAGCCCGGAGCGGCCCACGATATTCCCGGCCGTCCCGGCGCCGCACCACGCCGTCCACCCAATCATTACCCGTCGGTAGTACCGGCAGGTAACATCGCTTCGTCCAGAGCACCCACCTCCAGGAGACCCCGTGCCCCGACAGCTGCGAGAGGTCGTCTTCGTCGACGGCGTGCGCACCCCCTTCGGCAAGGCCAAGGGCCAGTACGCCGAGACCCGCGCCGACGACCTCGTCATCAAGTGCATCCGCGAGCTCATGCGTCGCAACCCCGGGCTCCCGCCCGAGCGGGTCGACGAGGTCGCGATCGCCGCCACCACCCAGATCGGCGACCAGGGCCTGACCATCGGCCGCACCGCCGCCCTGCTCTCCGGGCTGCCCCAGTCGGTGCCCGGCTACGCCATCGACCGCATGTGCGCCGGCGCCATGACCGCCGTGACCACCACCGCCGGCGGCATCGCCTTCGGCTCCTACGACGTCGCCATCGCCGGCGGTGTCGAGCACATGGGCCGCCACCCGATGGGCGAGGGCGTGGACCCCAACCCGCGCATCCTCTCCGAGCGCATCGTCAACCCCGACGCGCTGGTGATGGGCAAGACCGCGGAGAACCTCCACGACCGCTACCCCACGATCACCAAGGAGCGCGTCGACGCCTACGCCGTGCGCTCCCAGGCCAAGACCGCGGCCGCCTACGAGGCCGGCGCGATCCAGCCCGACCTGGTGCCGGTCGCCACCCGCTCCGCCGAGGAGGGCTGGGGCCTGGCCACCACCGACGAGCCGATGCGCCCGCAGACGACGATGGAGAGCCTCGCCGGCCTCAAGACGCCGTTCCGCGCCGCCGGCAAGGTGACCGCGGGCAACGCCGCCGGCATCAACGACGGCGCCACCGCAGCGCTGCTCGCCGAGGAGGAGACCGCCAAGGAGCTCGGCCTGCCGATCAAGATGCGGCTGGTGTCCTACTCCTTCGTGGGCGTCGAGCCCGAGGTCATGGGCGCGGGCCCGATCCCCGCCACCGAGAAGGCGCTCAAGCAGGCCGGGCTGACCATCGACGACATCGAGGCCTTCGAGGTCAACGAGGCCTTCGCCGTGCAGGTGCTGGCCTTCCTCGAGCACTTCGGCATCGCCGACGACGACGCGCGCGTCAACCCCTACGGCGGCGCGATCGCCATGGGTCACCCACTGGCCTCCTCGGGCGTGCGCCTGATGAGCCAGCTCGCGCGCCAGTTCGAGGAGCGCCCCGAGGTCCGCTACGGCCTCACCACCATGTGCATCGGCATCGGCATGGGCGGCACCGTCATCTGGGAGAACCCCCACTGGACCGGAGAGAAGGCCTGACATGAGCGACATCTCGACCCTCCTGGCCCGCGCCGAGGAGATCTCCTCCGACGCCGAGCGCGTCACCGAGGCCAAGCTGCGCAAGGTGACCCTGCCGGGCGGCGCCGGCGTGATCGGCCTGATCACCCTCGACAACGGCGAGGACCACACCAAGCCCAACACCTTCGGTCCCCGCGGCCTGATCAGCCTCAACACCGCCATCGACGCGGCGCTGGCCGACGACGAGGTGACCGCGCTGGCTGTGACCGGCAAGCCGTTCATCCTGGCCGCGGGCGCCGACCTCACCTCGATCGCCGGCGGCGGCCCGGACGCCGTGCGCGTGGTGGCCGAGCTCGGTCACGCGGTCTTCCGCAAGCTCGGCGACGGCCAGAAGCCCTCCTTCGGGTTCATCAACGGCCTCTCGCTGGGCGGCGGCCTCGAGGTCGCGCTGCACTGCACCTACCGCACCGTCATGGACTCCGCACCGGCCCTGGGCCTGCCCGAGGTCATGCTCGGCCTGGTCCCCGGCTGGGGCGGCGCGTTCCTCGTGCCGAACCTCGTCGGTGCCGACACCGCGGTGACGCTGATCATCGAGAACCCCCTCAACAACGGCAGGACCGTCGGCGGCCAGCAGGCCTTCGAGCTCGGTCTCGCCGACGCGGTCTTCTCCGGCGCCGACTTCCTCGAGCAGTCCCTGCTCTGGGCGGGCGACGTCCTCACCGGCAAGGTCGCCGTCGAGCGGCCCGAGGTCGACCGCGGGGAGGCGTGGGACGCCGCCGTACGCCGTGCCGAGCAGGTCGCCCTGGCCCGCACCGGTGGCGCCAGCCCGGCCGCCGCCAAGGCCGTCGAGCTGCTCGCCGCGGCCAAGGACGGCGACCGCGACGCCGGCTTCGCCCGCGAGGACGACGCCCTGCACGCGCTGTCGCAGACCCCCGAGCTGCTGGCCAGCCTCTACTCCTTCGACCTGGTGCAGAAGCGCGCCAAGCGCCCCGCCGGTGCGCCCGACAAGTCGCTGGCCCGCCCGGTGACCAAGGTCGGCATCGTCGGCGCCGGCCTGATGGCCAGCCAGATGGCGCTGCTGTTCGTGCGCCGTCTCGAGGTCCCGGTCGTGCTGACCGACCTCGACCAGGAGCGCGTCGACAAGGGCGTGGGCTACGTCCACGCCGAGATCGACAAGCTGCTGGCCAAGGGTCGGATCAACCAGGACAAGGCCAACCGCCACAAGGCCCTGGTCACCGGCTCGGTCGACAAGGCCGAGGGCTTCGCCGGCGCGGACTTCGTCATCGAGGCCGTGTTCGAGGAGATGGGCGTCAAGAAGGCCGTCTTCGCCGACGTGGAGAAGGTCGTCAGCGCCGAGTGCGTGCTGGCCACCAACACCTCCTCGCTCTCGATCACCGAGATGGCCGCCGACCTCGAGCACCCCGAGCGGGTCGTGGGCTTCCACTTCTTCAACCCCGTCGCGGTCATGCCGCTGCTGGAGATCGTGCAGGGCGAGAAGACCGACGACGCGACGCTGGCCACCGCCTTCGGCACCGGCAAGGCGCTGAAGAAGACCACCATCCTGGTCCAGGACAGCCCGTCGTTCATCGTCAACCGCCTCCTCGGCCGCTTCATGTCCGAGGTCAGCCGGATCCTCGACGAGGGCACCCCGATCGACGTGGTCGACGGTGCGTTCGCCGGCGTCGCCCCGATGCCGCCGTTCACGCTGATCGCGCTCGTCGGTCCGGCCATCGCGCTGCACAACACCGAGACGCTGGCCGCGGCCTTCCCCGACCGCTTCTACGTCTCCCCCGCCCTCGAGCGGGTCGTGGCGGCGAAGAAGGGTGCCTACTTCGGTCCCGACGGGTCGCTGGACCCCGAGGTCGAGGCGCTGCTGGAGAAGCCGGCCGAGCCGAAGGTCCTGGCCAAGGAGGAGGTGCGCCGCACGGTGCTCTCCGGCCTCGCGCAGGAGGCCCGCCTGATGCTCGACGAGGGCGTCGTCGCGGCGGCCGAGGACCTGGACCTGGCGATGATCACCGGTGCGGGCTTCGCCTTCTGGAACGGCGGCCTGACCATGCTGCTCGAGCGCGAGGGCCTGGGCTCGTTCCACTGAGCCCTCCCGGTGTGAGCACGACACCAACGCAGGACTGATCGGTGGCGGCGTGCGGACCTCAGGGTCCGTACGTCGCCACCATCTGCTTCGCGGCCCTGCGCGCCAGGTCGCGTGGGCCCCCCCCGGTGAGCCGCCGCAGCGCCTCAGCGCCCCGCTCGTCCACGGAGCCGTCGGCCGGCACGCTGCCCAGCTCGTCGACCAGCTGCCACAGGACCCGGTCGCCGTAGGACGTCGCCAGGTGCTCGCACGCCCACCACGACAGCCCGTAGTTGGCCCCCTGGAGGCTCCCGTTGAAGTCCACCGACGCGGGCAGGTCCAGCTCCCCGGACTCCAGCGCGTCGCGGGCCGCCACCAGCGACGCGGTGGACAGGGCGCGGTCCTGTGGCGCCAGCGGCCGCACCGAGACCCACTCCGCGACACCCTCCGAGAGCCAGGTCGGCACGTCGTCGTCGCGCCGTCCCAGGGCCACGTGGGTCAGCTCGTGGCGGAGCAGCCGGTCGCGGGCGGCGTCCTGGCGGCCCAGCATCCGGGGGTGCAGCGCCACCCGGACACCCGCGATCGCCGCGAAGGGGTCCGCGTCGTCGACCGGCACCGGGAACGCCACGGCGTCCACCAGGTCCGGGTCGCCCCCGGGCAGCTGCTCCAGCGACGCCATGAACGCGGTGTCGGACAGCGCGTAGAGCACCACCCGATGGTCCCAGTCGTAGGGCACGACCGCACTCACGTCGGAGATGGCCCGCTGCGCGGAGTCCAGCAGCTCCGCGGACCGGTCGACGCTCCCGACGTCGAAGACACCCAGGACGCCGGCCACGCTGCGGACCTCCACCGGGCCGCGGTCCCACGGCTGAGCCAGGACGCCGTTGCGCTCCTCCCACTCGGCGTCGGTCACCGACGCCAGCCGCAGGCGGCCGCGCGAGTCCGGCGTGAAGAGGTAGCGGTCGCGCGAGACGACCGGCTCGTCGTCGTACCCCTCCAGCTGGAGGTGGACCCGCACCACGACCCAGTAGGACCCGTCGACCCGCAGGATGTCGGCGGCGTCGAAGGAGTAGCGGAAGACGCCCAGCGGCAGCTGGCGCACCGAGGTGAAGTACGCCGCCTGGGCGCGCCGGAACGCGCGGTCGCCCGCGACGAGGCCGGACCGGAACTGTCGGGCGCGGTCCTCACGGACGGCGACGGCTCGGCGTCGAAGCACCCGGGTCAGGTCCTCCACGACCCCAGGGGGCGGTGGCGCCGCCGAGGTCGGCAGCGGTGACCCCTCGGTGTCGTCGTCGAACAGCGTGCAGCCGCTCAGCGCACCGAGCGCCAGCACGACCGCCAGCAGCAGCCGCACCGCTCCCGGTGCGACCGGCCGGCTGCGGGTCGGGTCTCCCTCCCAGGACCGCTCAGCCGCGCCGGTCAACGGCGTCGAGGTCGGGGAGGGCCTCGTCGGCCATCGCCTCGACGATGCCTCGCGCCAGGTGCTGGGCGGTGAGCCCGACCCGGTCGAGGATCACGTCGCGCTTGGCGTGACCGAGGAACTCCTGCGGGATGCCGTGGAGGCGCACCGGGGTGCGCACGTCGGCGGCGACCAGGGCCTGCAGCAGCGAGGCGCCGCAGCCGCCCTGGACCCCGTTGTCCTCGACGGAGACCACCAGCCGGTGGGCGCGGGCGAGGTCGATGAGCGCGGGGTCGACGGGCTTGACCCAGCGGGGGTCGACCACGGTGACGCCGATGCCTTGGGCGGTGAGCCGCTCGGCGACGTCCACCGCGGTGGTGGCCATCGAGCCGACCGCCACGACCAGGACGTCCTTGGCGCCGGAGCGGACCAGCACGTCGCAGCCGCCCACGCGGTCGACGGCCTCGATGTCGGCGGGAGGCGCCCCCTTGGGGAACCGGACCACGGTCGGCGCGTCGTCGACGAGGACGGCCTCGTCGAGCAGCTCGC
Source organism: Nocardioides sp. REDSEA-S30_B4 (assembly GCF_001627265.1). NCBI lineage: Bacteria > Bacillati > Actinomycetota > Actinomycetes > Propionibacteriales > Nocardioidaceae > Nocardioides > Nocardioides sp. REDSEA-S30_B4. The sequence goes on along the minus strand of NZ_LUPI01000008.1, from coordinate 30,925 downwards.
GCAGCCGGGTGGTGTCGCGAGGGGCAGCCAGGCGCAGGCCCGGCACCACCTGCAGGATCGACATGTCCCACATGCCGTTGTGGCTGGCGCCGTCGTCACCGGTCACGCCGGAGCGGTCCAGGACGAAGGTGACGCCGCACCTGTGCAGCGCGCAGTCCATCAGGACCTGGTCGAAGGCGCGGTTGAGGAACGTCGCGTAGACCGCGACGACCGGGTGCAGCCCGCCCATCGCGAGACCGGCCGCGGAGGTGGCGGCGTGCTGCTCGGCGATGCCGACGTCGAAGGTGCGCTCGGGGAAGTGCCGCTCGAAGGCGTCGAGCCCCACCGGGTGCATCATCGCGGCCGTGATCGCGACGACGTCCTTGCGACGGTGGCCGAGGTCGACCATCGCCTCGGAGAAGTGGTCGGTCCAGATCCGGCCCTTGGGCTTCTCCGCGCCGGTCTGGACGTCGAAGGGGCCGGGCGCGTGGAACTGGTCGGCCTCGTGGCGCTCGGCCGGGTCGTAGCCGTAGCCCTTGCGGGTCAGGGCGTGCACGATCACCGGGCCGCCGAAGCGCTTGGCCTGCGTGAGCGCGGTCTCCATCGCGGCTCGGTCGTGGCCGTCGACGGGACCGACGTACTTCAGGCCGAGGTCCTCGAAGAGGCCCTGCGGCGCCAGCGCGTCCTTGAGGCCCTTCTTCATCGCGTGGAGCGCGTCGTAGGCCGCCGGGCCCACGCCGGGGACGGCGTTGAGGCGCTTCTTGACCGCGTCGAGGACGTGCTCGTAGCGGGGGTCGGTGCGCAGGCTCGAGAGCGCCGTGGCCAGGCCGCCGATGGTGGGGGTGTAGGAGCGGCCGTTGTCGTTGACGACGATGACCAGCCGGCTGTCCTTGGCGATCGCGATGTTGTTGAGCGCCTCCCAGGCCATGCCGCCGGTCAGCGCCCCGTCGCCGATGATGGCGACGGCGTGGCGGTCCTCGCCGCGGATGCGGTAGGCCTTGGCCAGGCCGTCGGCGTAGGACAGCGCGGTGGAGGCGTGGGAGTTCTCGACGATGTCGTGCTCGGACTCCTCCTGGCTGGGGTAGCCCGAGAGCCCGCCCTCGCGGCGCAGGGTGCCGAAGGACTCCACGCGCCCGGTGAGCAGCTTGTGGACGTAGGACTGGTGGCCGGTGTCGAAGACGATGCGGTCGCGCGGGGAGTCGAAGACCCGGTGCACGGCCAGCGTCAGCTCGACCACGCCCAGGTTGGGCCCGAGGTGCCCGCTGTTGGTCGCGACCGTGCGGATCAGCAGGTCGCGGATCTCGCTCGCCAGGAGCGTGAGGTCGTCGTCGCTGAGTCCCTGGAGGTCACGGGGTCCCGTGACCGACTCCAGCACTCCCATCGGGGGTCCTCCTCAGGCGTGGCGTGCCCCCGCACGGTGGTGAGAGGGCGAGTCCATGAGTCTAGACGGAGGTCCTCACAGGTCCACGACCGCGACGGCGGGTTCGTGCAGGCTGCCCAGCCAGACCCGCCCCTCGTGCTCGCGCACACCGGTGACCATGTGGAAGTCGGGCGTGTCGAGGTCGAGGTCGTGCACCAGCCGCCCCTCGTCGTCGTAGGCCTGCACCCGGCAGGTGTGGGCGGGCTTGGGCTGGAGCCGCTCGGGGATGCGCGTGACCGCCTTGCGCGCCCACATCGGAGCGCTCCCGAGCCGCTCGACCACGGGGTCGACCGGGCTGGCGATGCTGACCCAGATCAACCCGTCGCTGCCCCGCGCGATGTTGTCGGGGTAGCCGGGCAGGTCGCCGGCCAGCAGGTCGCGGGTGCCGGCCCGGTCCCCGGTCAGCCAGCGGCGTACGAGGGTGCGGGCGCGGGTCTCGGCCACGACGACGAAGGACTCGTCGGCCGACAGGGCCACGCCGTTGGCGAAGGCCAGCCCGTCGAGGACCGTGGTGACCGTGCCGTCGGGAGCGAGGGACAGCAGGCGGCCCGAGCGGGTGTCCTGGACGAAGTCGTCCTTCCAGCGCTCGATGCCGTAGTGGCGCGAGGAGTCGGAGAACCAGGTGGTGCCGTCGGAGCCGATCGCGGCGTTGTTGGTGAAGACCATCGCGGTGCCGTCGACCTCGGCCAGCAGCCGCTCGACCGCGCCGGTGTCGGGGTCCATGCGCAGCAGCCCGCGGTGGGCGTCGCAGACCAGCAGCCGGCCCTCGGGGTCGATCTCGAGACCGAGCGGGCGCCCGCCGGTGGAGCCGACCTGCTCGACGGAGCCGTCGGGTCCCACCCGCAGCACGGCGCCGTCGACGGTGCCGGTGTAGACCGATCCCTCGTGGCGGCCGCTCGGGGCGACCACGACGTCCTCGGCGCCGTCGTGGTGGACCTGGTGGACGGTGACTCGGGTGCTCACGCGCACAGCCTGCTGTAGACGGGGCCGGAGAGGAACCCCGGCAGGACCTGCCGGGCGGACCCGGTGAGGTCGAGGTCCAGCACTCGGTCGGCGTCGACGAACACGATCCGACGCCCCTCGCCGCAGACGATGTCGTCGTCGGCGAGGTCGACGGCCGCCGCGTAGAACGACATCTCGTCCCAGGAGTCGTAGGCCTCGTGGAAGACGCTGGCCACCTCCACCAGCTCCAGCCGATCGGGCGGGAGCCGCACGCCGGTCTCCTCCTCCAGCTCGCGCACCGCACCGCCCAGGGCGTCCTCGCCCTCCTCCAGGTGGCCGCCGCAGAAGCCCCACTTCTCCGGGTCGATCACCGGGTGCTCGTCGCGCTCCTGCAGCAGCAGGCGTCCGTGGCGGTCGATCAGGACGACGCAGGCGAAGCGGTGCATGCGGTCCACTCAACCACCTCCTCGACCACCTCGTCCCGCACGCGGGCCTCGCTCAGAGCCGTGCGCGGTAGCGACGCCCGCGCAGCGCCTCCTCGACCAGCCCGACCTCGCGGCGCAGCGCCACGAGGCGCGCCTCCTCGGTGAGGAAGGTCTGCACCGCCGCCTCCACGACGTCCCCGTCAGCCACCTGGGGCAGGTCGGCCCGGGCCTCGCTGAGCCCACGGCGTACGGCGGCGTGACAACCCTCGACGTGCAGCACCGCGAACCGCGCCAGCACCACCGGGTGGCGCCTCAGGGTCGCGTAGCCGCGGAACTCCGGCGGGCACTGGTCGAGCAGCCAGGCACATGCCGTGGTCTCCCAGTCGGGGGCGTCGGGGGGTCGCACGGCACGCGGCCAGCCGGGCGGGGCGACGAGTCGGTCCATGGGGGCGATGGTACGCCGACGGTCGAACACGTGTTCGATGCCGGGCGGGATAGTCCGCACGCGTTCTCACCCTCAGCGCGAGCTCAGGGTGAGAACTCGTGCGGAGTAACCGCCCTGCCCCGGCCTCAGCCCGCCAGGAAGCTGAATCGCACCTCGCGCTCGTGGTTGTCCACGTTGAGGTCGACCAGGCACAGGCTCTGCCACGTCCCGAGCGCGAGCCGGCCGTCGAGGACCGGGAGCGTGGCGTACGGCGGGACCAGGGCCGGCATCACGTGCGACCGGCCGTGGCCCGGCGTGCCGTGCCGGTGCCGCCACCGGTCGTCGGCGGGCAGCAGGTCGGCCAGCGCCGCGAGCAGGTCGTCGTCGCTGCCGGCGCCCGTCTCGAGGACCGCCAGACCGGCGGTCGCGTGCGGGACGAACACGTGCAGCAGCCCGTCGCCCCGGCCACGGCACCACGCCTGGGCGCGGTCGGTGAGGTCGAGGACCACGTCGGCGGAGCCGGTGCGCACGGTGAAGGTGTCGGAGTCCATGCCCCCGTTCTACCCCCGCACGGCAGCGCTTTACCTGGACGTGACACGCGCGTCCCCGGAGCAGGCTCCCCGCTCCCCTAGCCTCGGCGGCGTGGAGGTCCTGTCCCTGGCGTGGCGCACCGACCTGGCGCTGCTCGCGCAGTCGGGCAGCGAGGTCGAGCACCACCCGGCGTACGTCGTCGTGCGCACGCCGCAGAACCCGACGTTCCGCTGGGGCAACTTCGTGCTCCTGCGCCGCACACCGCTCCTGCGGGACCTGCCGGGGCTGGCCGCCCGCGTGGAGGCGCTCCTCCCCGGCCTGGGCCACCACGCCGTCGGCATCGACGACCCGAGCGCCGGCCGTGAGGACGTCGACCGGCTGCGTCAACCGGGGTGGCGGGTGGCCGTCGACACCGTGCTGACCGCCGAGAGGGTGCTGCCGCCGCGCCAGCTGCAGCGCAGCGCGGTCGTGCGCGCACTGAGCGGCGACCGCGACTGGAGCCAGAAGGTCGCGCTCGACCTGGCCTGCGCCGAGGGCGCCGGCCCGGACTACGAGCTGTTCGCGACCCGCCGTGCAGCAGCCGAGCGGGCCGCGGTCGAGAGCCGCCACGGCGCGTGGCTCGGGGCGTTCGACGGCGACCGCCTGCTCGCCGGGCTCGGGATCTTCTGCGCCGGCGAGGGGCTGGCGCGCTTCCAGACCGTGCAGACCCACCCGGAGGCGCGGCGTCGGGGTCTGGCGCAGGCGCTGCTGCACCACGCGGGCACCCACGCGCTGGGCGAGCTGGGCGCGCGCACATTGGTGCTGGTGGCCGACCCCGACCACCACGCGCTCGACCTCTACCTCGGTGCCGGGTTCGTGCGCACCGAGCGCCAGGTGAGCGCGGAGTGCCTCAGGACTCCAGCCAGGCCGTGAAGGCCCGGTTGTCGTAGGGACGTCCCAGGAACTCCTCGACCAGGTCGGCGGCGTCCCTGCTGCCGCCGGCGGCCAGCACGGTGTCGCGGTACCGCGTGGCCACCTCCGGGGCGAACAGGTCGCCCGCGTCGAAGGCCGAGAAGAGGTCCTTGGCGATGACCAGGCTCCACATGTAGGTGTAGTAGCCCGAGCCGTAGCCCTCGAGGTGCCCGAAGCCGCAGTGGAAGTGCGTGTCGGGCACCTGCCCCCAGACGGCATAGCGGTCCGACAGCTCGCGCGAGCGCGCGGTCAGGTCGTCGGGCAGCTCGGCGTGGAAGCGGTAGGAGACGGCGGCGTAGTACATCTGGGTGCGCGCGTAGTAGCCCTTGCCGAACTCCTCGGCCGCCCGCATCCGGTCCACGAGAGCCTCGGGGATCGGCGTGCCGTCGGCGTCGACGGCGAACCCGGCGAGCACGCCGTGGTCCCAGGCCCACTCCTCGAGCATCTGGCTGGGCGCCTCGACGAAGTCCCACTCGGTGGCGACGCCGGAGAACCGCACCCACGGGTGCCGCCCGGCCAGGACGTGGTGCAGCAGGTGGCCGAACTCGTGGAAGAGCGTGACCACCTCGGAGTGGTCCATGCGGGTGCGTCCGAAGTTGCACACCAGCACGCCCTCGGGAAGCTGGCGTCCGGCGACACCGCGGACGAGGTCGAACTGCGCGGCGTGGTTGTACTTGCCCGGCCGCGGGTGGAGGTCGAGGTGGATGCGGCCCAGCCGCTCCCCGGTCTCCACCAGCACCACGTCGTACGTCGCCACCTCGGAGTGCCAGGAGGGCGCGTCGACCGGGAGGTACTCCAGGCCGAAGAGTCGGCCCGTCACGTCGAGCAACCCCTGGCGGACCCGCCCGGAGTCGAAGTAGGCCCGCACGGCCTGCCCGTCGACGTCGTACTGCTCGCGGCGCACGACCTCGCCGTAGTAGCGCGCGTCGGCCACGTCGAGCCGCTCGAGGTCCGGGTGGTCCTGCCGGGCCCGCTCGAGCAGGACCGCGGCGTCGCGCTCGGCGCTGGCGGTGGCGTCGCGGGCGACCCGGTCGACGAACTCGGCGATGGCGGCCCCGGTGCCGATCATCTTCTCCTCGGCGTCGTAGTCGGGCCAGGAGTCGTAGCCCAGCAGCCGTGCCTGCTCGTCGCGGACCTTCAGCAGGTCGGCGAGGACGGGGTCGTTGTCGGGCCAGCCGATGTTGAGGAAGGTGTGCATCACCGCGTGCCGCGCCTCGCGGTCGGCGGAGAACATCAGGAACGGGTTGGTGTCGGGGTAGCCCGTCGTGATCGTGACCGTGCCGTCCTCGGCGACCGGGTGGGACTCGACGTAGTCAGCCGGCAGGCCCTCCAGGGCGCTGGCCGGGACGCGGGTCTCCCCCGCTCCGTCGCGGATGTTGCGGGCGAACGCCTGGCCGAGGTCGGAGCCGCGTGCGGAGAGCTCGCGCAGCCGGGCGCGGGTCTTCTCGTCGCGGTCGACGCCGCTACGCTGGAAGGAGCGCAGCGCGTCCTCCAGCACCCGCTCCGCGCCGTCGGGCAGTCCGTCGGTGGGGGCGGCCTCCAGCACGGCATAGACCCCGGGGTCGAGCATGAGCGAGGTCCGCAGCTCGTGCAGCTGCTGCTCGTAGCCCTCCGCGCGCTCGCGCAGCGCAGCGTCGGGGTGCACCTGGGAGAGCAGGCCGGCCACGGCGAAGGCGTTGCCGAGGTCGACGTGCACGTCGTTCCACCGCGGCAGGCTCGCCGGGTCGCCGGGCGCGGTCGCGCGCAGGGCCTCGATGCGCTGCCGCGTGCGCTGGAGCCCGCCGAGCACCTGCTGGTCGAGGAAGTCGTTCCAGCCGTCGAGGTCGTCCACGGAGGGCAGGGTCACGGGCTGGAGGTCGCCCGCTGCGGGCGCGCTATCGGTCGGCACGCTGCGAGGCTACCCACGCGCTGTCACGGCGGTGTCACACCCGTAGGGCCCGTGTCGCGTCTCAGACCTGGGTGAGCCCCGGGTCCCGGGGCGGCTCGATGCCGCCGGCGCAGGAGGCCCGCGGCTCCGGAGCCGTCTCGCCGTTGCCGAGCTCGGCGATGAACAGGGCCAGACGCGGGTCGTCGGCCCCGGTCAGCGCCAGACGGCGCTCCCACACCACGACGACCACGGGTGCGTCGAGGCCGGACCACGGCGTCAGGATGCCGTTCTGCGGCAGTTGCTCGGCCAGCAGCGCGACCTCGTCGGCGTCGAGATCGGGGTCGTGGGCGATCACGACGGTGCCGTGCTCCAGGTCGTGCACGAGGTTCTCGGCGGGCACCTGCTCGTCGTACGCGCCGCAGTCGAGCCACTCCCCCGCGTGCGGTCCGCCGACGGGCGGCTCGGTCGGGTACTCCACCGCGTCGTCGGTGTGCGTCGTGGGCAGGTCCTCGAAGACCTCGACCGCGTCGAGGGTCAGGTCCACCGGCTCGGGTCGCAGCCGCTCGGCCACCTGCGGCAGCACCGTGGCGGCGGTCATCACGAGCAGCACCCCCAGGAGCGCGACCGCCAGCACCAGCGTCCGTCGCGCGCGGCTCACCCCTGCTCCAGCAGGCGCTCCACCCGCTCGACCTTCGCCGTCAGCTGACCGTCCCACCCGGGACGGATGTCGGCCTTCAGCACCAGCCCGACCCGCGGGGAGACCTCGGCGACGACGTCGACGGCGCGCTTGACCACGGCCATCACCTCGTCCCACTCCCCCTCGACGTTGGTGAACATCGAGTTCAGCTCGTAGGGCAGCCCCGACTCCTTCACCACGCGTACGGCGGCGGCGACCGCCTCGGAGACGCTGCCGGTCTCGTCGCCGCTGGTCGGGGAGATGCTGAACGCCACGATCATGGCGCCACCGTATCCAGCGGCTCCTCGAGCCTGATCAGCTCCCGCAGCCTGGCCCTCGCCTCGCGCCCGTGCGGCGCGACCGCCCCGGACAAATGGGTCGTGCCCCCCAGCGGGCGCCAGGGCGCGCGCTGAGGGGCACGACTGCGTGCTCGGGGCGGGTCAGCCCTTGAGCAGCGAGCGCAGGACGTACTGCATGATGCCGCCGTTGCGGTAGTAGTTCGCCTCGCCGGGGGTGTCGATGCGGACCACCGCGTCGAACTCCACGTCGCCGGCCTTGACCTTGAGCGTGCGGGGCGTGGTGCCCTCGTTGAGCTCGGTGATGCCGGTGATGGTGAACTCCTCCTCGCCGGTCAGGCCCAGCGACTCCGCGGACTCGCCCTCGGGGAACTGCAGCGGGATGACGCCCATGCCGATGAGATTCGAGCGGTGGATCCGCTCGAAGGACTCGGCGATGACGGCCTTGACTCCCAGCAGCGCGGTGCCCTTGGCGGCCCAGTCGCGCGAGGAGCCGGAGCCGTACTCCTTGCCGGCGAGCACGACCAGCGGGATGCCCGCGTCGATGTAGTGCTCGGAGGCCTCGTAGACGCTGGTGACCTCGCCGTCGGCGGTGAAGTCGCGCGTCACGCCGCCCTCGGTGCCCGGCGCCAGCTGGTTGCGCAGCCGGATGTTGGCGAAGGTGCCGCGGATCATGACCTCGTGGTTGCCTCGGCGCGAGCCATAGGAGTTGAAGTCACGCTGCTCGACACCGTGCTCGGCGAGGTAGCGGCCGGCCGGGCTGTCCTTCTTGATCGCGCCGGCGGGGCTGATGTGGTCGGTAGTGACCGAGTCGCCCAGCTTGAGCAGGACCCGCGCGCCCTCGATGTCGGTGACCGGGGTCGGCTCCTCCGGCATGCCGTCGAAGTACGGAGCCTTCCGGACGTAGGTCGAGTCCTCGTCCCACGTGAAGGTGTTGCCCTCCGGGGTGGGCAGGGAGCGCCAGCGCTCGTCGCCCTTGAAGACGTCGGCGTAGGAGGAGGAGAACATCTCGGAGTTGATCGCGCCGGCGATGGTCTCCTCGACCTCCTGCGGCGAGGGCCAGATGTCCTTGAGGAAGACCTCGTTGCCCTCGGTGTCGACACCCAGCGGGTCGTTGAACAGGTCGACGTCCATCGAGCCGGCCAGCGCGTAGGCGACGACCAGCGGCGGGGAGGCGAGGTAGTTCATCTTGATGTCGGGGCTGATGCGGCCCTCGAAGTTGCGGTTGCCCGAGAGCACCGAGACGACGGCGAGGTCGTGCTCGTTGACCGCGGCGGAGACCTCGGGGATGAGCGGACCGGAGTTGCCGATGCAGGTCACGCAGCCGTAGCCGACGAGGTTGAAGCCGAGCTTGTCGAGGTACGGCGTGAGGCCGGCCTTCTCGTAGTAGTCCGAGACGACCTGCGAGCCGGGCGCGAGCGTGGTCTTGACCCACGGCTTGCGGACCAGGCCCTTCTCCACGGCCTTCTTGGCCAGCAGCGCGGCGCCGATCATGACCGAGGGGTTGGAGGTGTTGGTGCAGGAGGTGATCGAGGCGATCGTCACCGCACCGTGGTCGAGGGTGAACTGGGTCCCGTCCTCGAGGGTCACCTCGACCGGGTTCGAGGGGCGACCGCCGTCCTTGGGCGCGGCCGAGGCCCAGTCCTTCGGCGGAGCGGCCTCGCCGCCACCGTTGCTCGTCGCGGGGTCGGAGGCCGGGAAGGTCTCCTCGACCGACTCGTCGTAGCCCTGGGTCTCCTGGGCGTCGGCGTCGACGTAGTCGACCAGCGCGGCGCGGAAGCCGGCCTTGGCCTCGGTGACCTCGATGCGGTCCTGTGGACGCTTCGGGCCGGCCAGCGAGGGGACGACGGTGGAGAGGTCGAGCTCGAGCTTCTCGGAGTAGCGCGGCTCCGCGTCGGGGTCGAGCCAGAGGCCCTGCTCCTTGGCGTAGCTCTCGACGAGCGCGATCTGCTCCTCGGAGCGGCCGGTGAGGCGCAGGTAGTCGATGGTCTGGTCGTCGATCGGGAAGACCGCGATCGTCGAGCCGAACTCGGGGCTCATGTTGCCGATGGTGGCGCGGTTGGCCAGCGGCAGCGCCGCGACACCGGGACCGTAGAACTCCACGAACTTCCCGACCACACCGTGCTTGCGGACCATCTCGGTGATGGTGAGCACCAGGTCGGTGGCGGTCGAGCCCTCGGGGAGCTCGCCGGAGAGCTTGAAGCCGACCACGCGCGGGATGAGCATGGAGACCGGCTGGCCGAGCATGGCGGCCTCGGCCTCGATGCCGCCGACGCCCCAGCCGACCACGCCGATGCCGTTGACCATCGTGGTGTGGGAGTCGGTCCCGACGCAGGTGTCGGGGTAGGCCAGCAGCTCGCCGTCGACCTCGCGGGTGAAGACGGTGCGGGCCAGGTGCTCGATGTTGACCTGGTGCACGATGCCGGTGCCCGGCGGGACGACCTTGAAGTCGTCGAAGGCGCCCTGGCCCCAGCGCAGGAACTGGTAGCGCTCGCGGTTGCGCTCGTACTCGATCTCGACGTTGCGCTCGAAGGCCTCGGGGCTGCCGAAGACGTCGGCCATGACCGAGTGGTCGATGACCATCTCGGCGGGCGCGAGCGGATTGATCTTGGTGGCGTCGCCGCCGAGGTCGGCCATCGCCTCACGCATGGTGGCGAGGTCGACGACGCAGGGGACGCCGGTGAAGTCCTGCATGATCACGCGCGCCGGCGTGAACTGGATCTCCTTGTCGGGGTCGGCGGTCTCGTCCCAGCCGGCCAGCGCCTTGATGTCCTCGGCGGTGATGTCGGCACCGTCCTCGGTGCGCAGGAGGTTCTCCAGGAGGACCTTGAGGCTGAACGGCAGGCTCTCGACGTCGAGGCCCTCACCGGTCACCTTGTCGAGGCGGAAGATCTCGTAGGACGCCCCGTTGACGTCCAGGGTGCTCTTGGCACCGAAGCTGTTCTTGCTACCCACTGACCAACATCTCCTCTGTCGCGTGTGCGCCGGCGGTCTGCCGCCATCTTGCCGTCGAGCCGGTGACCTGCGGAAGTCAGGTTCACCTCAGCAACTCTCTCGACATCAAGATACACGACATCGAGTGATGTGGCGGCCACCCCTCCGGGCGCGGGTAGAGTCCGCCGGTGCTCTCGGTCCGGCCCCTTTCCCCCTCGGTCGGGACGCCGTACCTCAGGCTCGTCGTGGCGGGCTTCCGGCAGCAGGCGGCCTACCGGCTCGCCGCACTGGCGGGCCTGGTCGCCAACACGACCTTCGGCTTCCTCAAGGTCGCCCTGCTGCTGGCGACGGTGCAGGCCGCGGGCGGCGAGCTCGACGGGTACGACGTCGGCACCATGTCGGCCTACGTCTGGCTGTCCCAGGGGCTGCTCGGGTCGGTGAACCTCTACGGCCGCTCGGAGATGGCCGAGCGGATCCGCACCGGTGACGTGGTCGTGGACTTCCTGCGCCCTCTCGACGTGCACGCCGGCGCCGTGGCCATGGAGGTGGGTCGCGGACTGTTCGCGCTGCTCCCCCGCGGCGTGCCGTCGGTGCTGGTCGGCGCCCTGGTCGTGGGGATGACCATGCCGACGACGCCGGGGCCCTACCTGCTGGGCGCTGTGAGCGTGCTGCTCGGCATCACCGTCTCCGCCGCGACCGCCTACCTCGTGGCCGCGACCGGGTTCTGGCTGGTGGAGACGCGGGGCGTGGCGCTGCTCTACATGGTCGTGGCGGGGTTCCTGGCCGGGCTCTACGTGCCGATCGCGATCTTCCCGGCGCCGCTGTTCTGGCTTGCCTCGGCCTCGCCCTTCCCGTCGATGCTGATGTACCCCGTGGACGTGCTCTCCGGGCGCGTCGACGGGCTCGCCTCGGTCGGGCTGGTGGCCGCCCAGGTCGGCTGGCTGGTCGTGGTCGGTGCGCTGGGCCAGCTGATGACGCGTCGTGGGCGGCATCGCCTGGAGGTGCAGGGTGGCTGAGTCGCCCCTGGCCCAGCCCGTGGCGCGCCCGGCGCCCCACGGCGGCGTGCTGGCGCCGTACCGAGCGGTGCTGGCCTCGCGCATCCGCTCGCAGGCCAGCTACCGCACCAGCTTCGGCCTCGACCTCGGCAGCTCGCTGCTGGTCGGGCTCACCGAGCTGGCCGAGGTGGCGGTGCTGTTCACCAGTGTCTCGGCGATCGGTGGGTTCGACCTGGCCGCGATGCTGCTGGTCTTCGGTCTCGCCGACCTGTGCTTCTCGCTGGCCGACATGGTCGTCGGGCACTGCGACAACCTCCCGGAGTACGTCCGCACCGGGCGTCTGGACGTGTTCTACCTGCGTCCGCAGCCGCTACTGCTGCAGCTGGTCACCAGCGACATCAGCCTGCGCCGACTCGCGCGTGCGGCCGTCGGCCTGGTGGCGCTCGTGGTCGGACTGGTGGTCAACGACCTCGCCTGGGGTGCCGGGGCCGTCGGGCTGCTCGCCGTCGCCCTGGTCAGCGGCACGGTCACCTTCGCGGCGCTGTTCGTGTGGGCCGGCGGGCTGCAGTTCTTCCTCGTCAACGGCTCGGAGATGACCAACGCGTTCGTGTACGGCGGTCGGTACGCCGCCACGCAGCCCGGCACCGTCTGGGGCCGGCCGCTGGTCGTGGTCTTCGGCTTCTTCTTCCCGATGGCCTTCACGGCCTACCTGCCGGCCGCCACGCTGCTGGGGCTCGACACCTTCGCCGGGCTGCCGGACTGGGCTGGTTGGCTGGCGCCGGTCGCCGCCGTGTGGGCCTGGGTCGCCGCGGGGCTGAGCTGGCGCACCGGCGTACGTCACTACCAGGGAGCGGGCGGATGACCTCTCACATCATCGAGACCGACGGCCTGACCCGGACCTTCCGGGTGCGCGAGGGCGTGCGACGGCGCACCGTGGTGGCCGTCGACGACCTGTCGCTGCGGGTGGAGGCCGGCGAGGCAGTCGGTTACATCGGCGCCAACGGGGCGGGGAAGTCCACGACGATCAAGATGCTCTGCGGCATCCTCGTGCCGACCTCCGGCGAGGTCCGCACCTGCAGGCTGCGCCCGGTCGCCGAACGGCGCCGGCTGGCCCGTGAGATCGGTGTGGTCTTCGGGCAGCGGTCGCAGCTGTGGTGGGACCTGCCCACCGGCGAGTCCTTCGCCCTGCTGGCCGCCATCCACCGGCTCTCCCCCGCCGACGCCGCGGCCCGGCGCGAGGAGCTGGTGGAGCGGCTGGAGCTGGGCGAGTTCCTCACCACTCCGGTGCGGCAGCTCTCGCTGGGTCAGCGGATGCGCGCCGAGGTGGCCGCCGCGCTGCTCCACCGGCCCCGGCTGGTCATCCTCGACGAGCCCACCATCGGGCTGGACGTGCTGTCGAAGCAGCGGCTGCGCGAGTTCCTGGTGACCGAGCGGCGCGACCACGGCACCACCCTGCTGCTCACCACCCACGACATGGGCGACGTGGAGCGGCTCTGCGACCGCGTCGTGCTCGTCGACCGCGGCCGGACCGTCCACGACGGCAGCCTCGGCGCGCTCTCGCGCACCGTCGGCGCCCAGCGCGTGATGACCGTCGACCTCGCGTCCTCCGTGCCCTCCCTGGCGCTGCCCGACGGTGCCACCCACCTCGGCGAGGAGGGCCACGGCCTGCGCCACCGCATCGGCTTCGACCCCGACCGGGTCACCGCCGCCGCGGTCCTCGCCGCTGTCAGTGCCGACGCCGAGGTGCTCGACCTCTCGATCGAGGAGCCGGACGTCGAGGACGTGGTGCGACGCGTCTATCGGTCCCGCCGCTGACTGCCGAGCCGTCACTCACGCACGGCCCAACCGTCACTCACGCACGCCCGAGCCGTCTACCACGCGTGCCAGCGACGTCTCGGCCATGCGCCAGCGACCTCTCGGCCATGCGCCAGCGACCTCTCGGCCATGCGCGGCTGACCTCTCGGCGGGTCAGTCCCAGTGGAAGAGGGCCACGCACTCGACGTGGTGCGTCATCGGGAAGAGGTCGAGCGCGCGGAGGGAGGCCAGGGAATACCCCGCCTCGCGCAGGTACGCCGTGTCCCGGGCCAGGGCCGCCGGGTCACATGCGACATAGGCGATCCGACGGGGGGTGCGGCGCGCGACCTCGCGGACGACCTTGCGGCGCGCCCCCTGGCGCGGCGGGTCCAGCACGACCAGGTCGACCGGCCCACTCAGCAGATCGCCGCGCGGGCGGCCGAGGACGCGCTCCACGTCGCCGGAGACGGCTTCCCAGCGGCCGGGGAGGGTGGCGAGGTTGGTGCGCGCGTGCGAGACGGCGGTGCGGTCGCCCTCGACCAGCCCGACGGCGCCCGAGCGGCCCACGGCCTCGCCGAGGAAACGGGCGAACAGCCCGACGCCGGCGTACAGGTCCAGGACGCGGTCGCCGGGCTGCGGCTCGAGGCCGGCGAGCACGGTCTCGACGAGCACCTCGGCGGCGCCGGGGTGCACCTGCCAGAAGCCGCCCGGGGCGACGGAGAACTCCACGCCGCGGACCGTGTGCAGCTCCCGCTCCGAGACCCGGCCGCGACCGTCGATGAGGCAGTCGTCGATCTCGACGACCTCGTGGCTGCGGTGCTGGCGCATACCGCGGCGGCCGTCGCCCAGGTCGACGTAGCGCTGCCGGGTGCGCCAGCGCAGCCCGTCGACGTCGCCGGGCACCGCCTCGACCTCGACGTCGACCTCGAGGCCGGCCAGTCGCACCATCTGCTCGCGCACGACGCCGGCCTTCAGCGCACGCTGCGCCGGCAGGCGCACGTGCTGCAGGTCGCAACCGCCGCACAGTCCCGGACCGGCGAACCGGCACGGCGCCTCGACGCGGTCCGGCGAGGCCTCCAGCACCTCCACGGCGTCACCGCGCCAGAACCGGTCGCCCTCGGCGCCCTCGGTGATCTCGACGACCACGCGCTCGTGGGCGACGGGCCCGACCACGCCCTCGAGGCGCGACCCGACCGGGCCGCTCATCGGCGGTCCCGGACGTCGCCACGACGCAGGTCGCCGGGGCGCACCCGCGTGTCGTCGTCGTAGGCCCGCTCGCGCGCGGCCTCCGAGGACTGCAGCTGGTAGGGCACGGAGATGACCATGATCCCGGGCTGGAACAGCAGCCGACCCTTGAGCCGCAGGGCGGTCTGGTTGTGGAGCAGCTGCTCCCACCACCGGCCGACGACGTACTCCGGGATGTAGACGGCCACGACGCCGCGCGGGTTGGCCCGGCGGATCTCGGTGGCGTACTCGACGATCGGGCGGATCAGCTCGCGGTACGGCGAGTGCAGCACCTTCAGCGGCAGGTCGATGTCACGCTCGTCCCACTCGGCCATCAGCGCCGACGTGGCCCGCCCGTCGGTGGCGACGTAGACGCCCTCGAGGGCGTTGGGCCTGGTCGCTTTCGCGAAGGCCAGGGCCCGCAGGGTCGGCTTGTGCAGCTTGCTGACCAGCACCATCGCGTGGACCCGCGTGGGGAGGACCTTGTCCTCCTCGTCCGCGGCCAGCTCGGCCGAGACCCGGTCGTAGTGGGTGCGGATCGCCTGCATCACGACGTAGAAGAAGGTGATGGCCAAGATGGTGATCCAGGCGCCGGCGAGGAACTTGGTGACCACGACGACCACCAGCACCAGCGAGGTCATCGTGAGCCCCACGGCGTTGAGCACCCGGGCTCGCATCATGCGGTGCCGCTCGGCGGCGTCACGCTCCTCGGCCAGCGCGCGGGTCCAGTGCCGGACCATGCCGAGCTGGCTGAGCGTGAAGGAGACGAAGACCCCGACGATGTAGAGCTGGATCAGCCGGGTGACCTCGGCGTCGAAGGCCCAGATCAGCACGATCGCGAGGGCGGCGAGCGCGACGATGCCGTTGGAGTAGGCCAGCCGGTCGCCCCGGGAGCCGAACGCGCGCGGGGCGTAGCCGTCGCGGGCGAGGATCGAGCCGAGGACCGGGAAGCCGTTGAAGGCCGTGTTGGCCGCGAAGAGCAGGATCACCGCGGTCACGGTGACGGTGAAGTAGAAGCCCGGCGGGAAGCCGGAGAAGACCGACTCGGCGATCTGGCTGATCAGGGTGTCCAGGTCGTAGTCCTCGGGGACCGGAGCCCCGTCGAGGAAGAGCCGGTCGCGGTCGGACGGGTCGACGATCCGCACCCCGATCTCGCGGGCCAGGATGATGACGCTGAGCATCATCGTGACCGCGATCAGGCCCAGCAGCAGCAGCGTGGTGCCGGCGTTGCGGGCCTTCGGCCGACGGAACGCGGGTACGCCGGTCGAGACCGCCTCGACACCGGTCAGCGCCACGCAGCCCGACGAGAACGCCCGCGCCAGCAAGAAGACCAGGGCCAGCGTGGTCAGCGGCCCCTCGAGCCCCTCGTGCGGCACGATCGTGATGTCGGCGGACGCGGCCCGGGGCAGGTTGCCCGACCACCAGCGCACCGCACCGACCACGACCATCGCGCCCATGGCGAGCATGAAGAGGTACGTGGGGGCGGCGAAGATCGCCCGCGACTCCCGCACGCCGCGCAGGTTCAGCGCGGCGACGAAGGCGACGAGGCCCGCCGCGACCGCGCCCTCGTGGCCGCTGAGCACCGGCAGGGCCGCCGCGGCGTACTGCGCCCCGGCCGAGATCGACACCGCGACCGTGAGGACGTAGTCGATGAGCAGGGCGCTGGCCACCGTGGTGCCGGCCTTCTCCCCCAGGTTGGTCCGGGCGACCTCGTAGTCGCCACCGCCGGAGGGGTAGGCCTGCACGGTCTGGCGGTAGGACGCGATGACCACGGCCATCACGACGGCGACGGCGACGCCGACCTGCCAGGAGTAGGTGTAGGCCGACGCGCCGGCCAGCGAGAGCATGATCAGGATCTCGTCGGGCGCGTAGGCGACCGAGGAGAGCGCGTCGCTGGCGAAGACCGGCAGCGCGATGCGCTTGGGGAGCAACGTCTCCCCCAGCTGGGAGCTGCGCAGCTTGCGTCCCAGGAGGATCCGCTTCGAGACGTCGCCGACACCCACGGACCGGAAGGCTACGGCACGTGCGGCCCCGGAGGTCACTTGCGGATAGCGTGGTCCCGTGCACGTCGTGATCATGGGGTGCGGCCGGGTCGGCTCGACCCTCGCCCGCTCCCTGGAGGACCGCAACCACACCGTCTCGGTGATCGACTCCGAGCCGGATGCCTTCCGACGCCTTGGGCCGGGGTTCAACGGCGACAAGATCGCCGGGATGGGCTTCGACCAGGAGGTCCTGGAGAAGGCCGGCATCCGGCGCGCGGACGCGTTCGCCGCGGTCTCCTCCGGTGACAACTCCAACATCATCGCCGCTCGGGTGGCCCGCGAGACCTTCGGCATCCAGCAGGTCGTGGCCCGCATCTACGACCCCGGCCGCGCCGAGGTCTACCAGCGCCTGGGCATCACCACGGTCGCCACCGTGAAGTGGACCGCCGACCAGGTGCTGCGCCGGATCCTGCCCGCCGGCGCCGAGCCCGACTTCCGCGACCCCAGCGGAACGGTGCGCGTGGACCACATCACCGTCCCCGACGTCTGGATCGGTCAGAAGACCATCGACCTGCAGCTGCAGAGCAAGTCGCGCATCGCGTGGATCGACCGGCTCGGCGAGGGCATGCTGCCCACCCGCGAGACGATCCTGCAGGAGGGCGACATGCTGCACCTGGTCATCCGTGAGCAGATGGCCGCCCACACGTTCGCGGTCCTCGACAAGGGACCGGAGGAGAGCTGATGCGCGTCGCCATCGCCGGGGCCGGGGCCGTCGGCCGGTCCATCGCCCGCGAGCTGATCGGCAACGGCCACGAGGTCCTGCTGATCGACAAGAACGCCCAGGCCATCAAGCCCGAGCGGGTGCCGGACGCCGAGTGGTTGCTGGCCGACTGCTGCGAGATGTCCTCGCTGGAGGAGGCACGCCTGGACCGCTGCGACGTGCTGATCTCCGCCACCGGCGACGACAAGGCCAACCTCGTGGCCTCGCTGCTGGCCAAGACCGAGTTCGGGGTCCCCCGCACCGTCGGCCGGGTCAACCACCCCAACAACGAGTGGCTCTTCAGCGAGGCGTGGGGCGTGGACGTCAACGTCTCGACGCCCCGCATCATGTCGGCGCTGGTCGAGGAGGCGGTCACGGTCGGCGACCTGGTGCGCCTGTTCACCTTCCGCCAGGGCAACGCCAACCTCGTTGAGATGACCCTGCCCTCCGACAGCCCGTACGTCGGCAAGCCGGCCGGTCTGGTGCCGCTGCCGGAGTCCTGCGCGCTGGTGACGATCCTGCGCGACGGGCAGGTCTACACCCCCAACCCGGAGCAGCCCATCGAGTCCGGCGACGAGCTGCTGTTCGTCGTGCCGGCCGAGAAGGAGGACGAGCTCGAACGGCTGCTCGCGCCGTCCACCCACGGCGGCTGAGGGCGACCGCACCACTCAGGGGGCCAGCGGCTCCACGGGCGTCCGGTTGCGGCCGAGCACCCATAGCATCCCCGCCAGCGCGGCCAGCTGCAGCGGCCAGCCCAGCGCGATCTTGAGGATGCCGAGCGCGGCGATCGCGAAGTCGGTGTCGATCGACCCGCTCCAGCCGCCCAGCCACAGCGGCGCCTGCAGGACCACGCGCACGACGCAGGGCACGGCGAGCAGCCAGGTCAGCGTCGTGCACAGCCGCACGACCTGCTTGTCGCGGTGCCACTCGGTCACCTCGCCGGTCACCGAGCCGACCATGAAGCCGACCAGCGGCCAGCCGATCAGGCAGGTGACGGCCATGACGACGGCGTACCCGCCGTTGTAGAGCAGGCCGGGCAGGAAGTAGGCCAGCGCCTGCTCGTCCTCGCTCCCGCCCCGGGAGGCGGCGAGGCGGACGAAGAACCAGCCGATGCCGATGCCGAAGAGCGCGTTGACGACGAACTGCACCGTCGAGCGCTGCACGAGCCGGACCACGAGCAGGAGCACGGCGACGCCGACGCTGACGCCCAGGGCGACCTGCAGCTCGCGCGTCGTCAGCCACAGCACGGTGAAGACGATCGTCGGGACGGCGGCCTCGACCATGCCGCGTCGCCCGCCGAGGGCCTTGGCGAGCTGGCCGCGGACGACCTCCTCGACCGTCACCCCCGGTGCCAGCTGGTGGTCGCTCATGGCAGCAGCTGGTAGCGGGGGTTGAAGATCACCCGCTGCCCCTCGTGGACGCCGATCCGGCCCTCGACCTCGATCGAGACGCCCGGGTCGATGCCGACGATGCGCCGGCGTCCCAGCCAGATGATGGTCAGTGCCCCCGAGCCGTCGAAGAGCTCGGCCTCCAGCGCGGGCACGCCGCCGCGGGGGCGCAGAGTCACGGTGCGCAGCGTGCCCTGCAGGCGCACCCGGGCGCGGTCCTCGGCCTCGGCGATGGTGTCCTTGCCAGGCTCGACGTAGGTCTTGAGCATGTCGCGGGCGAGCATGTCCGAGCTGTTGGCCCAGCGCGAGATGCTGCGACGCAGGCGGGACTTCTCGGCCACGGGGCGCCTAGCCCCCCACGCGGCGCGCGCCCTCGGGCAGCGCGAGCGGCAGCGGCTCCCCGACGGGCATCGCGCCGTCACCGCGGCGGACGGCGACGGTGCTGATGACGGCGTCCCACGTGTCGCGGTCGGCGCCGGGACGGGCCGGGCCACCGATCAGCGTGGCGCGCAGCATCCAGCGCGCGCCGTTGATGCCGATGATCCGCGAGAGCTGTTGGCCGGTGCGGCCGTCGGACAGCGTCCGGGTCAGCTCGCACTGCAGCTCGGTGCCCCACCGGCCCTGCTCCTCGGTCGCGGTGCCGCCGCGCTGGGACATGTCCGCCGCGATCTGGGGGCGCACCTCGCTCCACAGGTCGCCGTTGCGAGGAGCCGCGAACGCGCGCAGCTCCAGCGCGCCCGCGGGCCCGGTCAGCAGGACCGCCTGGACCTCGCCGCTGGCCTCGTCGACCTGCAGGCGCAGCTCGGTGCCCACGACCGGGGCGATCAGCAGCGAGCCGAGGTCGATGCGCTGCACACCCTCGGGCAGGTCGGGCATGTCGGAGACGTCGTAGGGCCCGGCGGGCGGGCTGGTCTGCTCCTCGGACCCCTCAGCCGGCTCGGTCGCGGCCTGGTCCGGGGTCTCCGGCTCAGTGGCGGACTTGCGGCGGAACTTCACGAGCGCTCCCTCGAGTGGCGGGTCAGGTACCGGTAGAACCGTAGCCCCCGCTGCCCCGGGCGGAGTCCGGCAGGGCGTCGACCTCGACGAACGCGGCTCGTTCGACCCGCTGGACCACCAGCTGGGCGACGCGCTCGCCGCGGCGCAGCTCCACCGGCTCGGCCGGGTCGAGGTTGACCAGCAGCACCTTGACCTCGCCGCGGTAGCCGGCGTCCACGGTGCCGGGCGTGTTGACGATGGAGACGCCGTGCCGGGCGGCCAGCCCCGAGCGCGGGTGCACGAGACCGACGTACCCCTCCGGCAGCGCGAGGGCGATCCCGGTCGGCACCAGCGCGCGCTCCCCCGGCGCGAGCACGACGTCGACGGTGGTGTGCAGGTCGGCGCCGGCGTCGCCGGGGTGCGCGTAGGACGGGAGCGGCAGCTCGGGGTCCAGTCGCACCACGGGGACGGGCAGGGCAACGGGCAGTGAGGAGGCCTGGTCGTCCACGGCAGGGACCCTAGTGCGAGACTCCTGTCCCGTGGACACGGGCACGCACTACCGCGAGCGGCTCGCCGTGCCGATCCGGTGGTGGGCCCAGGGGACGATGCTGGTCGCCAGCCTCTGGTTGGCGGTGATCGTCGCGGTCCCCGGCCCCTTCGCGTGGGCCGTCACCTTCGTCGCCGCCGCGCTCATGGTCGCCTTCTTCCTCTCGTACGGCGGCGCCGTGCTGAGCGTGCAGGACGGCTGGTTCCGCGCCGGCCGCGCGAAGGTCGAGGTCCGCTTCGTCGATGAGGTGCAGGCGCTGGATGCCGAGCAGACCCGACTGGTGGCCGGTCGCGACGCCGACGCCCGCGCATACCTGCTGTTGCGGCCCTACCGCAGCAAGGCGGTCAAGGTGTCGCTGCGCGACCCGGCCGACCCCACGCCGTACTGGCTGGTGAGCACGCGTCGCCCCGAGCGGCTCGCCGAGGCGCTGAGCCGCGCCGTCGACGCCGCCGGCTGATCTCCCTGATGATCCCGGGCTGGTCCCTCCCCCTCCGGTGGGGTGCTGCAGGGGGCTAGGGTCGGACCATGTCCAAGGTCTGGTCTGTGATGGAGAAGGGCTCGGCGGTCGGTGCCGCCGTCGTCACCCGCAAGGTGCTGACCACGGGGTGGTCGAAGGCCGCGCGCCGCAAGCCGCCGGCGAACCCGGCCGACCCCGACGTCAACATCGGTGAGGCCCTGGCCTGGGCGGTCGCCACGGGGGCTGCGGTCTCGGTCGCGCGCATGCTCGCCATGCGCGGCGCCGCCCGGTACTACACGAAGTCCGCGGGGCACCTGCCCCCGGGACTCGAGAAGGACGGGGTCTGACCCGTCCTCCCTGATCTGCCCAGCTGGTCTGCCCAGCTGAACCGCTGGTCGGCTGACGCCTGAGGACCCCCGAGGGCCTCAGGCGCAGTCGAAGCAGATCTTCTTCTTGGCGTCCGCCAGCTGCGAGCGGTGGTGCACCAGGAAGCAGCTCATGCAGGTGAACTCGTCCTCCTGCTTGGGCTTCACCTCGACGGCAAGCTCCTCGTGCGACAGGTCGGCTCCGGGGAGCTCGAAGTTCTCCGCCGCCTCGGTCTCGTCCTCGTCGACCTTGCCCGAGCTCTTGTCGTGGCGGCGTGCCTTGAGCTCCTCGATGCTCTCCTCGGAGGAGTCCTCCTCGTTCTTGCGTGGCGCGTCGTAGTCGGTTGCCATCGTCGTCACTCCCCTCGTCCGGTCGATCGGCGCCACAGTGTGCACCATCGCCGGGGACCACTCCACACCGGTCTGGTGTGGCGGGCGGTGAACAGTGGGTGACGTCGCGCTATTCCCCTCCCGGGGAGGTCACCCCTGCGGGGTCGCGGGGGCGGCGTACCCGGCCTCCAGGACCGCCTCGCAGAACACGTCGTACGCCGCCGCGGGGGCCGCCACGAGCAGGTCACGCCCGGAGGCGCCGGTGTGCAGCTCCCATCGCGCGCCCGCGGCGCGCGCGACGAGCGCCGCCGCCGCGTGGTCCCACAGGTTCACGCCCTCCTCGACGTAGGCGTCGAGGTGCCCCGAGGCGAGCAGGCACAGGTCGAGCGCGCACGAGCCCAGGCGGCGGATGTCGCGCACCCGGGGCAGCAGCCGCACCAGGGACTCCGCCTGACGGCGACGCACCTCACGGTCGTAGGAGAAGCCGGTCGCGACGAGCATCTGCGACAGCGGCTGCGGGTCGCGCGCCCGCACCGGCACGCCGTCACGGGCGCCGACGGGCTCCCCGTCCTCGAGGTGCGCGCTCCAGGTGGAGCCGGTCGGGACCTCCAGGACGGTCCCGGCGACGGTCGACCAGCCGTCCGGTGCCGCGTCGTCGGCCACCTGCGCGGCGACGGAGACGGCGTGGCGCGGCAGCCCGTAGAGGAAGTTCACGGTGCCGTCGATCGGGTCCAGGACCCACCGCAGGCCCGACGTGCCGGGCCGGTCCTCCCCCTCCTCCCCCAGGATCGTGTCGTGGGGCCGGGCAGCGACCAGCCGCGCGCGCAGCAGCTCCTCGCTCGCGCGGTCGGCCGCGGTGACCACGTCGACGTCGCTGGACTTGGTGGCCGCGACCTCGACACCTCCGGCCGCGTGCTCCCGGACCAGGGCGGCGGCCTCGGTCGCGACCTCGCGGGACAGGGCGGCGAGGTCGCGCGGGTCGGTCACGTGTCGCGGCCGCAGAGGGCGGGTCGCTCGGCGCGCGGGTTGGCGCAGCAGCCCACGGGGCAGACGTCCCACATCGCGCCGATCCCGCCGGTGGCGGCCCGCACGACGTCCTCGCCGCGCTCGACGGTGGCCCGCTCGACCAGCAGGTCACGCACCATCGACACGAAGCGCGGGTCGGTGCCGGCGGTGGCCGCCCGCGTCGCGGGCAGGCCCACCTCCTTCGCGGTGGCCAGCGCCTCGGTGTCGAGGTCGTAGACGACCTCCATGTGGTCGGAGACGAAGCCGACGGGCACGATCACGGCCGCGGCGGCCCCGCGCTCCTTCATCGCGGTGAGGTGGTCGTTGACGTCGGGCTCGAGCCACGGCACCTGCGGCGAGCCCGAGCGCGAGCAGTAGACCAGCGCGTGGTCGTGGCGGGTGCCGGTCTCCTCCGCGACGCGGTCGACGATGCTGCGGGCGACGTCGAGGTGCTGCGCGACGTAGGCACTCCCCTCCTCCCAGTCCTTCTCCGGGTCGCCGCTGCGCTCGCTCATGGCCGTGGGGATCGAGTGGGTGACGAACACCAGCTCGGCACCGGCCCGGACGTCCTCGGGCAGGTCGGCCAGCGCGGCGAGCACCGCGTCGACGTTGGGCTCCACGAAGCCGGGGTGGTTGAAGTAGTGGCGCAACTTGTCCAGGCGCACGGGCGAACCCTCGGGGCCGGGACCGTCGCCGAGCGGGTCGACGGCGTCCCAGAGGTTCTCGCGGTACTGCCGGCACGACGACCACGAGCTGTAGGCGCTGGTCACGAAGCAGGCGGCGCGGGTGATGCCGTCCTCGGCCATCTGCCGCAGCGTGTCGGTGAGGAACGGGTCCCAGTTGCGGTTGCCCCAGTAGACCGGGAGGTCGATCCCCGCGCCGGCGAGCTCGGTGCGGATCGCGGCCAGCAGGTCGCGGCACTGGTCGTTGATCGGAGAGCGACCGCCGAAGAGGAAGTAGTGCTCGCCCACCTCCTCGAGCCGCTCGCGCGGGATGCCCCGGCCCCGCGTGACGTTCTCCAGGAACGGCACGACGTCCTCGGGCTTCTCCGGACCTCCGAAGGAGACGAGCAGCAGGGCGTCGTAGGGGCTCACGTCGGGGCTGGCCATGCCCACATCGTAGGAACCCGCCTTCTCACCCTGGAGGATCACCCGAGATTTAGCCGGGACCCGGCAGAGGTCCTAGGTTCCGGGCATGGCAGGCGGCGGTGCTGGAGGCGGGCTGAGGAGCTACCGGGACGTGCTGACGCACCCCGGCGCGCTCGCGTTCTCGCTGACGGGTCTGGTGGCTCGGCTGCCGATCTCCATGGCCGGTCTCGGCATCGTGCTGCTGGTCGAGGGGGCGACCGGTTCCTACGGCCTGGCCGGCTCGGTCTCAGCGGCCTACATGGTCGCCAACGCGGTGCTCGCCATCGCGCAGGGCCGGCTGCTGGACCGCTGGGGGCAGGGACCGGTCCTGGCCGTGGCGGGCACGGTCTTCGGCATCGCGACCTCGCTGCTGGTCTGGTCGGTCCAGGCGGACTGGCCGCGCACCGCGTCGTACGTCGCCGCGGCCGTGGCGGGGGGCTCGCTGCCCCAGATCGGCTCGGCCGGGCGTGCCCGCTGGGCGCAGGTGCTCGACCGGCCGGCGCAGGTGCAGACCGCGTACGCCCTCGAGGCCGTCTTCGACGAGGTCGTCTTCATCCTCGGCCCGATCCTGGTGACGGTGCTCGCCACGCTCGTGCACCCCGTGCTCGGGCTGGCGGTGGCCGCCGCCGCGGGGTCCCTGGGCTCGTGGGCGTTCGCCGCCCAGCGCTCCACCGCTCCCCCGGCCCACCCGCACCGGCGCGGGGGTGACCGGCGCGTGCCGCTGCCCTGGCGCACGCTGGCTCCGCTCACGGTCGTCTCCGCGTGCCTGGGCGTCCTCTTCGGTGCTGCTGAGGTGACCACGGTCGCGTTCGCGGACGAGCAGGGGGCTCCCGCCTGGGCCGGCGCGCTGCTGGCCCTGTGGGCCTTGGGCAGCCTGGTCTCCGGCGTCGTCACCGGTGCGCTGACCTGGCGTACCTCGGTCACCACGCGACTGCGGGTGGGGGCGAGCGCGATGGCGCTGGCCATGGCGCCGCTGTGGCTGGTCGGGTCGCTGCCGCTGATGGGGCTGGTGCTGCTCATCGGGGGTGCCGCCATCGCCCCGACGCTCATCGCCACGATGTCGCTGGTGCAGTCCAGCACCCCCCGCGCCCGCCTCACCGAGGGGATGGCCCTCGTGCAGACCGGCCTGGTCGCCGGCGTCGCTCCCGGTGCCGCTGCCTCCGGCTTCGTCGTCGACCACTACGGCGCCAACCCGGCGTACCTCGTGTCCCTGGCCGCCGGCCTCCTCGCCGCGCTGGCCGCGCTCACGCTGCCGCGGCCCCCGGTGTCCGACGGCGACTGACCGACCTCAGACGCTGGCGGGTCCCCGCGGCACCGGCGCCTGCCAGCCGCGCCACATCGACAGCAGCCGCCACACCAGGCAGACCGTGGCCCCGGCCGCGGCGGCCAGGCCGAACGGCACGTCCGCACGGTCGAGCAGCACCGCGACGAGCGCCCCTGCCAGCGCAGGGGTCGCGTAGAGCTCGCCCCGGAAGATCACCGGTACGCGGCCGGCCAGCACGTCGCGCATCATGCCGCCGCCGATGCCGGTCGCCATCCCCAGCAGCGCTGCCGGCAGCGGCCCCAGGCCGTAGTCGACGGCCTTGAGCGCCCCGGCGACGCAGAACAACGAGAGACCGAAGGAGTCGAAGACGTTGACCAGCCGCTCCATCCGGCCCAGCGCCGGGTGGTAGAGGAAGGTCACCAGGCCGGCAGCGACCGGCACGAGGAGGTAGCGCCAGTCCTGCAGCGCGGCCGGCGGCGTGGCGTCGATGAGCACGTCGCGCAGGAACCCGCCACCGAGGCCGGTGACACCGGCCAGGACCATCACGCCGAAGACGTCGAGCTCCTTGCGGACCGCGACGAGCGCGCCGGAGATCGCGAAGACGAAGATGCCGACGAGGTCGAGGGCGACCAGGGTCACGCTGGGTTCGGGGGTCGGCACCCGCGCAGGCTACCCACAGCCGGGGGCCGGGACCCAGCGGCCGCGGACGACCTCAGCGCACCCCGTAGAACGGCGAGGTCAGCGGCCAGTCGCGGGCGATCCAGTCGGGGACGAAGGCGTCCAGCGTGGACTCGAGCTCGCTGCCGACGTACTCGTCCCGCACCCACCACGAGATGACGGCGTCGCACCCGGGGCCGTCACCGGGATCGACGTAGACGCAGCCGATCAGCTCGGTCTCCTCGGCGTCGAGGAGCGCGTAGTTGAAGGACTCGTGGGTCTGCATCTCCTCCCAGTGCCGCTGCAGGTCCTCGCGGTCGGCCTCGGCGCTCATGTCGGCCGGCGGCCAGCCCCAGGCGTCGCCGTAGATCGCCCACAGCCGCTCCCGCGAGCCCATGACGGCCTGCATGTCCTTCTCGGTGTCGTCGGCGGTGATGGGACGCAGGTGGTGGCCGGTGGGCAGGTCCACCCGCAGCGGGTGCTCCCAGTCCGTCGGGAGCCAGGTCGTGGTCATGAGCAGATGGTGGAGCCTGCGAGCAGCGGTGCGCCACGCAAATGTGCGGCGGGTCCGACGCACCGCCGCACCCCGAGCGCACCGCGAGCGCGCCACGGGCCCCTCGGGCGCCGGGGTCCCTGGTCCGGGGCGTCTCCTGGCGTAGGCTCGCCCCACCCCGGGCACTCCGGCGGCGATGGACTACGAAGCAGGAGGTGGACCGGCTCATGGTGCACCTGACCCTCGCGGGCACGAGCGAGGACGGGAAGCGCCTGCTCCTGGTCAGCGACGCCGGGGAGGAGCACACCCTCGACGTCGACGCCCGGCTCCGCAGCGCCCTGCGCGGCGAGACGTCACGACTCGGTCAGTTGGAGATCACCATGGAGAGCGTCCTGCGGCCTCGCGACATCCAGGCCCGCATCCGCGCCGGCGAGACGCCGGAGGCGGTCGCCGAGGCGGCGCAGACCAGCGTCGAGAAGATCATGCCGTTCGCCGGCCCCGTCCTCGCCGAGCGCGAGCACGTCGCCCAGCGCGCGCAGCGCAGCTCGGTACGCCGTCGCAACGGTGACGGGGCGCGCATCCTCGGCGAGGCCGTCGAGTCCCACCTGCGCTCGGTCAACGTCGGCGTCGACACCGTCGCCTGGGACGCCTGGCGCCGCGAGGACGGGCGCTGGGTACTCACGGCCGACTTCGCCACCCAGACCCGTTCGGGCACCGGCACCTACACCTACGACATGCCCGGCAACTACGTCGTGGCCGAGGACGACGACGCCCGCTGGCTCATCGGCGACCGGTCGGCGACCCCGACCGCACCCCCGGCCCCCGACGACCTCGAGCAGGTGCGCCGCCGTCGTGCCGCCGCCCTCGACGAGCCCGACCAGCTGCCCCTGGGCGACGACGCGATCCACCTCGTCGCGCCCGAGTCGCTGCCCGACCTGCACGACGAGGCGCCGGCCCAGGAGCCGGCCCAGGAGTCGGCGGAGCCCGTGCGTGCGGACGCCGAGCCCGGTCAGCCCGAGCCGGCCCCGTCCTCGCACGACGAGCCCGCTCCGGCCGCGCGGGAGACGACCGAGCCGCCGGCTGCGCAGCAGACCCCGCCCGAGCACGTCGACGAGCCCGCCGGCCGCAAGCCGGCCCGCAAGCGCGGCCGCGCGTCCGTCCCGAGCTGGGACGAGATCATGTTCGGCGGCACCAAGGAGTAGCCCTCGGGGCATCCCCACGAGGGCCGAGCGGGGCTAGTCTCCGCCCATGGCCTACTTCGTGACCGGCGCCACAGGCTTCATCGGGCGGTTCCTCGTGACCGAGCTGCTCGACCACCGCGAGGGCGAGGTCTTCGTCCTCGTCCGCGAGGGCAGCCGACATCGGATGGACGCCCTCGTCCGACGCTGGGGCACCGACCGCGTCACCCCGGTCGTGGGCGACCTGTCCCAGGACGGGCTCGGTGTCGACCCCGCCTGGGTCGCCGAGCACCGCGGCTCGATCGAGCACTTCTTCCACCTCGCGGCGATCTACGACATGACCGCCGACGACGCGACCAACGAGACGATGAACGTCGGCGGCACCCGCCACGCCCTCGAGCTCGCCGAGGCGCTGGAGGTGGGCTGCTTCCACCAGGTGTCGTCGGTGGCCGCCGCCGGCGAGCACCGCGGCCGCTTCGACGAGACGATGTTCGACGAGGGCCAGCACCTGCCCTCGCCCTACCACCGCACCAAGTTCGAGTCCGAGCGGATCGTGCGCGAGGAGGCGACGGTCCCCTGGCGCGTCTACCGGCCGGCCATCGTGGTCGGCGACTCCCAGTCCGGCGAGATGGACAAGGTCGACGGCCCCTACTACTTCTTCCCCCTGATGAAGCTGCTGCGCGACCGGCTGCCCGCCTGGCTGCCGCTCGTGGGCGTCGACCTCGGCGACACCAACGTGGTGCCGGTCGACTACGTCGCGAAGGCGATGGACCACATCGCCCACTGTCCCGACCTCGACGGCCAGGCCTTTCACCTCGTCAACCCCGAGCCGCAGCCGGTCGTCGACGTCGTGAACGCCTTCTGCGCCGCCGCCGGCGCCCCACGGTTCGCCACCCCCGTCGACCGCGGCGTCACCCGGGCCGGGCCGCTCGCCCTGCTCCCCCGCGCGGTGCGCCCCTCGACGTACGCCGCGGCGCTGGCCCGCAACGGGATCGTGCAATCGGTCCTCGACCCGCTGACCAGCCAGCTCGGCATCCCCGCGGAGGTGCTGGGGCACACCGGCTTCGCCCCCGTGTTCGACTCACGTCGGACCGAGAAGGCGCTCGCGGGCTCCGGCATCGGCGTGCCGGACCTGGAGTCCTACGCCCGCACGCTGTGGGGCTACTGGGAGGAGCACCTCGACGACTCCTGCGGACGGGACGCCGACAACCGCGCCGCCCTGCAGGGCAAGCACGTCGTCATCACCGGCGCCTCCTCGGGCATCGGCCAGGTCACCGCCCTGAAGGTCGCGCAGTGCGGCGGCATCCCGGTGCTGGTCGCCCGCGGCAAGGACAAGCTGGAGGAGACCAGGGCGGTCATCGAGTCCCGCGGCGGCACGGCCCACGTCTACCCGTGCGATCTCTCCGACCTCGACGCGATCGACGCCCTGTGCGCCCAGATCTCGGCCGAGCTCCCCTCGGTCGACTTCGTGGTCAACAACGCCGGGCGCTCGATCCGTCGCTCGCTCAAGCTCAGCCACGACCGCTTCCACGACTTCGAGCGCACCATGCAGCTGAACTACTTCGGCGCGATCCGCCTGGTGATGGGCCTGATCCCGGCCATGCGGGAGCAGCGGCGCGGGCACATCGTGAACATCAGCTCCATCGGCGTGCAGACCAACCCGCCGCGGTTCTCGGCCTACGTGGCGTCCAAGGCGGCCCTGGACTCCTGGTCCAACGTCGTGTCCTCCGAGCTCGTCGGCGACGGCATCACCTTCACCGGCATCCACATGCCGCTGGTGCGGACGCCGATGATCGCGCCGACCAAGATCTACGACAAGTTCCCCACGATCTCACCGGCACAGGCCGCGGACCTGGTCATCAGGGCGATGGTCGAGCGGCCGCACGAGATCAACACCGCGCTCGGCAACGCCGGCGCCATCGCGCACACGGTCGCGCCCAAGGTGGCGTTCCGCATCCTCAACATGGCCTACCACGTGTTCCCGGACTCCGCCGCCGCCCGCGGCGACGCAACCCAGGGCTCGCGGGAGTCCGAGCAGATCATGCTGGCCCGGGTGTTCAAGGGGATCCACTGGTGATCGGGCGGGAGGGATCCGTGATCCACCCGCTCCAGCTCCCCGGGTACAGCGCAGCGCGCACCCCCACCAGCTCCAGGGCGAGCACGTCGAGGCAGGCGGTCACGCCCGAGCCGCAGTACGCCGCGACGTCCGCCCCGGGCACGGCCCCGACACCGGCGTACAGCTCGCGGAGCTCGGGCACGGGGCGGAACCTGCCCTCGGGCGTGAGGTTGAGCGACGTCGGCACGTTCACGGCGCCGGGGACGTGCCCGGCCACGGGATCCACCGGCTCGACCTCGCCGCGGTAGCGCTCACCGGCCCGCGCGTCGACCAGCACCGCGACCCCGAGCACCCCGTCGGCCTCGACGACCGGCATCGATCCCGGCGTCCCGTCCAGGTCGCCCGGCTCCGTGTCGACCGGACCGGTCTCCACCGGCCCGCCGCCGGCGACCCACGCGCTCCACCCGCCGTCGAGCACCCGCACGTCCTCGACGCCGTGGTGGCGCAGCAGCCACCAGGCGCGCGCGGCGGCGTGGCCCGACCAGTCGTCGTAGACGACGACCGGGTGACCGCTCCGCACACCGGCCGACCGCATCGCCCCGAGGAAGGTCGCGGTGTCCGGCAGCGGATGGCGGCCGCCCGCACCGGGAGGTGCGGCGAGCGCCGTGTCGAGGGCGACGTACGCCGCTCCGGGCACGTGCCCCGCCTCGTGCTCGGCCGGACCGGTCGGACCGCCCAGCCGGTAGCGCACGTCCAGCAGGGGCGGCGGCTGCCCGGAGTCGAGGAGCGCGCTCAGCTCGGCGGTGTCGATGAGGGGGTGCACTGGCCCGGACATGCACCCATCCTGCCGGACACCTAGGATCTCGCCCCGTGGCTGAGCTCCAGTTCTTCACCGGCACCATGGACTCCGGCAAGAGCACGCTGGCGCTCCAGACCAACCACAACCACGCCGCCCGCGGCCGTGTGGGGCAGATCTTCGTCACCCGCGACCGTGCCGGCACCGGCCGCCTCTCGAGTCGCCTGGGCCTGACCCACGACGCGATCGAGGTCGACAGCGAGTTCGACTTCTGGCGCCACGTCGTCGACCACCTGACCCAGGGCGGCCGGATCGACTACCTCATCTGCGACGAGGCGCAGTTCTACTCCCCCGAACAGATCGACGCCCTGGCCAAGATCGTCGACGAGCTGCAGATCGACGTCTTCGCCTTCGGGATCCTCACCGACTTCCGCACGCTGATGTTCCCCGGCTCCGCGCGTCTCGTCGAGCTCGCCGACCGGATGAACGTCCTGCAGGTCGAGGCGCTGTGCTGGTGCGGCAAGCGCGCCACCCACAACGCCCGTACCGAGAACGGCGTGATGGTCGTCGAGGGCGACGTCATCGTGGTCGGCGACGTCGAGCAGCCCGACCACCACGACGCGGACGTGGACGTCGCCTACGAGGTGCTCTGCCGGCAGCACCACCGCCGCCGGCTCACCGCCGCCCGCGCCAAGGCCGTCTGTCAGGCGCATCATGCGCAACTGGTGGTCAATGATTACTGGCGGATCGCCCTGGATCTGGGCTGCGACATGGTCCACCTGGGCCAGGAGGATATGGAGACGGCGGATTTCGCCGCGCTGCGCCGGGCGGGCGTGCGGTTCGGCCTGTCGACCCATGGCCGGGCCGAGCTGGAGCGCGCCCTGGCGCTGGATCCGGCCTATGTCGCGCTTGGCCCTGTCTATCCGACGCTGTTGAAAAAGATGGCCTGGGGGCCGCAGGGACTGGATCGGGTAACCGAATGGAAAGGTCTTGTCGGTAGCCTTCCCTTGGTCGGAATCGGCGGGCTGACCCCCGAACGCCTGCCCGGGCTTTTCGCCGCCGGGGCGGACAGCGCCGCCGTCGTGAC